>CAZPBB010000001.1:0-64098 GCA_964584745.1 uncultured Bacteroidaceae bacterium
CGTATTGGTCGGGAGCGAAATTGTAGGTGTAGAGCGGAACCAGCAGGAAATTGAGAAACCGCCCCACAATGGAGGGCAGTCCGTAAATTACCGTTTGTTTGGCTAAACTCTTCAGTTGCATGGTCTATTCGTAAAGGGTGGCCAGCACCACATCGCCCACAATCTTGAGTGTGGCGGCCGACACGTTTTCCAGATTGTCGTTGCGGGTATGCCAGTGGGGGAAAAAACCGGTACAGGCCCGGTTGTCGTAGTGCACGATGTCGATGGTGGGGATATGGGCAAGGTCGTTCACAAAAAGGTGGTCGTCTATCAAGGCGTTTGTGGCGAGGTTTTGAAAAATATTGCCGTAGCCCATCAACGCGGCTTTTTCCCAGACCTTGCGCATGATATCGGGTGCGTAATACATTGAGGTGGCTTCCATCGTGAAACAAGGTTCGTAAGTTCCCACCATATCCAGCAGGATTCCGTAAGATGCCGAATAATCGGGAACAGGCAGGTTTTCGGCCCAGTATTGGGCACCCAGACACCAGGAATATTCATCACCTGGCTTGTGTTTTTCCCATTCGGGGCGGCCGGAATCTTCCAGATCGAACAGCACGATATCAATGCCGGTCTGGGGCGGTCGCTGTTGCAGAATACGGGCGATTTCAAGCAATACGGCCACACCGCTCGCTCCATCGTTCGCGCCGTCGATAGGTATCGCCTTCGCTTTTTCGTCCGTGTCGCGGTCGGCGTAGGGGCGAGAATCCCAATGGGCGCAGAGCAATATACGCCGCGTCTGTTCGGGATAGAAAGAAGCCATTATGTTGAAACCTTTCAGTTGGGCGTTGTCCCAACGTCTGGCCTCGAATGTTTGTACCCGCACCGTTGCGCCATAGGCTTCCAGTTTATTTTGCAGGTAGGTCGCGCAATTCTGTTGCGCCCTTGAACCGGGCGTTCTCGGGCCGAAGGCTACTTGTTCGGCCACGAAGCGGAAAAGCGAATCGGCATCGCATACCGGTGCGGTTGCCTGTCCGGTAGAGGTGTTCTTCGTTTGGCCTGTCTTTTGCTCCCTACAGGCCGAAACAAGCAGAAACCAGCATAGGAGCGGTAAACACAGCCATAAAGAAAAGCGGGTAGCGCGCATGATGAGGCGGATTTAAAATTGAGAAAGGAAACGCACGTCGTTTTCCGAAAAGAGCCGCAGGTCGTTTACCCGGTAGAGCAGGTTGGCGATGCGTTCCACGCCCATGCCGAAAGCGAATCCGCTGTAGGTCTGCGGGTCGATGCCGCAGTTTTCGAGCACGTTGGGATCCACCATGCCGCAGCCTAAGATTTCCACCCAGCCCGTACCCTTGCACAGCTGGCAACCCTTGCCCCCGCAGATCGTGCAGGCGATATCCATTTCGGCCGAAGGTTCGGTAAAGGGAAAGTATGAAGGCCGAAGCCGTATCTTGGTGTCGGAACCGAACATCTCCTTGGCGAAATACAGCAACGTTTCGCGCAAGTCGGCATAGGAAACACCCTTATCCATATACAGGCCTTCCACCTGATGGAAAAAACAGTGGGCGCGCGCTGAAACCGCTTCGTTGCGATAGACCCTGCCGGGGCAGAGCGTGCGGATGGGCAGTGGCTTTTCCTGCATGGTGCGTATCTGCACCGAAGAAGTATGGGTGCGCAGCGCCACGTCGTTCATGCCGTTCTTTTCCACAAAAAAAGTGTCCTGCATGTCACGGGCAGGGTGTTCGGGCGCAAAGTTCAAGGCGGTGAACAGATGCCAGTCGTCTTCTATTTCCGGGCCGTCCGAAATATCGAATCCGATTTTGCCGAAAATGCGGTAGATCTCCTCGCGGATAAGCGAGAGCGGATGCCGGTGCCCGATCCGGTTTTCCACAGGACGACTCAAGTCCGGATTTTTTTCTGTGCTGGCCGACAGGTCTTTGCCGAAATCGTCTTTGGCTTTCTGTACGGCTTCCTGCACAGCGGTTTTGAGTTCGTTGAGCGCTTGACCGATGCTTTTGCGCAGTTCGGGTTCCACTTTCTTGAATTCCTCAAAAAGTTTGTTCATCTCGCCTTTCTTTCCGAGAAGACGGATGCGGTAGTTTTCCGATTCTTCGAGAGAGGAGAGCTTTATCTTGCGGGCTTCTTCAAGCAGGCTGTCTATTCTTTCCTTGAGTGCCATGGTGTGCGGTTTCGGTTATTTGAGGGTAATGGTCATCGGAATATCTTCCAGCGGACGGTTGTTGCCGTCGGTGGCTTGGGCGGCGATGCGGTCGATAACCTCCATGCCGTCGATAACTTCGCCGAATACTGTGTATTGACCATCCAAGTGGGGCGTGCCGCCTACGGTGGTGTAGAGCTTTTCCTGTTCGGGCGTGAACGGAACGCCATAGCGCGTTTTCAGGATTTCAATTTCCTGAGGCGTGTAGGTACGGCCTTGCACAATGTAGAATTGCGAAGCCGAAGATTCCCGGAGGGGATTCACGTTGTCGCCTTGACGGGCGGCCGCCAAAGCGCCTTTTTTATGCAGAAGGCCGGGTACGAATTCCGCTGGAACCGTATAGCCGAGGTCTCCTGTGCCGAGCATCTCTCCAGGTGCCGCATTTTTCGATTTCGGGTCGCCGCCTTGAATCATAAAGTCTTTGATAACGCGGTGGAAAAGCGTGTTGTCGTACATCTGCGCCTTTACCAACTTGATAAAGTTATCCCGGTGTTGCGGTGTCTGGTTGTAAAGTTTAACGGTCATATCGCCGTAGGGCGTATGGATTACCGCGATTTGTTCGGATTCGCCCGGATAGGCGGAAGAAGTTTGCGCTTGCATAACGGTAAGGTTTAGGATAAGGGCTGTCAGCAAAGCAACCGCCCGCATCAAGTATTTCATGGCTTTTGTCAATTTTTTTTATTGCAACCAACAAAGATAATGAAAGTCGGGAGTAGAAGCAAACGGTCGTTTGCTTCTGCCGAGACCGGGACCAGATTATCTTCAACGGAGTTAAAGATAATGAAAGTCGGGAGTGGAAGCGGACTTTCCCTTATACCGGGGCGGCGATTGTAAACACCGATACACGGGCGTCTGGAATCTGCAGGATTTGGCGGGCGCAGCTCTCCACGGTAGCCCCCGTTGTGAATACATCGTCTATGATCAAGAAATGTTTTCCGGCAAAGCGTGTTTCCTGCCTGGCGGCATCCGACAGGCAGAACGCTGTCCTTACATTCTCCCAGCGCGATATCCTGTTCTTGCGCGTCTGACTTTCCGAAACTGTCCTTTTTTCCAATAGCGTTTTTTCGATGCCTATTTCCGGAAAATGGCTGCCTATGCCCGCTGCGATGCAGAGACTTTGGTTGTAACCCCGTTTTTTCTCCTTCTGGAGATGCAAGGGAACGGGTACCATGAAATCGGGCATGCTGAACGTGGTCGAAGCCCGAAGCCTTTCGCCGGCGATGTGTCCCAAAAAGACCCCGGTTTCGGCATGCCCGTTGTATTTGAGTTCGTGGAGCATGTTTTGCACGATGCCTTGTTTTTTAAAGACCAGCATGGCCGCGGCGAATTCCACTTTTACCCGTGCGGCAAGTTCGGTAAAGACGGGATTGTCAGGCTCGTTTTCGTATCGTGTAAAAGGCAGTTGGGCGGCACATCTACAGCAGAGTATATGCTCGTTTATATTCAGTTCCTTTCCACAGCCGGCGCATGTTTCGGGGTAGAAAAAACAAACACAGCTGTTTACCATTAATCTAAAATTTGTTAAAAGAGATATTTGCATCTTGCCGAATTTAGGTTACCTTTGTCCTAAGGCTAAACATCATAAAAGAAAAGGAACAGTCATGGCATCTTCATCACAAAGAAAAGTCAAGGTATTGTACACCATCATTGTTATTCTGATTTTGGCAGCGGCCTTTATGGGCTATGGATTGTACAAAGCGGAAGTGGCACGTGAAAAGAGTTTTACGCAAGGCGTGGAACTCAAAAGCGAGCTGGACAAGGTGATGGATGAGTACACCACCGTCAAAATGGAAAATCAGGATCTTTCCGCGCAAATGTCCGAAAAAGACAGCATCATTTTGGCCAATAAGGCTGAAATAGAAAAACTGATCGCCACGCAGGCAGACTATAACAAGATCCGTCGCAAACTTGAGCTTCTGCGCAAGATTACGCAGGAATATGTGGTGAGGATAGATTCTTTGGTGGTGGCCAATCAGGCGCTTACCGAAGAGAATACACAGATGAAGGAAACCGTTAACCGTTTTCAGGAACAAAACAACCGGTTGGAAGCCGACAAGGTACAGTTGCAGGAAAAGATAACGGAGGCTTCGGTGCTTCAGGCCTATGATATTCACGCACAACCGGTGCGGCTTCGTGCCGACGGCAAGGAAATCGCCACCGATCGGGCCCGCAGGGTAACCCGCATCAGTCTGCGTTTCAACCTGAATGAAAACAAACTTACAGAACCGGGGCTTAGGCCGGTTTATGTGCGGATTTCCCGTCCCGACGGTGTGGTGATGACTTTGGGTAGTGATGACATCTACACCTTCAATCTTAAGGGCGAAACCTTGTCTTATACGATGAAGGAGGAAATAGACTATCGCAATGCAGTGCAGGAAGTGAAGATGCATTGGGATCGCCGTGATACGGAAACGCCGGCCATGTCGGGCCGTTACGAAGTGCGGATATACATGGATGGAGAAGAAATCGGCCAAAGTGAATTTACCATCCGTGACTGATCTGGAATCAATAGTCCTCTTTAGATGCGTTGCGGCGTAGATATAGGCGGAACCAATGTCCGGGTGGGCTTGGTGGACGAAACGGGCAACATCGTGGACCACGATGTTGTCCGTTGTTCGCTTTATGAAACGGCAGACGATTTGGTGCTGACCATCGCCTACACCATTTTGCGCTTGGCCAAAGTAAACGGCGTGAAGGTGAGCGGCATTGGAATAGGATGTCCCAATGCATGCCCTCTCGACGGCACGGTGGAACAGGCCACCAATCTGAAATTCAAACAGAAATTTTCGCTCAAGGAACTTTTTCATAAGTACTTTCCCGATATTCCGGTGCGGGTGGACAATGATGCCAATGCCGCCGCCATCGGTGAGTTGGTCTATGGTAAAGGGCGCGGAGTAAAGGATTTTATTTTCGTTACGCTCGGAACGGGTGTGGGGGGCGGTATCGTGAGCGATGGAAAATTGCTTTACGGACACAACGGAAAAGCGGGTGAAATCGGCCATATGATAGTGGAAAACGATGGTCGCCCTTGTGGTTGCGGGCGAAAAGGCTGTCTGGAACGTTATGTGGCCGCTGCGGGTCTTTGTCAGACTTATGCTGCGTTTTGTGCCGCCGCCTCTCTCCCTTGCACGGCGCAAGACAGTCGTGCCATCTCCGTCTTGGCGCGGGGCGGCAACGAGCAGGCCTTGCAGACTTATGAAAATGTAGGGCGTTATCTCGGCATCGCGTTGGCCAATGTGGCTTGTGTAACGGCGCCTTCCCATATCTTTATTTTCGGTGGTGTGGCGCAGGCCGGCGAACTTCTGCTGGCGCCTATCCGCCGCCATTTCAATCAAAATCTGCTTTACTGTTATCGGGATCAAATCAGGATAGAACTTTCGGGATTGATGTCGAACCAAAACAATGCCGCCATATTGGGTGCGGCCGCGCTGTTGGGATAGATTATCCGCCCAGAGGCGAAAAGGCATCGGGAATATGTCCCACCACGCGACATTCGTTGCCGTTCCGTTCCACCCATACGATATCAAAACGGATTTCTTCCGACCATCTTTTTTCGCGCACGTATTTGGCCGCCGCCGAATAAAGAAACATCTGCTTGCGCCTATCCACCGCATAGGGGGCCGACACAAGGCTGTCGGGTGCACGGGTCTTGACTTCGACAAACACAAGGGTATTACCTTTCTGTAAGATCAGGTCTATTTCGCGGTGCGCATAACGATAGTTCGAGTCCAACACCTCATAGCCTTTCAGCCGCAGATAAGTCGCCGCCAGCACTTCTCCCGCCATGCCGGCCCTGTAGGCAGCCACTTTCCTCTTTTTCTTCATAAAGGTTGTCATAGATATGTTTCTTGATAAAACGTTTCAATTGTAAATTATCGGGATTTTGAATGGAAATTTTTTTTAACAAGATAAAAAATAGTTGATAATCAATAACTGTTTAAGGAGGCGTTACTTCGGATTTCAAAAAAAATGCGTAGATTTGGCTTGCGGTTGCCGTTGTAAGACGAGCGGCATCGCAGATAAACCTTTAAAAATAAAGAATCATGGTTAAGACAAAAAAATGGATCTGCACGGTTTGCGGTTTCGTTTATGAAGGCGCAAATCCTCCCGCCAGCTGCCCCCAATGCAAGGCAGGTGCCGATAAGTTCAAGGAATTGGTAGAAGACGACAGCGTTCTTTCTTTCGTTACCGAACATCAGATTGGCATCGCCAAGGATTGCGACGAAGAAATGAAGAAAGACCTGAACAACCACTTTATGGGCGAAGCCACCGAAGTGGGGATGTATCTGGCTATGAGCCGTCAGGCGGATCGCGAAGGCTATCCCGAAGTGGCGGAGGCCTTTAAGCGCTATGCGTTTGAGGAAGCCGAACACTGCGCCAAATTTGCCGAACTGTTGGGCGAAATGGTATGGGATACCAAGACCAACCTTGAAAAGAGAATGCATGCCGAAGCCGGTGCCAATGCCGACAAGATGCGCATTGCCAAACGTGCCAAGGAACTGAACCTGGATGCGATTCACGATACGGTTCATGAAATGGCCAAAGACGAAGCCCGTCACGGACAGGGTTTCGCCGGGTTGTATAACCGGTATTTCAAGAAATAGTTGCTCGTGGCTTCCGCCACTCGTGATTGCTCGTGGCTTCGCCACTTGCTGGGAATAAGGTTCCCCCCAAAGAATTACTCGAGGCTTCGCCCCTCGTGATTCTTTGGGGGGAGGCTTTACAAAAAGACAGAGGCGAGAAGGTAAAACCTTCTCGCCTCTGGTATAAAGGGGGAGCGGAAAAATATAAGCCTGCGGCTCATCTTTTCCCACTCCCCCTTTATACAGCAAGCCGCGCATTCGCGCGGCTTGTTTCTTTTTGTAGCGGGGACGAGAATTGAACTCGTGACCTCCGGGTTATGAATCCGACGCTCTAACCAACTGAGCTACCCCGCCAAGTTTTGAGGGTGCAAAAGTAATAAAAAAAATCGAACCAGAAACAAAGTGCAATATCTTATAACTGACGTTTTCTCCGGTTTCCGGCTTCGGTATGATCAAAACAATTTGGCTTCTGCGCCCGACTTTTTGTATCTTTGTTGCTTGATAGTTCGATATTTGGGTATGAAAAGGATAAAGATGCTCGATCTCAGGGCGCAGGATAAACGGTGCCGGAGAAAGATAAGGAAAGGAATCAAACGGGTTATCAAATCGGTTGACTTCATCAACGGGAAGGAAGTCGGCGTGTTTCAACGGAGGTTGGAAAGTTACCTCGGTGTAAAGCATGTCATTCCTTGCGGAAACGGTACGGATGCGATACAGATTTCCTTGATGGCATTAGACCTTGTCCCTGGCGATGAGGTGATTGTACCTGCCTTTACCTTTGTGGCGGCGGCCGAGGCGGTTCGGCTCTTGGGCTTGAAGCCGGTGTTCGCCGACATTGATGTGAACACCTTCAACATTGATCCTGCCGCGGTGGAACGTGCCGTAACCGACCGTACCCGCGCCATTATTCCGGTTCATCTTTTCGGGCAGTGTGCCGACATGACTTCCATTATGGAGATTGCCGCCAAATATCGTCTGTTTGTAATCGAAGATACCTGTCAGGCTTTGGGTTCCGACTATATCATAAGGGAAGGAACCGGCCAGTTGCAGATGGGGCCCTTTACCTACGATTATCGTTGCACTGAACATGGCATCCGCAAGAAAGCGGGTACTATCGGCCATATCGGTTGTACCTCGTTCTTTCCGAGCAAGAGTCTGGGTGCATATGGTGATGGCGGAGCGGTGTTTACCAACGATGATGAATTGGCCGACCGTATTCGCAAGATCGCGAGCCATGGTGCAGGCAGACGCTACATACACCAATATATCGGCGTGAATTCCCGATTGGATACCATACAGGCCGTGGTGCTCAATGCCAAGTTGCCGTTTATAAACAGGCATAGTTTAAAGCGTAGCAGGATCGCGGCTTTTTATGACAAGGAATTTGTGAGTTGCATGCAACTGAAGGTGCCTTCGCGTGCGCCTCATTCCACGCATATTTTCCATCAGTATTGTCTGCTTTGCCGTAGCGAGCGGGAGCGCAATGCCTTGCAATTCCATTTGGAAAGCTGGGGTATTCCCACACGGGTTTATTACCCGCTTCCTTTGCATCTGCAACAGGCTTTTGTGGGTTTGGGCTATCGGAAAGGTGATTTCCCGGTGGCGGAAAATGTGGCCAAGCGCATTATGGCCATTCCGATTCATCCTAATCTCAAACGTCGCCAAATCCGCTATATCAGTAAGGGAATACTGAGTTTTTTTGACTAATTTCGCACCTCCGCTTAAGGGAAAGCCTTATGCGCGAAAGGTTGATGGCCCTGTAGTTCAATGGATAGAACGGAAGTTTCCTAAACTTTAAATAGGGGTTCGATTCCCCTCGGGGCTACAAGAAACATTGATTGTTAATTTATTAAGACTTAAACACCCAATTTTACACCCCTATTGTGTAGGATTGGGGTTTTGTTTTATTGGCTAATATACCCATTATTTCCGACCTCCAGTTTTTTTGCCGGCCAAAGCCAAGGCCATATCCGCGTCCACGATGATTTTACGCCCTATCTGCGTAATGGCTTGGCTTATTTTGCCACTTTGTTTGATACGCTTGGCTGTCGGAACACTGCACCCAAACAACCGGGCAATTCCTCCAAGTCCGTACACATATCTTTTTTCAAAAGGAGCAACATTTTGTGTTGCTTCGATTGTTCTGCCCTGTAAAAATTGTTGATTCAGCGACAGAAATTCCGCCCCGGTCATCTGCCAAATAGGCTTTTCGAGCAAGTCTTGCACGTCGATGTTCTGAAGGTTGTCGGGCAATGCCATAGTCGTATCTTTTGCGTGGGGTTACAAAATATTATCTGTCATGATCGAATACAATCCGTTTTCGTCGGCGGTGGTCGCCACCAGACATTTGTAGGTATTGTATTCTTTTATCGCGGAGTCATGGATTTCCAGTACGGCAAACAGTTGCCGGCAGAAAGCGAGGTGGTTGCACACCAGGCTTTGGCCGCCGGGAACACGGCGCAGGCGTGTCTTGCCGGCCGCCTGGCCATAGGTGCGCAGGAAAAACCGCGATTCTCCTTCTTTTGTCTCGGTCAGGAACCAGATGGGGTCGCCGGCATCCAGGCGCAGGCGTTCCACCACCGCTCTGGAGAAGAACACCTGTCCGTTTCTTCGTATGCGGACAAAGGCTTCCCATGTGTTCATGGTCGATTGTATTTCTGTTAAGGCCTCCATCAAAACTCCCGGTAAAAGGTTTTATCCGGTTCCTGTTCCGGCTCCGCCGACGGCGCGGCGGCCGGTTGGTCGTTGTCCTCGTTTTTCCGGACGGCGGCGGTATGCAGTATCTTGAGTTCGTTCACGGTGATGTCGAGCGATATTTTGGTGTCCTCCTGTGCCGTGCGGTAGGTGTGGGCCGACAGCCTGCCGCGCACGAACACCTCCGTGCCGGCCTGTAGGTATTCGGTGATTTTGGGAGGTGCGTCGAACCAGATGCAGGAAACCCACAGCACTTCGGGCGGTGTGCCGTTGCGTGCCTGGGTGAGGTTATGCGCCACCGAGAACGTGAGGTACCGGCGTTCCTGTCCGTACCATCTGGCCGGCTGTCCGAGGCGGCCGACCAGTTCCGCTGCCAAGAATCCTGCCATGGCTATCGGTCGGATTGTTTCTCCGCCTGTTTCCCGTTGTATTTCGGAAAATCCATCATGTTCAGGATGCTTCCGAAATCCGGCATCCTGGAGATGTCGAAACGCGGATCCAACGAATCAAACCGTTCCTGCACCTGTCGCACGAACCTTTCGGCCTCCAGGGAGTCGTCGGGCAGAAATTTCCGTACCAGGCTGTCAAGCCGTGCGGAAGCGTTCTCGATGGATTCGAAGAAGCCGGCCGGGAGAAAATCCATGTTTTCCTGTACATTCTCCTCAAGCGTGTGCTTTCGGGGCACGAAGGTGTTGTACAGGGATATGAGCAATGCCGCCGCCATGACGGGCAGCATGACGTACAGAGTCAGGTTGCGTTGTCTCGCCCGGCGATGCTCGCGCCGTGCCTGACGGTAGCGGCGGTAGCCGGTGCCGTTATCGTGGGGTTCGGGATGGAAAGGATTGTCCATGATGAAGTTCTTTAAAGTTTATGAGAGAATGATTTTTTATGGTTCGTCTTGTGTATCGGTCTCGTTACGGGCGGAAAGGTGCCGTTCTGCATCGGTGCCGCCTGCCGCACCTCCTCCCTCCGTGCCGCCTCTCCGTTGCCGGTGGCTTGCAGGTAATCGTTCAGGTCGTTGTGGGCGGCGTATTCGCCCCGTCCGTCCTTTACCCGGCAGTTCGGAGCGCTTTGGGCAAGGCGGGCGGTGAGTTCGGCCGTCTTTTCGTTGCCGGCGGCATCGTTGTCCAGCAGCAGGGTCACTTCCCTGCATCCGTGCAGGACGGGCACGGCGTGCGCCGCCAGGGCGGTGGAATTGAGAATGACCGCCATGCCGTTGAATTCCGGATGCAGCTGGCGGTAGGACAGGTAATCGATGAATCCCTCGAATACCGCCGCCACCGACGGATCTTTGGATGTGATGGTGGTGATGGCTTTGTTGCCGATCGTACCCTTGAAGTAAGGATTGCGGATTTCATAGCCGCCGCTGTCGTTCGGGAAGCCGAGCGCGAAGCATCGGCGCCCCTGAGTATTGAGGTAATAGACTTCCTGCAGGCCGTAGCGTGCCGCCACGGTCGGATCTATGTGCCGTTGACGGACATAATCGCCCAGCCGTTGGTTGGAGCCGAAAGGCTTTACTTTGAGCAGCGAGAACGACCGGGGCGTGACGGCGGTATCGCCGGGAGCGCAGCGCAGTTCCGGAATGGCCGGCGTGTATCGTTTGGCCTCGGGTGCGAAGTCCGATAGGGCCTGGATGGTCTCAAGATAAGGACGTTGATCCAGGGATATCGCCAGATCGATGAGGCTGCCGCCCTCTCCGGAAGAGAAATCCTTCCAGAAGTTGGAGTTGCGGTGCACCACGAAGGAGGGTGTGCGGTCGCCCTCGCGCAGGGGAGAATGATACCATAGGTCGTGGCCGCTCTGTCGTACCGGCTCGATGCCGCGTGCGGTAAGCCAGGCTTCGATGGGTATCTGCCGGATAAGGTGTACGTCAATCATGGTTTTCGTTTTTGGAGTTTTGGGGATGTTGCAACGCTTGGCGGTGGCGTTCCGCGTTCTTCTGCAGCAGCTGCAGGGCCAGATCGCCGTCAAGCATGTAGCGTTTTCTGTCTTTGCCGGTAAGGACGGCGGGCTTCAGCGTCGTTTCCATCTGCTTTAAGGCCGTCGGCCGGGAGCAATGCAGGAATCCGCAGATTTCATTCAGTCCGACTAGAAAGCCTACGGACGACAGCCTGGGGCTGGTCTGGAAGGAACGCCGGGCATTGGCGTACATGATGCGCAGATGCCGGTCAATCACTTTTTCGACCACTTGCTGCACTACGGCGGTCAGTTCTTCTCGGGTGGTGTTTATTTGGGTCATGGCTATGATCGTTTGATGAGATTGAAAGCACGTTCGTTTGTGGTGGCGGTAGCCGTGGCCGACAGGATGCCGGGCGTGAGGGGAAGGCCGTCGAAATGCACGTTGTTGCCGTCCTTGCGCTCGTCGAAGCGGCAGGCAAGGGTGCTACAGATGGCGGGCTGCCCGCTGAAGGCGCAACGGTGGCATCCTCCGCCGGGACATACCCGGTAGGTCGCCCCGAACTTGCTGAAATTTTCGCCTATCCGAAAGTCTTTCATGTTTGTTATATTTGCGTAACTAATTGTTTGTTTGTTTGTTTTGTAAACTAAATGATGATTTTTGAATAATCATTCAGTTGCAAATATAATAAAATAATGATGTCATGAAAAACGATAAAGCGCAAACCGAAAAAAGTAATCGATTTCGGGCAGTTTGTGAATATTTGGTAGGTCAAACTGTTGCAAAAACATATAGAGAATTGAGTGTGTTATTTGGATATAAATCGTATCCTACATTTTGGAATATACTGAGTGGAAGGAATCCTTTGCCTCAAAAGTTGTTAGATAAGGTGAAAGTAATGGATCCTAAAATTAATATAGATTGGGTGCTTACAGGAGAAGGGGAAATGTTGTATAAACGTGGAGAGATTGAAGAGCGGAAAGAGATGCGGAAGGTGGATCGCTTCGTAACATTCCTATATTCGGAAAATATTCATATCAAAGTGGCCTTGGAACAGTTGAAATGGGGGCGCCGGGCTTACGACAAAGCACTGAGGGAAGATCTGACGTTGCAGCAACTGGCGGACATCGAGGCGGCATATCCGCAGCTGAATATGGAATGGGTTCTGAACGGCAAGGGAGGTATGTTGAAGCAGGAGGAAGTGGTTTCGCTTAGGATGATGAAAAAGTTACAGATGGAACACGAGGCTTTGAAAGCCAAAGTGAATAGGTTGGAGAAGTATATCAAGAAACGGCTTGGCGATAAATAAGTAAAAGGGCAGACATCCTTGCGGTTGCCTGCCCTTTCTCTTTTGCAATCCTGAATATACTATTTCTTTAAGTAATAGATTCGATGGGTTGATGCTGTTTTACCATTCGATTTATTTGTTAGATAAATGGCGGATATAAAACCATCTTTAGTAAATTCGTAAGTGTAATTGTATTCTCCGTCTTCTGCAGGAATTCCTTGACATTTATTACCGAGAAATCCTTCCGAAAATCCCCAAAAAAGACTTATACATGGGATGTTATGTAAAGGTTCATTTTCTGAATTGTAATGACGCCATGTGTGAAAATATTCGCTCCAATCCATGTTGGATAAATGGGATTGATTGGTGTAAGTTACTTCTTCATTGAATATATTGCCATCTTCCCATTTGAACGATCGGATCACTTCATCACCGTCGAATATATTGTATAGGTATTTTCCACTTTCATCGTAAGTTAGGCGATAGTTTTTATTGCCTTTCCAACCTCTGTCAAGTATAATCAGGCCGTTTTCATTTAAATCAAAGGATGTTTCATTGATGATATCTTGGAGTTCGCTATCAAGCAGGAATTTTTCTTCATCGCGCATGTATATTGTTGTGTTTTTTCTCTCAAATGCAAATATGCGAGAGTATTCTTCGTTAGAAGTTCTTGTGATGGCCTTGAGAGAACCATTGCTGTTATAGGAAAGATGCTCAAGTACGGTATCGCTATAATCATCGTAAACATAAATAGAGAGTATCTTTTCCACCAATCGTTCCCCGGCTTTGTTGGTGGCGTAGGTGGTTTGTTTGTCGTCAGGATCCTTGCAGGAGGTGGCGAGCAGCAGGCAGCCCAAAGCCGCCAAAAGAGTCAGTTTGAGTTTCATAATATTTGAGTTTTTATAATTTGTATTATAATAAGTGGCTGTTCTTTAATTTGTTGTAATTGGTTACAAAGATATGCAAAATTGATTAATCCGGCATTTCTTGAACGATTTGACCTTTCAGGAGTTTCCCGTTGGCATGTTTGTTGCGTTTGATGCCATCAGCACCCCATGTGCCCCATTGCTTAAAAAAGAATCGTGCGCCTTGAAGTTCGGTCTGTTGGCGGATATTGAGTACCCATTTTTCCTGCATGGGGCGTGCTTGAAATCCACTTTCTCCACCCACGATAACCCAATCTATTCCGTTAAGGTTCAGTTTGCCCAAGTCTTCAACCAAGGGTTCGCAGGAAAGGAACTTTACAGGAGCGGGCAATCCTCGTAGGCAATCGATTCTAAACCGTGAACTTTTGGCTTCCACCGTCACGCCCAACCATACGTTACCAGGAATGGGATGTTGTTCGAAATATTCCGCCATACGCTCTGCCCGTTTGGTCAGAATCTGATACCGGTGTTGCGGGGTCTGTTCTATGGCATGGAATACTCGTTCAATAAAGGAGAAGGGAACCTTTTCATGAAAAAGGTCACTCATGGAACAGACAAAGATATTGTGTGCCCCTCTCCAGCTCAAGGGTTCGGCAAGACACTCTTCGTGAAGGGTGATGGCAAAACCATTGGCGTACTTTTTCTGTCCCATCGCTTTGAGCCTACGCGCCATCACTTCGGCATAGCAATGTTGGCATCCCGTGGATTTCTTGGTACATCCGGTTATCGGATTCCAAGTCTTATCGGTCCATTCTATTTTTGTTGTTTTCATTTCTTTAGTCTAATAGTGATACGATCTCCTTCTTTCCTGCTAAGGTAAAAGGCGTTAGGAAGAATAGGTTTTGTTTGCGGAATATGTGATATTTCCAGTCTTCCTTCAGTTTGCAATTTCGAAAGAACTGCACCCATATGTTTGGGTAGATATTCGTTTGTTATTGCAAACATGTAAAGTTGGCCGTTGGTTTTCACTCCGTTAGCAAGATAGGAAATTGTCGAGTTATATAATTTATTAAATATTTCTTTTTTGTGTTCTTCTTTGTCAACTTCGTCAAATAGTGTGGCTGGCTTGGGGAGGTGAAATCCATTGCCATCGTTTTCATCAAGTTTCCACTTCGTTTCCAAAATCTTTTCAAAACCAGCGATATTTGAGGTTATGAAGAATAGAGCAAAATAGTTGTTTTGAGAACGTTCTATGTGGTATGATGTTGAATAATATTTATTAAATCGTAATGCATGTGTTAAATAGGATATATAGTCGATATGGCTCATTGGGTCGCCTTTGGTTATAGGGTGGTTGGAGGGAAAGAAACTTTTAACAAAGTCGCACAAAGGTTTGAACATTGCAACATCTTCATTATCGAGCGCATATTTGGTAAAGCGGTTCATGAAAGAGATTGGTAAAAAGATTATAATCTCTGTTTTTCCGTTTTGCATTAATTTTTCAATCACATCTTTTTTGATTTCCTTGTATCCATATGGATCAATGAAAATCAGATTTCGTGTTTTTGTAGGTGTTGAGGCAAGGCTATTGGCAAGATTTTTGAGCAACTCTTCGCTGTCAATGTTGTTGTCGTAAAACGTGAAATTTTGAAGGGAACCTGGATATGTTTCCTGTATGTAATGTTTTACGGTGTTGATTCTTTTGGGACTTTTGTCATTAACATGCAAGTTGACCCGTGTGGGGGATGGAAAGTTGGTCAGGATTTTCCGAATGACATCGTATGCCACGATAGGGCTGCCTTTGCCCCCATCCTTATAAATCCCCATGCCACAAAAGACATCATAAATATCTACAACATCAATATGTTTGGAATTGCATAGGATTCTCAAGTAGAGGTCAAGATAAGTTCTGTAAAAGTTTACTTTAGCCCTGGAGTGAGGAAGCATTACGTCTTTTGAGTTGACTTTCTTGTCTATTGTAACCGTTCTCTTGAAATCGGCATCCATTACATTAAACCATTTTTAATACATTGTTTTGCAAAGTTAATGAAATCTTGAAGAATGGAATTTCATTTAAGGCAAAGGGTATCTCTTTCCTCGGAGTGTCATTACCTCAATCCTTTTCATTGTGCGAAAATTACACGTGAGTGAAAGGTTTGTGTATAGGCGGCCGTGCCGGCAGTGCATTCCTGAATCAAGAACGTACCCAATTCCAATCCCATTTCTTCGGTTTTGGCAAGCGCGTCGTCGAAAGTGGGGGCAGTGACAACCACCTTGCAGTTTTGGATAACCACAAACTGATTGGGATATTCTTTGAGGATCTTATCATGGTTGCTGATGAAGTACTCAAAGTTTTTGTCTAATTTGTCCATGGCTTGGGGTTTTGTTTAAAGCGAAATTACGTAAAAAAAAACTCGAAATCCAAAGAGCGAAATGTGTCCAACGCCTCGCGATATAAAAGAACGAGGTCGTACAGCGAATGTACGACCTCGTTGTCCCTTTTTAAGTGTTGGCATTAAGCATAAAGTCAATACCGGCACTGTGACTGCAAAGATAGGTCTTATTTTCTTTAAATCTATGGCAGTCGTTGCAAGGTTTTCTGTTTATAAAAGACTATTTGCTATGTTTTTCCAATGATTTTTCTATCATCGGAAGAAATCTCCCATTGGTATGCGGACTTCGATACATGGCGTAGAGCAAGTCAACAAATTCTTTATTGTTCATGACGCAGACGGTTTCTCTATCCGTCGGGTCGGTTCGTTGTTCAAACTTCTCCAAGGTTCCGACCTGAAAGCAATAGTCGAACGTCACTATCGTCCGTTTGGGGAAAGAAAAAGGTTTGTCGGTCTTGGGAGATATTCCGATTACTTTATCTTTTTCGAAGACATAGGCCACGGGCGCGCCATTCTTTCTGACCACACCATGCCGTACATCTTCCGGATTAGAGGGGATGCGGTGTTGTGATGTCGTGAAACAGGCCACAACGTTCAACTCCTGGTCCCGATAAAGAGTGATGAGGAACTTTTTCTTGGGAGGATGGATGTCCTTGATAAAAGCCAATATGATTTCCCGCTCTTGAAACATACTGCCTATATCATTGAAGCAGGTTCTGGAACTCCATATTCCATTTGGCATCCGCATAGACATCCATAAGCCGTTCATCGCTTTGGATAAGGCGTGTGAGCGGAATCTCCACATCCGATTGCTTATGCTTTTCGTCAAAGACAAGACCGGATTCCTCAACAATCTGCGACCAAAGGGAACCGGGTTGATGGGTCAAGGCTGTCAGTTCATCGGCGGACAAGTCCGCGTATCTGTCCAGCAGGGCGTCGATAGCGTTGATTTCTACCGCGCTGAAGTCTAACATCTTCCAATTGGAGAAAGGTTCCCGGACATGGACAATCCATTTGGGTTTTTCTTCGGTGGAAAGCGTTTCCTGATGTGCGGTGACGTATTCAGAAAAACAACCGTTCTTGATATTATATACCTCCTTGGCAACCGGACCTTTGGCCCATGCGTAGTAATTGAACCAGGTCAACGGATAGCCGCGCTCCTGTATAAAGGCCTCGTCCAGCAGAAACACCAGTTTGAGCAGTTTCCTTAAGTTGATGTTGGGAACCCGGTTGGCGATATAGGCCAGCAGCATTCCGTTTTTCGAGTTGTAAACTCCTCCGTTTGTCATTTCTCCATTTCCGTTTTATGCAAACAAAGATATAAAATTGTTACGATACGTTTTCTGTTCATATCTTTTTCTTCGCTTTCCGTAAACGGCCTGATTTCGTTCGCATTGTGTGTGAATTTCCGATATCAACATTTATTTGCGCCAAAAGAAAGAAATCCCCCGCTCCCCCTTAGAAAGAATAACGTTATAAAACATTATAACGTTATATAATATATTATAACGTTATAAACTTTATAAAATAATTATATCCTTCTATAGGCGCGGAAACGTCGTTTTTTGAACATTTTTCGGTCGGAAAAAGAAGAAATCTGATGGTCGGGAATGGCAATGAGAGAAGAGTGGCAAGAAATGATTATTTTTGCATAATTTATATTGTGTGATGGATAAATTAGGCAAGTCAATGGTGAACCGCTACGGCGGTTTCGTCTATGGCATGTATTTGGTTTACAAGCAGAATCGTTCACGCATTGCGCTGAATGTGCCGGCGGTGCGGTCGTTTTTCATGGATTTCGGCTACGAAAAGGTGTCGAAGACCCGGGCGCTGGCACTCATCCGCTTGGTGCGGCAGTACGACGGTGACCCGATGATAGTGCCGCGCCTCCCCTTGAAGCGCGGTCGGCCGAAAAAGGGAGAGCCGCCCCGGCCGCCCAAGCCCAAACGTCCGCGCAGACCCCGGCAGCTGGTGCTGCCGTTTTTTGACAGGAGCACGCCGTCCGTGCGCGTGGCCAGGGATCTGACCGTGCGCGAGAATATCGAGAACTGTCAGAAGGCTACGGAATGGCTCGAGTTCGTGGCGGAGATCACCTACAGCACCGTGCCCTATGTCCGGGCCAAGCTCAACGAGTTCCGTGTCCACCTGGGCGCTTATGCGCTCGACACCCCGCGTCCGGCGCGGGAGTTCAAGAAGCACTTCGTGAACTGGCTCAAAGGGGAACGCCGTAGGCCTGCCTGCCGCATCCCCCGTATCCTGCCGGCATCGGCCCTCGACCTGTACGACCTCCGTATGGGGCGTGCCGATCCTAACCGTATCAATAATTCCCGAGGCATAATGATTACACGAGACAATGATATGCGTATCGCATACGCCGCGCTCAAGAGCGCATGGATACATGATGGGACTTACCGCGATACCTCGCAGGCGTTCTACGCCATCATGCGGCTCGACCTGTTTGCCGTGCTCGGCTACACGCGGGAGCAGATGAAGCAGGATGCGATGCGGATGGCATACAACAGGTCTTATTCGGAACTGGATGTGAATTCAGAACACATCAGGCTCTTTATCCACCGCATTCGGTTGCAGGGAAAGACTGTGGAGGATGTGATGACGGCCTACATGGCGCACCTCATTCGGGAAGGGGATGCGAAGCACCGTCGGATGGTGGTGTAATCCACAACGGTTTGTTGGTAAAATTTTTATCGACCCCTTGTTTTTGACGTTCGATTTTTATTAATATATTTGCGGCCGTAAAAACGGCTACAAATGAAGACTCAAACGATCATCGACAAAGGGCTTGCCCTGGACTTTGGCCTCAGGAATGGAAAGAGGACGGTTGACCGGACTCCGGATTGGTTCCTGGAACATGCCCACTACAGTTATGAATGGTACCATACGGGCAAGGGAAATCCTTTCCGGCATCGGCGTGGCCGCTGCTTAAGGATGTCGGTTCCCGAACGGCTCGACCTGGCCTTGGAACTTCTGGATCTGTCCGAGGTGCAGTTGTGGGCGGAACTGGGTTGGGATGCCGAGGTCATCAACCTGGCTTCCCTCAAGGCCGGTTCCCTCCGCCTCTCCGAAGAACACCTCTCCGCCATCGCCACCGCCTTGGCCCTCAACCCCGATTGGCTCCGCATGGGAGTTGGACGTATGCTCCATTAAGGCTTCATGAGGAGGCTTCGGCTTCCTCCGTTCTATATTTTTACTTACGAGCCGATGCCGTTTGTAGAAAACTATGCTTGTTTATTGCGCGTTCTCGCCGCCCCGTTCACGCCTTTCTATGCCTTGGCCACGGCGGTGCGCAACCTGTTGTACGACCGCGGACGGCTTGCCTCCGCCAGTTTTCCGTTTCCGGTTATCTGCGTGGGCAACCTCTGCGCCGGGGGCAGCGGCAAGACCCCGATGACCGAATACCTGGTGCGCCTGCTCTCCGATACCTGCCATGTGGGCGTGGTGAGCCGCGGCTACGGGCGCAAGACCCAAGGCAACCTGCTGGCGCAGGAAGGCATGACGGCCACGCAGACCGGCGACGAACCGATGCAGTACCTGCAGAAATTCGCGCGCCTGCCGCATGGATTCTCGCTCTATCTGGCCGCCGACCGCCGGGAGGGCATCAACGAGCTCAAAGCCCTTGAACCCGGTTGCGGCGTGGTTATTTTGGACGATGCCTACCAGCACCGCTCCGTGCGTGCCGGGCTCAATATCCTGCTAACCGAATATCAAAAGCCCTATTTCCGCGATGGTTCGCTGCCTTTGGGCAATCTGCGCGAAAGCCGGAAAGGAGCGCGGCGCGCCCGGATCATCGTGGCCACCAAATGCCCCGACACGCTCTCGGAATCGCAACGGCAGGATTTCATCAAGAGATGCCGGCCCTTGCCGGGGCAAGAGGTGTATTTTAGCCGTATCGCCTACGATGAGATAATGCCCGTCAATACTGACCGCGCCTTTTCCGGAAGGGATGAGGTGGTGCTCTTTACCGGCATCGCCCATCCCGAGCCGCTCGAAAGGCACCTGCAGGAGAAAGGCATCGCGCTGCGGCGGCATTTCCGTTTCGGCGACCACCACGCCTATACCCAAGACGACCTTGCCCGCCTGGCGCGCGCCTGCCGGCAAACCGATAAGGGAACCGCCTGCCTGCTCACCACGCAAAAGGATTGGGCGCGCCTGGCAGGGCATCCCCACTTGGGTCTGTTGGCGGACATTCCGCTCTATGTGCTGCCCGTGCGCACCGAATTCCTGTTTGGTCAAGGGGAGGTGTTCGACCGCCGCATCAGGGAATACGTGCAAAGCAAGAAGAATAGATAAACATAAAACGATACAAGAGGACCTTTCCGCTTCTCCGATGAACAGATCTCCGCCAGCTCCGCCACCCAAGCCTCAACCCCGACTGACTCTGCATTGTCCACTACACAAAGGAAATCCTTTGATGTAATATTTATGATATCATATATTTACATAAAAATCAATATTCTATTTGCGGATTACACAAAAAGCTTTATCTTTGTGCCCTTGAATCGAAAAGCATAATTGACACAACTAAAAAGTTTTAATTTTTAGTTGTGTTCGTTTTGCAGAATATGGCTAATGGAATTGAGGGAATTTTCGCCAGATAGGCTAGATAGAGTTAGGCACAGAAACGAATGGAAACATCGTTTTTTCATTCCGTTTTTGCATACGGTGTTATGGACTGCAACTTTGTTTGTTGCTGTATTCCCCAATGTGTTATCGAATGAGCAAGAAGGGTTAGACCCTTTAATTTCAGTTTTAGTCATACTTTGTGCCTTTATGCTTGAGTGCGCACTTATATCTTGGAATTTGAGGATTACGCATATTGAGAAAGTAGTGGAGGTTCGGGTCATCGTTTTCCAGCCGGGAATTTTTGTAATATTGTCCATTATTTTGGTTAGTGTAGTTATGTCATTGTTAGGATACCGCAGTATTGCAACGATAATTATGCTTATATCGGCTGGAATTTTTAAGTATGTGATGTGCCGTATGCCGATATTAATGGAAAAGGCGACAGTTCCTTTTCAGCGAAGGACGTATGATTTAACACCTTTAGAATAGAAATTATGGAAACGATGCAGTCTATAGTTCTTGGTATAGGAATACCATTGTTTGGGATTTTTTTGGTATTATATACTATAGGGGTAACTTCAAGTAAAAAGGAAGTTAAATATCTTCAGGCATGGATTGGATGTGATAACTTGAAGACTGCCTGTGCAGGATCTCATTATGAAGATATTCCCGCTGTGGAACGAAGTGTTTCTTTAGCACATAATGGTTTTAAAACTCCAGCAGGAAAGGTGTTGGATACAAGTGCTTATGATGGTTATGTGGTGAAAGGCAACTCAATGCAGTTTTGCAATATTCATACTGATGATTTGGCCTTTGTTAGGAAGGATTTTCGTATTTCCGATTTGAAGAAATTCCCTTCAGTTGTGGTTATTCGAAATACGGCAGCGAAAAAGGATGAATGCCAACATAAAGTACGTCGAGCTTGGGCTATTTTGCAAGGTTCAGTATCGGATGAAGAAATCAAGAACTGTGTTAATACAATAATGACTACATCAAAATATGATGAGTTAAGGCAGAGGCTTGGAGATAAATATGAAAGCGATGAAGTTATGATATCTGATATGATGGAGAGATGGAACAAGTTTAAGGGGACGCATTCAGACTCATTGAGAGAAGATATTGTTATATCTACAACATATGATGTAGATAAACAGCGGATACATTTCTCTGTACATCGGGCATCTTCGATTATTGGAGTTGTTGAATTTAGAACTGACTTAAAGTCGATTGCGGCATAAAATAATAGATTTGTAATCGAAGTCAAGAGCCTCGCATTTCATCAGAAAGCGAGGCTCTTTTGTTTGCGGACATTGTGGTTATTCCCTCACCAACGTCACATACATCTTCCCTTTCCCTCCGGTGGTCGTCGGCAAATAGTATTCCACTTCGAAGACCAGCGTGTCGCGTGTGAGATACTCCGCCGCCGCGCTGATGCGGAAGTTGTCCACATAGACATCCACTAGGCTGTTGCCAGCCGGAATCCTTACCGAAGTCGGTTGCGTGCTGTTGCCGGTGGCGTTGGACACCATCACACGCGTCTTATACGACCGCTTTAGTTGCGCCACCGCCGTCAGGTTCGTGAACAGGTCGCAGGACTTCGTCTGCTTCAAGATTTTCATTTCCGGCATGGAAAACAGTTCTGTCGTAGGAATCGGCGCGGTGTAGATGCCCCGCAGCTGGTCGTTCGCCTCACATACGTTCTGCTCCTTGCCCGCCACCTTGCCGATGCTGTCCCATAGCAACCTCTCTTCCTGAATCCGGGTGTCGCTCTCCTGAAACAGGAGGGCTTCCAGTGCCTCGATATCCTTGCCCAGCAAGACATCGGTTTCCAGACGTCTCTGCCGTTCCGCCGTCAACGAATCCAGCACAAGCCGCACGTCCGCCGTCTCGGTCTGCCGGAGGGCGGCCAGACTGTCCCAAATGCGTTTATCCTCCGCCATACGGCGCTTGGTCTCCGCCATCAGGCTGTCCAAGATGCGCAGGTCCTCTTCCTTACGCTTGATGGCTTCTTTGAGGATGGCCGTATGATCCATGGAACCCGAATCCGGATGGAAATGCTCGATCTCCTGATGGAAAAGACGTATCATCTTAGAGGCCGAGTAGTAGATGTCGCTGGCGGGATCCTGGTTGTCATCGAATACTTTCCCCTCCAGGCCCTGGGCTGTGACGGCCTGCTGCGCCGTTTCGGCCGTCGTTGCGTGCGCTGCCGTTTCCGCCTCCTTGGCCGACAGGGCGGTGGCGGCTTCTTCCGCCGTTTGCGCCCTGTGCGCATAGAGCGCGGTCGGGACGGCCGTGATCGGGACAACCGCCAGTTCGGAGGCACCGTCAAGCACCCTCAAGGTGGCGGCACGGCTCCAATCGATGGTATCGAAACGACCGTTGACGGGCGTTCCGTCGCCCAGATACACGTGTACTTGGCCGAGCGCATCGGTCGTTACCGCATGGCGTTCCTTGTAAATGGTCGTGCCCTCCTGTTGCAGTTCGAGCGTGAGGGTCAGTGCTTCATCGGCACGCACATAGCCGCGCTCATCACGCAGCACGGCCTGGTATTTCACCGTCCGTGCGGTGGCCGTGTTCTCGATGGCCTTCTTGCCACCCATTGCCGGGGCGGCCACCGCCATGCCGATCGAGCACAATAGGCTCAGCATCGGCAAAAGCAATCTTTTTCTTTTCATGATATGGTCTTTTGTATTTCAATTGTTTGTTTTGTCGCTTCTTTCCTTGCCTACAGGCGTTTTTTCTTGTGAGGCAGGGCGACTTGGAACGTCAGGTGATGGGCGGCCACCCCTGCCATGATGCCGTTGAAGCGGAACGGCATCAGGAAGCGGTAGCCGAGGTGGCAGCACTTGCCGAAGTCAAATCCTATGCCGAGACCGGCCGTCTGCACGTCTTTCGTGCCACGGTAGAGAATATCTGCGTGGAAGAACCCGTAACGGGCGTTCAGCCCCGCTGTCACCGTGTGGCCGGTATGGTCGTAGGCGTAATAGGTATAGTTGAGATACGGCAGGAGAGTCGCCATTCGGCTGCGGTCGTGGGTGTAGGCTCCCAGATGTTGTTCGTAGAAGAACGTGCCGCCTACCGAGAAATCATTACCCGGCAAAGCGGCGGCACCTGTGGCGGCGAAGCCGAGGCGGTAATCCTCCCGTGCCTGATAGACGAAGCCCAACGATACCGCCGGTGTGTGGAAGTATCGGTTGTAGTTTATGTCGGCGTAGTCCGGGTGTTCCGTGACTACATCGTGGAAAGCATAGTACCGATAACCGAAATCATAGGTTAGGTTGGCGAGCAGCTGCCAGTCCGGGGCGACACGGAGGTTGGCCGTCAGTCCCACGGCACCGTGCACGTCATAACGAAAGCCGCTATGGGTGCTATATACGTCGCCGTGGAACGTCAGGGCGGCATGGTCGTAGGTCAGGGCGGTCGGCGTGCCGGCCAGCGACAGGTGATAGGTCTGCGGATGCCCTTTGATGGACATGTACTGTTGGGTCGTGTTCAGTTCCGCGCGGAAACGGCTTGCCTGTACCACATGGAACAACGGCGAAAGATCCGCCAGACGGGCGGTGGGCAAGGAGGGAAGAACAAAATCCTGTGCCGGGCTCAAAAACGGCAGAAACAGGCTTGAAATCGCTGATAGGAATATTTTGACGGTCTTCTTCATCGTAACATTATTTACGTTCCAATACTTCCACAAAACCCTCCTGACGGATTATCGTGCTGCCGCGGTGCAGCGCGACCCGGTAATAGTATGTGTCGGGTTTTCGTTGGGAAAAATCGAAGTCATTGCGGTAGTCTTGGCTGTGGTAGATGACTCGGCCGCTGCGGTCGAACAGGGTCGCTTCCGCACGCTCGAAGTCGGCGAGGTTCAGGATTTTGAAGCGGCTCAGGTCGTGGCCGTCCAGTACCACCAGATTCACGATGCTGGCGGTGGATGCCTGGGGAGGAACCGGCGGCTTGGGCAGGGTCGTATCTCCCGGTGTGATGGGCAAATCCGGAGGCGTGGGTATGTCGGGAACGGAATCGGAAAGGAACCGCACAAAGAGGGAATCGGTACGGAGGCCTTTATGGTAAGGCTCGCGCACGTGGTAGCGGTACCAGCCGCTCCGGGTGGCCACCGCCGTGTCGAATTGGAACGGCGCGTAGAAACTGGCCGCTTCGTGGGTGTCGAAGACGAAGGTGTCCGCGTCCTCTATCTCCACGGTGTCCACGATGGGAGGATTCACCCACAGGTTCGGCTGCTGGTAGCCGCTCGTCAGGCCGGGTGCGCCGTCGGCCGGGGCACTCAACGACTGGAAATCGCCGAAATTGGACATCGTGCGTTGGGCGAAAACCGGTAAACACGCCCCTATGATATAAAGTGTTGTCAGAATTTTGTTTGTTCTCATCTTTTTACCAGCCAAAATATGAGTTGTATTTGAACGCAAGCACGATAAAGTCAAAGGCACAGTCCGTGAGGTTTCCTGATTGATCATACAAGTAAACGTTTAAAGAACCACTGGATTTGCCGCCAATTGAGGCTGTGACGCCCTGTGTGGTAGGAATAGGGATAAATATGTTGTCTATTTGGCCGGAGATACTCGCAAATCTATAGACTCCTGTACGCGATCTATAAACACTTGCTATATACCCAGCGGATAAAGTAAGTGTTCCGTCTGCCGCTACATGTCCGCCGGCAACGAGATAGGGCATATGAGAAAAACGATTATTAATGTCGTCAAGGTCGATGCCGAGATTAGTTCGTGCTGCCGCCGCCGTGGTGGCTCCCGTGCCTCCTTGATTTACGGGCAGAGGATTTTCGGAAGCGGTGCCCATCCCTGTAAAATGTACGCTTCTGGCATGGATTTCTATGAGGTCGTCCACAGGTTCGGATACATAGACATAATCCCCGTCCCCGAAATTCAGTTTGTTGCCGTAAGCACTTGAACCTTTCAGGCGCAGGTTTCCTGTTATGGTCGGGTCTCCATTTAAAGTGACGGAGCTCTTGATGGTGGGATTGGGATACGTCCCGGTCAGGTCGCCTCCGGCAGTGCCCGTCGGGGTACGGCTGTCCGTCAGTCGGCTGTCGCTCGAGGTTACGTAGTTGGATAGGTTGCTCTTGACGTATGCCGTGGTGGCTATCCTTGTGCTGTTGGTGGCTGTGGTTGGAGTCGGAGCCGTGGGGCTTCCCGTCAGAGCCACAGAACTCTTGATGGTCGGGTTCGGATACGTCCCGGTCAGGTCGCCTCCGGCAGTGCCCGTCGGGGTACGGCTGTCCGTCAGTCGGCTGTCGCTCGAGGTTACGTAGTTGGATAGGTTGCTCTTGACGTATGCCGTGGTGGCTATCCGCGTGCTGTTGGTGGATGCCGCCGGAGTCGGTGCGGTTGGGCTGCCGGTTAAGGTCACGGAGCTCTTGATGGTCGGATTGGGATAGGTCCCTGTCAAATCGCCTCCGGCAGTTCCCGTCGGGGTACGGCTGTCCGTCAGTCGGCTGTCACTCGTGGTTACATAGTTGGTCAGATTACTCTTTACATACGCCGTGGAGGCTATCTTGGCGGAACTGTCCGTAGATGTCGGGGTCGGCGCGGTCGGGCTTCCCGTCAAGGCTACTGAACTCTTGAGGGTGGGATTGGGATAGGTCCCTTTCAAATCGCCTCCGGCATTGCCTTTGGGAACACGGCTGTCCGTCAGGCGGCTGTCGGTATTGGTCACGTAGTTCTCGATAACATAGGTCTTGGTGGCCATCAAGCGCATGCTGTCGCGCAATTGGGCGATGGTGTCGCGCATGCGGGCGGCCAGCAGGCTGTCTTCGACAAAACGTGTCCGCTCCTCCTTGGCCAGACGTGTCTGTTGCTGATTTTGGGCGGCCAATCCGCTGCACAGGATGCCAAGCAGCAGGCCGATGTAAAGGATTCTTTTCATGATATACTATATTTAATTTCTGTAATAATCGTAATCGCGGTCTTTGTCATTGCGTTTGAAGATGAGGCTCAGGCGTATCTGATGCGATAGGAACTGCGTGCCGGCGCGTTGGATCCGGAAAGCCGTGAAGCCGCATTGGTAACCTAATTCCACCGCCTCCTTGATGTGGACGGAGGCACCGAGGTGCAGCCGGTTGCGGCTGTCGTAATCCACATCGAGCCCGAGGAAGCGGAAGAAGATGCCGCTCAACCGGAGTTGCCCGTATAGGCCTTGGTAAGATCCGGCGGCGGTATAGGAACCGTATCCGGATACCGCCAAGCAGGCTTTACGAGTGGGGTCGGTGCGGTAGCCGGCGCTCACCGCCACGGGCGTTTCGGCGAAGCGCTGCGCCAGGCGCGGTGAGAACACCGACACCGAAAACCGCTCGTTATGCAGCGCAAGCCCCACCGACCCGGCGAAACGGTATCGGTTGGGGGCGAGGTCGTTCAGGAATGGGTCGCCGCCGTTTTCCAGCAACCGCGCCATATCGATATGGTCGTATTCCAACCCGGCGCCCAGAGCGGCGGTCAGATACAGGGCACCGGCACGGCGGCCGTGGCCGACCTGAAAGCGCAATCCATAGCGCAGCTGGGCGGAAAACGAATTTTCGATGTTGAAGTAGGTGTTGGAGGCACGCAGGGCGGCGAACATATAGCGTCCCGCCGCCTGAAAGGGTACGGCGATATGGAGGTCTGCATCTTTCTGGGCACCGCTGAACCCGAGGTTATGCAGCTCCACGACGGCATCGGCGGAGGCGTGCTGCCGTTCCCCCATCGTGGCGGGGTTCAGGTGGCGCAGACGGGCATCCGATTGGGCGAGGCCTGCACCGGGCACAACAAGCAGCGCCCACAACGGCAGCAGGGCTATCTTCTTTCTCTTCATGGCCTTTATCTTAAAATGGTGAGCGTGGCGCGGCGGTACGGCTCGCCGTTCTTGGTGGTGTAGAAAACATAGTAGTAGGTGCCGGCGGGAAGCCCCTCTCCGTCGAAGTCGTTAAGATAGGGGCTCTTGTCATAGACCGTCTTGCCGTGGGTGTTCAGCACCAGCAGGCGGCTGTCGGGGTAGTTCTTGGCCGTTGGGACTTCGAAGCAGTCGTTGATGCCGTCGCCGTTGGGCGTGATGGCCGCCGGAAAGTAGATGGAGGGCTCCTCAAACGCCGTCAGAGCCTCCACGCGCGGCAGGGCGGTGGCGGAAAGGAGGCCGTCGGCATAGGTACTCGCTTCGGCGGGACGGAAGTTCTCGTCCTGGTAGGTGCTGTAGTAGAGGTAGGGACGGGCCAGGTCGCCGCGGTGGTTGTCGGGCAGGGACATGGCGGCGGCACGCAGGGGAACGGCTTGCTCGAGCAGCAGCACCCGGTCGGCGGAGGCTTTGCCCTGCCGGTAGGAGGGGCGGAAAGCCAGCGAGAGCGTCTGTGTGTGCGCCTCGTCCGCCTGCAAGGAAAAACCAAGGCCTGTCTCGATGGACAGGGCCGGCGAGAGGCTTACCTGTTTGGTAAGCAGGCTGCCGTTGGAGGACGTGAGTTCGCCGCCTGTTTCGTACAGGTTGCCGCCGAGGGCAGCAGTGGCGAGCAGATCGGAAATACCCTCCACGCAGTAGAGGTTGGCCGCTTCGGACAAGTAGAGGTCGTTGCCGCCGTACAGGCGCAGGTTGCTCACCGCCGGCATATGTAGCACGGTGCGGGTCAAATCCATATAAGACAGGGGCGATACTTGCAGGCTGTCGGCTTCCGCTTCCATGCCCGAGAGGCAGAGGGCGGTGTGGTCGCCCACAGACACCGGGAGCGTGATGCGCAGCTGGGCGTAAGCTGTGGCTGTGGCGATGGCTAAGAGGCAGGAGAAGAGGATTCTTTTCATGTTAGTAGTGGCAATAGGATTTAGACTTGATGATGAAATAGACCGCATGGAAAGGAGGACGGTTCTCGTGGGATTGGCTGCCGCCGGTCTCTCCGAGGAAGGTGTTGGTGTAATGTCCATTTGTAAGATTGGTGGTTCTTTCCTCTTCTGTAAGTACTGGAGGCCAACAAGCTCCACCGCCCCCAATTTGGTTTACTTTCCTTGAACGATAGACCTTATGACGATGTTTAGGCATCTGGTCGATGGTCAGGGTCACTTCTTTTGCGCCACCGGTGGCACCGTTGACATACTGTTCCAGTTCGGAGTTGCCGTTGTCGATGCCGGCGTTGACCGCTACGGGAAAGCGGTTCTGCATTTGGGTGAAGTAGCACCAGCCGGCGGCTTTCATTTCCTGGGTCAGTCCATTTCTACCGGTAATCAGTACCGTGCCTTCGGGATAGGCGGTGGTGGTGGCGGCCTGGTAGGCTTGATCCATCGCCTTGAGGTTGCCTACCGTCGGGATACGGTTCGAGGCGCTGGGTGTGCCGGGTGGGTACGGGGTATTTTCCGAGAGCAGCAATCCGCTGGGGAAGACCGCGTTGCCTTTCAGGTGTAGGGAGGGTTCGTCCCAGCTGCCGACCACATCGTTCGGGCAGCGGTCTTCGGAATAGTTGCCGGTACCTTTGTAGAAGTTATGGATGTCGGTGTAGGCTTCCTTCTCCTCAACGGATACATGCACCGATTGATTGTCGGCATTCAGGTCGTACAGGTAGGTGGGGCGACCTTTCAGGTCATGGTAGCTGCCTGTGCGCGCCGCCTGCGAAAAATCGGGATGGCCGGGAACATCGTTCAGCGAACAGCTCAGCCACAGCCGCGGCCAGGAGGTGGGCGCGTTCTGGAGGTCGTTCAGCTGGTTGCTCTCGATAAAGGTCCGCTGGAAGTCGGGTTTGTCCTGCAAATCGTCGTAATTGCCTGTATAGACCACTTCCGCATAGTCGGGGCGGTCGGTGAGCAGGTTGAAATCGTTCTTTTGGGCGGCCGCGTGCAGCGTGTCTTCCAGATATTCCGCCGCCGTGTTCCAGTTGTATTTGTCGTTCTCGCTCACCAGTTGGTAGTAGCCCGAGGCCGCGTTGATGGAGTTTGCGTAGTCGGCCAGGCTTGTCTTGATGCCGGTGGCGGCGTAGGTGTTGTATTGGTTCAGTTCGGCCTGGGTCAGGGTCTGGTGGTCGGGGTCGGTCTTGAGGTCTTTCAGCGCGGTGGCGATGACGGGCTGGTTGCGCAGGTCGTTGTAACTGCCCGAGAAGTGCCCCATGGCGGAGGCCCTGTCCCAGCGGAGGATGGCTTCGTCGCTTACCAATTGGGCGGTATAGGTCTGTTGCAGGTCGGCCAGCCGTGCCGGAATCGGGGTGGCGGCATGGTCATCCCACGCCTGCCGATCGGCCAGGGTGGTATAGAGATAGTATTCGTCGGTCTGGAAATCGCTTACCTTGGTCGGGATGGCGGTGTTGGCGTGGGCGGTGTAGCGGGTGGCCTGTGTTTCGGTAAGCAGCCTATGCAGGCTGTCCTGTTCCAGCTCGCGCAGGGCGGAGGGCAGGTAACGTTCCGTCATGGCGTTCCACCGCGTTTTGTCGGCATCCGACACGGTGCGGTAGAACTCATCCTGTTCCGCCTCGCTCAGGCTGGTCGGTAGGTAGGGCTTCTCCGCCAGGTCTTCGTAGCGGCCCGTCACCGCCACGGCTTTGAGCCCCTGCAGGGCTTGCGGCAGTTCGGGCAGGTTCTTCAGGTCGTTGTAGTCGCCCGTGGTGGCCACCTTGGCGAACGATACCGCCTCGCCGCCCGGGGTGTTGTCGGGCAGGGTGGGGCGGTTGGCCAGGTCGTTGTAGTTGCCCGTCACGGCCACGGTGGCGAACCGCAGCTGGCGGCCGGTATCGGACAGCACGATGGAGGGATTGAGGTATATCCACTGCCCGCCGTCCCAGCTGTAGAGGCCGGCGAGGGAATCGGTCTGATAGACCAGCAGCCCCTCGCAGATAGCGTCCGTCCGCAGGAGGTTTCTTTGGGCGGCGGTCAGACGGGGCAGCAGGATGCCTTTTTGGGTGGAACGGATTTCCACGGCCGCCGCGTGGGGCGGCGTGATATGGCTGGTGCCGTCGGCGTTGAAGCCGATTTGCTGGGCAAGGGCGGCAAAGGGGAGGAAGCCGATAAGGAAGAGGAGTATCTTTTTCATAGGATTGTTATTTATTGGAACGGCAGGCGTCTTTGCTTTTCTTGAGGATATAGAGGGCGAAGTAGGGGGGACGGTTCTCGTGGGCTTGGTTGCCGCCGACGGGTATGATGGCAATGTCAGAATAAATAGTACTGTTTTCATTCCCATTTCTACCTGGAATACGAGATAAATATCCTGTTCCTCCATCTTTCACACGCACCTTTATTGTATTATTAGCGGTCTCATGTATATGTGCCGGCAGTTCCTTGCCGGTCAACACGTGTGTTTCCTCGCCGCCGGTGGCACCGAGGCTGCCGAAAGTGCCGTTGCCCAATCCTACGGGAAAACGTCCGGCGATGCCTTCCAGCGGCTCCCAGCAGTCGGGAATGCCCGTATTGTTGACATCATACCAGAAGATGATGCTGCCCTCCGGCACCAAGGCATCGGCGAAGGAATCGACGGTGGCCTGGGCTTTCTTGTCCAGTTCGGCGGCGAGCTTGAAGGTGGCGATGGCCTCGGGATTGTCGGGATGGTAGTTGCCGGTGCTGATGGTGGGCTGTCCTTGCAGGATGATGCCCCCTTTCAATTTCAGTTTTTTGTAAGAACCTTGGAAATCACTGCCGGAGCGGGCGGCTGTGCTGTTGAGCGTGGAGTGAAGCTCCTGCAGGTTGTCGTGCAAGGTCTTGGAGACATGCACGGCATAGGTGTTTTCCTTGTAGTGGCTCATCTTTCCAAATTCGGCCGCATCGTCCAGATCGTCGAAGTTGCCCGTCACGGCTACCTTGGTATACTCAGGTGTGTCGGCCAGTTGCTGGAAGGTGATGCTGTCGCGGCCTTTGTAGAGTTCATCCGGGCGGCCGTTCAGGTCTTCGTAGCGGCCCGTCACCGCCACGGGGGCCCAGGTGGGATAGTCGGTCGACAGGGAGTTGATGTACTCGAACTTGCCCGTGGTGGCCAAATCCTTGCTGTAGACTTGGTATTTGTACGAAGACGGCAGGTCTTCGTAGCTGCCCGTGCGGGCGGCGCGGGAAATAGCCGGATACTCGCGGGCGGCACCCGCGTTCCAGTTGTTCACCTGGCGGGTGGTGGGTATCTGATGGTCGGCATCCGACACCAGGTCGGTGAGGTAAGGGCGCGACACACGCCCCGTCATGGAACTCCACCGCGCCTTGTCGTCGGCCGAAACGGTCTGATAGAAATCGTCGCTCAGGATTTGAGAGAGCGAATCGGGAATGACGGGGGTATTGACCAAATCGTTGTAATCGCCGCTGAAACCTACGGCGGTAACGCTCGCGTCCCAGGAGGAGGCTTCCTGTTCGGTCACGATAAGGTGGCTGTAGTCGGTGGCGAGGTCGGACACATAGACCGGGATATGGCGGTTGGCGGCTTCGGTAAAGGTGGCGATCTGGGTGTGGGTGAGGGTGCGGTGCGCGCTGTCCTGGATCAGTTCGCGCAGTTGGGTCGGGATATACCGGTCGGCGGCGGCTTCCCAACGCCGTATGTCGGCATCGGTGACGCTCTGATGCGTGTAGTCTTCGCTCAGGTCGGCAATCCGGGTCGGCACGGCCTGCCGGGTGGCAGTCTCCCATACCTTGACCGTGGCCGAATCGGTGAGCATGTAATACATATCGCTCTCAAAGTCCTTCAAGTGGGTGCGGATTTCCGGAAATCCGCTCAAATCGGTGTAGGAGCCGCTGTACGCCACCTGGTGCAGGGTGGGGATATCGGTAAGGATGACGGGCAGGTTCTTTAGGTCGTTGTAGTCGCCCGTCACCGCTACGGGGGCGAAGGCCAGGGGCTCGCCGTGGCTGCCGGCAAGGATGACGGGACGGTTCTTCAAATCGTTGTAATCGCCCGAGAAAGCCACCTCGGCAAAGTTTGTTGCCGAAAGGCTGTCGCCGTTTCCGCTCCCAATCGGCATCAGGTTCATCCACGCCCGGCCGTCCCACAGATAGAAACCGGCGCGCTGGTCGGTCTGATAGACCGTCAGCCCGGCCAGCGTGGAGTCGGCGGCGAGCAGGCATTTCTGGGCATAGGTCATACGGGGGATCAGGATGCCTTTGGGAATTTGTATATCCACGGCCACCGCCTCGTGCTGTGGGGCGGTGCGATACCCTACCGTCATCTGGGCGGTGGCAGCAAAAGGCAGGAAACCGATAAGGAAGAGAAGTGTCTTTTTCATGGGTCAGTTTGGAGTTAGTTGTTGGGACAGTTGTCGTGGGTGTAGTAGATGAAATTGATGACGTAATAAGGAGGCAGGTTGTTGTGAGGGGCGGTGGGGTAGCCGGTGGTGAAGGGTTGTTCTCCGTAGTAGGAATATTCTCCGTTTTCTTCTCCGATGGAGTTGTAACTGACAGCTCCAATGTCTTCGTATTCGTCATATACACGATTTGGATCAGGAGGATTGTCTGATCCGCCAGGAGAAGGAACGTTATAAGCATTGGGATTTTTATCACTCTTATGAATTACGGCTTGATGCCGATGTTTGGGCATCTGGTCGATGGTCAGGGTCACTTCTTCCGCGCCTCCCTCGGTGTTGTAATCTACTTGCGGTAGTATATAAGGGCTCATTTTCGCACCAACGGGGAATCTGCCTTGAAGTTCTGTGAACAATTTCCAGCAGCCATCGTGCACGTCTTTGCCACGGGGCGGGTCGTTGCTGCCCCACATCATCACCGTACCCTCCGGAATGATTTCCATGTTGGCTTTGGCTTGTTCGACGGCGAGCCTGTCCAGTTCGGCGGCGATCTGTATGGTGGGAACATGGGCATCTTGGCCAGTGGAGTTGAAATATTCCGCGGCAAGAGCTTCGGGGTCTTTGTCGGGGGGGCGGATGGTCGGCACACCCTCCAAGGCGATGCCGGTGGCGAGTTTCAGGGTGTTGAAGGTGCCCTGCACGTTATGGCTGCTGTATTCGGAGGGCGCATAAAGACCGCTTTCCAGCAGGGTCTGTTTGGCCGCGCGCCAGTTGCGGCGGTCGGTGCCGCTTACATAGACGGCCTTGCCGTCGGCATCCTGCAGGAAATCGCTCAGGTATTCGGGGGTGTCGCTCATATCTTCGGCCTTGCCGCTGCTGACGAAGTTCGACAGGCTCGGTTTGTCAAAAAGCAGGTCGTTATACGACAGCGACGACAGGAAACCGCTGTTGGCGGCCTGCAGCTTCGGTACGGAGGCTTCGTCCAGGTCGGCGTAGTTGCCCGTCACCGGGGCGGTGCTGGGCGAGAAGGTGGGGCGGTTCACCAGGCTCGACCACGTGCCTTGCCGCCCGAAAGCGGAGATAGACCGGTAGTTGTCCATATGGGTGGGGTCGCCGTGCAGGATGAAGGCGTGCTCGTTGTCGTCCTCATAGGTGGGGATGGGGCGTACCGTCATCGAATCCCAGCGCGCGATCTCGGTCTGGGACACAAGACGGTAATTCATGTTGTCGTCCTTGAGCTCGCTCAGTTTGGTGGGCACCGTGCGCCGGTAGGCCGAATCCCAGTCGTCGCGTTCCTTGTAGGAGATGATCTGATGCAGTTCGTCGGTCGTGAACTGGCTCAGGTGACGGGGAATGTCGGGCAGGTCGGACAGGTCGGCATAGTTGCCGTCGAACGCCATGGCCGCCGCATGGGTCGTCCAACGATTATATTGCTGTTCGTTGATGGTGCGGTGCGTGCTGTCTTCCTCCAGATCGCGCAGCATGGTGGGGATGGTTCTCGCGGAGGCGGCCTCCCAACGCCGTATGTCGGCATCACCCACCAGCTGCCCGAACTCGTCCCATTCCAGTTGGGCGGTATGGGTGGGGATGATGCGGGTGGCGGCCTCGTCGTAGCCGTACCGCTGCACATAGGATACGGTCTGACGGAACTCATCCGTCTCCAGGTCGGACAGGGCGGTGGGCACCTTGCGGGCCGCGCCCGTGTTCCAATAGGCGATTTCATCGGTCGTGAGGGTGCGGTGCGCGCTGTCCTGTGCCAGCTCGCGTAACCGGGTCGGCAGAAACGGCTTCTCCGCCAGGTCTTCGTAGTTGCCCGTATAGGCCACCCGTGCGATGTCGCCCAAGTCGGAGATGATGACAGGACGGTTGATAAGGTCGTTGTAATCGCCGCTGGTGGCCACCTTGGCGAAGGAGGTGGTGTCGTCCTCGCTGCCGGAGGGCAGTTCCGGGCGGTTCATCAGGTCGTAATAGTCGCCGCTGTAGGCCACTTTGGCGAAAGCGAGAGGTTCGTCCGAGGTGCCGGCATCAGGTATCAGGATGGGATTGAGGAACAGCCATTGGCCGCCTTGCACCAGGTAGTAGCCCAGGTTGCGGTCGGTCTGGAACACCAGCAGGCCGTCCAAGGTGGAATCCACCTTCATCTTCATCCGCTGCATATACGTCAGCCGGGGCGTGAGCACCCCTTTGTCGGACGCCTGGATCTCGATGACCGCCGCCTCGTGCGGCGTGATATACCCTGTGCCGTCGGCGTTGAAGCCGATGCCCTGTTGGGCGTGGGCGGCCGTTCCCGGCAACAGCGGAAGGAACAGCAGGGCAAAAAGCAAGCGTTTCTCTTTATTCATGGTCGGTTAGGGTGTTATCGTCCTTGTCTTCTTCTTTTTTGTTGAACTGCAAGGTGGTTTCTTGCGTATGCCCCCAGCTATCCATAAAGGTGAGGGAGAGCGTGTGCTGGGCGGTGGCCGTGCCCCAGTCGGGCAGGTAATGCATCCGGAAGCGGAGACCCGACAGGAGGTATGGGTCGTTCGGCACCAGGGCGGTGTCCTGTCCCACCCGGAGCGCGCCGCTGCCGGAAGTCGGAAAATAACGCACGTAATAACGGGTGCAGTCGCATAGGTAGCCGTCCTCTCCGGGCAGGATCTCAAAGCGCACTTCGGCGGCGTGTCCCTCCGTCAGGATATTGCTGTAGGGCAGGTTCTGCACCGAAAAGTCAAAATCCTGCTTCACGTCGATAGCCGCGCAGCCACCCAGGATAAGCAGGGGGACGAGTCCGGAAAACAAGGCTCTTTTCTTTCTCAATGTCCTTTTCATCGTATCATGATTTTAAGACCCAGGCCGGCTTCGGTATGGAACCAGCCCACGGTACTGTTGCCGAGCACTTTCTCACGCACCCGGAGTAGCAGCACGTAACGGTCGTTCAGATAATATTCCATTTCTACACCCAGTGCACCGCCGAACACGAACCTCGACCGGTCGAGGATTCTTGCCCCGTCGGACAGGCGGTAGCGGCTCCAGTTGACCCACTCATAGCCGAGGATGCCGTCAAGTCCCACCGAGAGGTAAAAGGAACGGCGCGGCCCCTGTAGGAGACGCAGGTAAAAACCGCCTTCGGCCGTCAGCTCCGACAGGGGCAGTTTCTGCGCATAGTACCGGTCGGTGTTCTGCAGGTAGTTCAGGCCGAAATTCCAGTGGTGCTTCCTTTTGGTGTAGGTGCTGTAGCCGGCATTCACGAAAAAGCCCGTCTTTTCGGTGATGCCCGCCGTGGCCGTGATGCCGCCCATGCGCGGCAGGTAACGCTGGCCGTGGGCGGTGGCGCATACGAAAAGCAAGGCGAGCAGGGGGATAAGGTGTTTCGCTTTCATCTTCTCTTCAAGGTCTTTTTATTGCACGACGAATTCCGTCAGGCGGCGCGCCCGGATCAGGTCGTCGTTCTCGATCGTCATCCACTGATGACGGCCGCCGTCTTTTTCGTGCAGGTCTATCTTGAGCAGCTTTTCCTTGGGCAGCGTGAAGATCGGGAAGCAGAACACGCTCCGCTGCACATCGTTGCCCTCCACGCGCGTGACGTAGTTGTAGGCACGCACCGGCTGCAGCACGATTTCCTGCGTGGTGGTGCGTTTCACCAGCTTCTTATCCACCATCTTGAACGACAGATAGTCGATGTTGTAGGGAACGGCCGTGTTGTTGCGCAGTTCGGTATGCACATACAGCAGGTCGTTGTGCGTGTAGATGCCTTTCACCAGATACTGCACCCCCAGCAGCTTGCTGCCGATATGGCGCAGGCGGCGGATGTTCTGTTGGTGTATCGACTGCATGATCATGCGCACCAGGGTGGGGCTCTCCTGGTCGAGTTCCTTGAGAAACACTTCCATCGAGTTGTTGGGACGGTTCTGCGCCGAGCCGTCGTTGAGAAAGTCTTTCATCTCGATGTTGAGTTTGAGAGGCTCCCGCTCGAAGCGCACGTTGAACGAGTAGAAAGAACCGTCCTCTGTGATGACGGCAAGATTCGTCTCGCCGGGGAAATAAGCCGATGCGGACTTGAGGCGCAACACGTTCTGCGCGTCCCCGGCCTTGCCGGCGATGACGTTGGCGTTGCCCAAATCCACATAGCGGATATTCGACGGAAAGATGATGTGGGTGGTCTTCTCATAGCACACCTCCAGGGCGTAGGGCGGTATCATCCTGTCCCAGCTGAGGGTCTTGGAATAACCGTCGAAGTAATCGCCGCTCCGGTTGTCGTCGGCTTCATAGGCGTTGTCATAGACACGGAGCGGAAGAGCCGAGGCACTGTCGGTCAACAGGCTCACCCCCGCCTGGTTTATCTGGGCGGTGGCCGGCAAACCCAAGGCTATGCTTAGTAAGATGATGAATCGGATGCGTTTCATGGTATAGGGTTATGTTTAATGGTTACTGGGGAATAACAATACTTTGTGGTCGGCCTGGATGGTGATGCGGATTTCTTCGAGTTTCTTCTGCGCGAAGCGGCTCACGCCCTGTATCGCGCCACGCGCCAGGTCGGTCTTGAGGCGTTCGGCGGCGCTTTGATTGTTGACAAACGACGACACGCTCTGTTCGCTCGTGCTGGCCAGAGAACTGGCCAAGTCGCGTCCCAACTCGCGCAGCGCCTCCTGCTCCAGGCTGCCGGGAACGAAGATGCCCCGCTGGCCGTCCAGGTCATACGCTTCCAGCGACACAGGCGTCAACACCTGGTTGTACTCGATGGAGGTGATGGCGATATACAGCCTATCCACACCCACCGTGCCGGTGCCGGTCAGGATGCTGCCCGGCAGCAATACCTGTGTGCCCACCATCATGGGCTCTTCCAGCCGCAGGCGTACCTGCTGGCCGCTCATGATGACCTGCTTGCCATAGACGCTCGCCGCGATGGTGTTCTTGTTCACCACCGCTCCCCCCATGCCGTAGAACGAGGCGCATCGGTGCTCGGTGAGCGAGCTCACGAGGCCTTCCTCTCCGGCATCGGCCAAAGGGGATACGTTGGTGCGCGCTATCTCCTGCTGGTTCTTCCGCTCTTCGACCTTGCGGCTGTGGTTGTTCTCTTTCTCTTCGGTAATCTCTCCGGCGATGCGGCGGCTCTCCTCCAGGATGGAGGCTACGGCGGCATCCGCCTTCTCCTTGGCGTTCTGCCGAATCTTCAAGGCCTCCAACTCCGCCTCCAGTTCTTTCTCACGTTCGCTCGGTTCCGGCGTGGCGGATTCCTCCATCATCTCCTGCCGCTTTTGGGTCAACGATTTAGAAAAATCTTCGATGCTCTGCTGGGTGGAGGTCAGTGAGGCGTCGAATTCGGCATAGGGGTCATAGGGGGCTTTGTCAGGCACGTTGACGTCCTCTAGGTCATCTTTGCTGAACGCGGTGGCGAAAATATCCTCAAAACCACGGTTGTCGTAGGAGGAACCGCCGCTGGGATCCAGATAGGTGTCCTGCTTGTTCTCCAACTGCTGCCGTTCCGCCGCCGGATCCGGCAACTCCGTATTGGCTCCGCCCGTCTGGCGCTCGCCCGGCTTGCCGAAGAACTTCATTAGGATGATGACCACGATGATCGCCGCGATGGTGTAGGCGATATACATGATCATTTTATTCTTCAATTTTTGCTTTTGCTGCGCCTCGGTCGGCGCGGCGGCACTCTTCTGCTCCGGCTTGGAGGCCGTTGTATTTTTCTTCTCTTCCATGGTCTTTTGCTATATAAAAGGATAGATGATGGCGAGCACGCTGCACGCCAAAAGCACCGACAGGCATCCCAGCACGATGTACAGCTGCTGCTTGTTGCTCTTGCGCGACATGTAGTCGGCAATCGACTTGCGCAGGGTCGATTGCTTGATGACGGGCAGTCTAAGTCTAACGGTTCTCATTTTCCAATTCTTTGTTTTCGATGATGACGTAGTTCTGCAGGAGGAAGCCATGCGGGTTGGCATCCGAGCGCGGCACGTTCACCAGTTCGCAGGTGCTCATCAGGCTCCGTTTCGATACCTTGCTGTCGCGCAGCAGGGTGATGGTGGCATAGGTGGCCGCCGTGTAGGGGTAGGCATCCATATCGCAGACGATGCTGTCGATGGCGATGCTCTGTATCGTGTTGGTGCTCATCAGCCGCCGGTAGAAGCCGGCTTCGGCCAAGTCCACGTAGTAGTTGTATGCGCTCTTATCCGACAGATCCAGGGCACGCTGGATATTGCTCTTGATGGCGGCGTTGTCCGGCGGCAGGTTGAAGAAGAACGTGTGGAACATACGCACATGGTCGCGCGCCTCCACGGGACGGTTGGTGGTCAGGTCTTGCTGCAAGGCCAGGATAAGGCTACGGCCGTGATCCAGCACGTAGATCTTCTCACGCTCCCTGGCCACCATACGCAGGCAATAGGCACTGACGAAGCAGGCCATCACCACCGCGCACACGATGACGATCACGCTCAGCGAGCGTGAGAAGTTGAAGGTTTTCTGTATGTTGTTCAGTGTTTTGAAGGGGCTGTTGTTAGGCATTTTTTCCTCCTTTCTTGGTCTGCAGTAACTGAATCGCCAGGGTGGCGGTTTCGGCATAGCCGTATTTGGCGGCACGTTTGAGCAGGCTGGGGCTGATGCGGCTGTTTTTCAGGGCTGCCTGCTGCACGGATTTGTCGGGGTCGGCGATGGCTTTCTTGAGCACCCCTTTCGTGATGTAGGGATCCTGCGCCGCGTGGTAGCGTTGGAGGGCGTTGCCATGCTTCATGATATGGTTCAATTTGGGGCGGCGCAACTGCTTGCCCACCCATTCCAAGGTGGTGCCGCTGACTTGGCGGAACTTGGAAACGGACGGTTTTTCGGCCGAACGGTGGGGTGTTTCCTGAAATGGCGCGACGGTTTTCCCCGGGACGTTACCGACCGGGATGTTGGCGTTGAACACCTGTTGTATGCCGGGTGTCGCTTTGCCGCCTTGCCTGTCTTGCAATAGACGGGCTGCCTGCGTGGCGGTCTCGGCATAGCCGTATTTCATGGCTCGCTGGAGCAGTTTGGGGCTGATGTTGCCGTTCTTCAGGGCGGCTTGCTGTACGAAAATGTTGGGGTCATCGATGGCCTTCTTGAGCACCCCTTTCGTGATGTAGGGATCCTGCGCCGCGTGGTAGCGTTGGAGGGCGTTGCCATGCTTCATGATATGGTTCAATTTGGGGCGGCGCAACTGCTTGCCCACCCATTCCAAGGTGGTGCCGCTGACTTGGCGGAACTTGGAAACGGGCAGCTCCGGCGTGACGGCATCCGTGGCACTCGGGGCATCTGAAAACCCTCCATCCCGCAGGCGGAGATTCGCGGTGGTGGGGTCGGGTGAGGCTGCCGCGCTTGCGGTGTGGAAACCGACAGGTGTCTTGACGGGCGCGTCCATGGGACCTGCCCCCATGCCGTTGACCGGGAGGCCTCCGTTGCCTCCGCCACCCCCTCCGGCGGTTTTCCCGGCAATCTTTTGGCCGGCTTTGGCAAGCCCTTTGCCGGCGGCTGCACCGCCGCCACGGGCAAGGGCCGCTCCACCTTTCAGGATACCGCCACCTATAACAGTGGCCGCCATACCGGTATACATGGCTGTATTGACGGCGAACCCGGCCACGGAAGATAACTGACCGCTGGCATCGCCGCCGGCGATGATCCAGCTCGCAAGTGTAGGAACGGACTTATACAGGGCGGCGGTCAGCAGCGAGATCAAGGCACCGACAATGGCCAGGTTGGCCTGGATACCCTGCAAACGGAATGAGATATACTCCACACCACCGCCGGTGGCTTTCGCTTCGGCTACCAAAGAGGAAATCTGTCCCACCATCGCCTTCCCAATCTCCAGTGTGACGGTATTGATGAAGATATCGACCAGATGAAACAACGGGATCCACATATAGATGCACACGAAACGCGCTATCCATTGCGATATGCCTTGTTTGTAACCAGGAAAGATGGAGATGGCAAACACAAGCGGCCCCAGGATGCACATCACCGACATACTGAAACATCGGGTAAAGGCGAGTACGAACTTGGTCAGGGCGGCTAATAGTTCCGCAATCCATCCGATGAGCCAGGCAAAAGCGATAAAAAGCCCATTTTTTGCTTTCTGCCACATATTGTTAAAGGCTCGTCTGATGGCTTTCCCAACGCCGACACCTTCGTCTTCTTCATTTCCTTCTTCTTCCAGCTGTTTCTGTAGGTCATCCGCTTCCTGTCGCACTTTCTTCAGCTCCGCGTTCAATTCGCTTTTAACGTTGGCGGCGCTTGTCTTCATCTCCATATCTTTGAAATAATCGCATACGGGATCGGCTAAACCACGGATGCCGCCAACTACCACAACGTTAAAGTTCGCACAAATCAGTCCTATCACGAATGGGCGCAGCAAAGGGTAGATCTCGATGCTCTCGCCGCGGCTGTAATTTCCCCACACCTTAGATCCGATATAGAACAGGGCGGCCAGCCCGCACAAACCACCCAATACGCCCGCTATCTTGTCGGAATATACGAGCATGGCATCAAAAAAATTGTCGATATTCTCGACACAGCTATCAACAAACTCTCGCATGATCTATCGTTGATTAATTGAAGAAGAATTGCACGAGGATCCCGACAAGCAACAGAAAGAGGCTCGTTCCACCCCAAGCTACGATAGCCTTGCTGATGTCGTTGCCCTGATTGAAAATCTGCAAGACACGCAACGCGCCGATAATGGCGATAATCGCCGAAATGGTATAAAACAGTTTGACCGCAGGGCTACTGACGGCTCTGTAGTTTGTCTGGATGTCTTTTTCGCTCGTAGTGGTGGTTATCTCCGGTTTGAATGAGTTTTCATTGAACGAAAGTACCGGAAAGGGGGAGGAGGAAACGTCGTATTTATCAGGAACGGCAAGTTTGCCCTCAGGATCCATCGGTTGCGCCTGACCGACGATATTGGATACGGTCTTCATCAGGTCGCGTGTTTGGGTCTGTTTGAGTGATCTGGACATATTTTCGCGCAATTCGGTTTCCCGTTGAACGCGGAAACTGATGCTTGCGACATCTTCATCAAGGGCTATCATTTCCTTCTTTTCCTCTTTGACTCCATCCTCACGTTCCTTTTCCGTTTTTTTTGTTCCACTTTCTATTCCGTAAGCGTCTTTAAAGTCGGAAACAAGTTTCTTCGTACTCATAATACAGGCGTTGACCTGACGGAGTTTGGAGGAATACAAATCCAATATGAATTGTATTTCATAAGGTTGAAGCTCTCCGCTTGAGATGGCCTTTACACCGTTGGTGATACCTTGGATCGTGTGGGTGGCCAGCCTGGCGATATCCTCCAGCTCTCTCATCAGATAGATGGCTTTGGATACCTGTTCTGTGCCCTTGCGAATATCATCAAGGACTTTCCATTGCTCTTTAGTGTTGGTGATGAGCTGGAAGAACTGCTGAGTCTGTGTCAACGCCTCCTCCAGTTGTTGCCCGAAGCCAGCCACATTCGACCCCATATGCACGGGATCGTGTACGACTGCCTGCCCCTGTACGGGCGAGAGGGCCACCAAGGCCGCCCACACCAGACTGATGATGATTTTATATTTTTTCATGATGTCTTATTTTTTCTCTTTCGCCTCCATGCCCATCTCACGGATGGCGTTCTCGATGTTGCCGCCATACTTCGCGGCTCGTTCGAACACCTGCTGTTTTTCCGTCTGCTCGGTGGTATAGGTCAGATACTCTTCCCAGCTTACTTCCGTGGCATAGACACAGCTGTGCTGCCCTCCCAGGTCGATATACACTTCCTTGTACCGGTAGGCTGGGTTCAGGTTCTGATTGATGGAGAGCACCTGTGCTTTCTGTTTGTCCGTAAGCCCGAGCATGGACTGGATGCCGTCGAATTTGTTCATGTATTTGCGCTGGTCGAGCAGTATCTTGCAATCCGAGTTGTTGATGATGGATTCCTTGACGATGGGCGAGGACAGGATGTCCTCCACTTCCTGTGTCACGACCACCGCCTCTCCGAAGTGCTTGCGGACAGTCTTGAACAAGTATTTAATGAAGTCGGCCATGCCGCTCTTGGCGATGGCTTTCCAGGCCTCTTCAATCAAAATCATCTTGCGGATGCCGGTGAGCTTGCGCATCTTGTTGATGAAGGCCTCCATAATGATGATGGTGACCACAGGGAAGAGGATCTTGTGGTCCTTGATGTTGTCGAGCTCGAACACGACAAACCGCTTAGTAAGCAGGTCGAGGTTGTCGGTGGCGTTCAGAAGATAGTCGTATTGGCCGCCTCGGTAATAGGGGCGCAGCACGAGGAGGAAGTTCGTCAGGTCGAACTCCTTTTCCCGGACACCGGCGTTTTTCAGTTTGGCGTCGAATTCGGTCTCCAGATATTCGTAGAAGTGGTTGAAGGACGGCTCTATCGTCGGGTCGTTCTCGATCAGGCGGGTATAGTCATACACGGCTTCCGACACCTTCGTTTCCTCGCTCCGTGTGATATACTCGTCTTCTTTCTTCCATAGAGTGAGCAGCAGGGTGGCGATGGATTCCCTCTTCTCCACGTCAAATTTGCGGTCGTCGGTAAAGAAGGGGTTGAACGTAATCGGCTTTTCTTCTGTATAGGTATAATAGATGCCGTCTTCGCCGCCGGTCTTCTGCTGTACCCACTGGCATAGGCCCAGATAACTGTTTCCGGTGTCGACCATGATGATGTGCGTGCCTTGTTCCCAATACTGGCGTACCAGATGGTTTGTAAAGAAGGATTTTCCCGAACCGGAGGGTCCCAGAACGAACTTGTTTCGGTTGGTGGTGATGCCGCGCTTCATGGGCTCATCGGAGATGTCCACGTGCAGGGGCACATTGGAGAAGCGGTCCACGAGCTTGATGCCGAAAGGCGAATCCGAAGAGACGTAATTCGTCTCGCTGTTGAAGAAACAGGTGGCGCTCTCGGCGAACTGGATAAAGGTGTCTTCGGACGGGAAGTCCGCTCCGTTGCCGGGCACGCCCGACCAGAAGAAGACCGGAGCGTCGGCGGTGATCTGCCGGGGGCGCACGTCCATCAACGACAGGGCGGCCGCCACGTCGTTGCGCAGCTGGTCGTAGTTATCTTCCGTGTCCCAGGCCACGACGTTCATATGCGCCCGGCAGGGCAACATGCTTTCCTCGTGATACAGAGACAGGAAGTCTTCGATATACTGGGCGTTGATGGTGTTCTCGCGCGAGAGCTTGGACAGCGACTGCATCTGCTTGCTCCGCTGGGCGAGTTTGTGGGTCATTTCCTTTACGTCGTCGACGAAGATATACTGGTTGTAGATGTGGCTGTGCCCCAACAGCTGCCCGATGGGAGCCGAGTAACTCAGGTGGCAGTCCGAGCGGTCGGTCGACAGGGCATCGTGCCGCCGGGTCGGGGATACCTGCATGGGCAGGTCGTCCACGTCGGAGATGGCATACACGCAGGCACGCAGGGTCCCGTGTGTGATGCTGTCGGGCTTCAGTTCGTAGTCCGCCACCGCGGGTGTGGATTCGAAGAAGTTGAAATATCGGTCCAACAGACCCTCATGGCTGTCGTCGCCCAGCAGGTCGGTTTCTGTCAGGCGGCGGATGGTGACAAAGGAGGATGCTTCGAGGATGGCGCGGAACTGGTTTACGGCTTCCATGAACTGGCTCAGCGTGGTTTCGTTGTGGATTTCGGCCGGGACAAGCCTTCCCCGGCAGAGGGAGGTGAACAGCGACCGCTTGCGGCTGTTCTGCTTGCAGGTCTTGGTCAGGTACAGATAACAGCGGTGCGACAGATGCGGCCGTTCGGCGAAATGCAACTGGAAGCTTTTGTTGAGGAACGACAGCTCCTCCATGTTGGGATTGGGTTTATACTTTTCCTGAATATATACGTCCTGCTTGTGCAGCACGCAGTATTCGGGCAGCCCTTTGATGGCTTTCACCCACGCATCGTGCAGGTTCCAGTATTCCTGTTCGGTCAGGGTGAAGATTTCCGGCAGCTGCAATTCGAACGCCACGGTATAATCGCCCTGTTTGGAGAGGATGCAGTCATTCTCGATGGCAAGAATCGGGTTGAGCCGTTCCAGGGTGGAGGTGGATGCGCTGTTTATCATGCTTTCTTGGATTGGAGGAGGGTGCGGAAAGTGCGGCGGTGCAGGATGAATCGAGGCAGGCTTCGCGAAGCCTGCATCTTTTCCAGCCCGAACCGCCCGTACTTCTTGCTCATCTTATAGATGTAGCCGATACCGATAAAGCCGCCGCCACCCACGATAGCCACGATGATATAGACCGGAGCCCCGGCGAACTGGAGGATGAAGAAAAGCAAGAACAACGATACCCCAACCATCAAAAGGTATTTGATGTACTGTGCTTTGAGCCCCTTGAACTCCACGGTCTTGCCGGTGCCCCGGTTGATGCTGTAATAGGCTATCATGGCGGTGGCGATGAGGCTAAAGGAAGAACGCCTTGATGACGATACCGATGGCCAGGCTCACGAACATGATGCCTCCGAACCAGCCGCCGATGGTCTTGGCCGCCTGCTGGTCTCCCGCCTGGATCTTGGCGAATACCATGATGACACCCACGATGGCCATGACCCCGGCGATAACGAGAGCCAGGTTCGACACCGTGTCGAAGATGCCGGTGAGTTCCGAGTTCACTTTGGTCAACGCGCTCTTGGCCTGCGAGCCGCTCTGCGCCCACGAGAATGCCGGTAAGGCGGCTATGGCCGCCACGGCGAAGAATTTCATTCTTGTTTTCATTCTATTTGATTTTTAAAAGTTGTTTAAAAAGTCATTCATCATGTCGGGAGAGGCTTCCGCCGCTTCCGTTCCTTTTCCCTCCCGGCCTTCTTCCTCCGCGCCGCTTTCCGCAGTGTCCGTTTCGACCTTGTTTTCTGCCTCCATGCCCGTGGCATCCAACGGTGCTTCTTCTGGCAACGGTTCGGGAAACGGCGGCAGCGGATACTTCGCCAGGATCTCCTGAGTGCGCAGACGGGCATCCTCCCGGAGCGCGTTGAATACCTCGTAGGTCTGCAAGGAATGCAGTTCATCGGCGATACGCCGGTCTTCCGCTTCGGAACGGAACGGCTCGCGCAGGTCGTGTTCCACTTCCTGCAGTTGTTTTTCCTCGAGGAGGCTCTGTTGCATGTCGGCTTCTTCGAAAGCCCATTCATCCGGATCCTCTTCATCGGCAGGCACCACTTCCATGCTGCTTGGCTCGGCCGCCATGTAGAATGGAAGTTCCTCCGCTGTCTCTTCCGCCGTCGGGATAGACGGCGGCACGGAAGCCACCGCCACGGGCTCCGGTGTCATAGGCTCCGCCGGTTCCGGCAAAGGTTTGGCGGCTTTCGCCACCGACGACTGTTTGGACGCGCCCAGACAATCCTCGATATTGATTTCTCCGCTTTCGGAAACGCCTCTCTTTCGGCTGCCGCTTCCGGCTATCTCCTTTCGGAAATAGTAGAGCGTGAACGGTATCCACACCAGGATGGCGAGAAGGACAATCAGGCTATTGCTCATGGTCATCGTCTTTATCGCGTTCTTCCCAGCTCAGGGCCGGGCGGGTCAGGGTCTTCAACAGGCCGGCGTAGGTGTCGATATGATGGCGCAGCACATTGTTGAGCAAAGTGGTGAGCGTGATGCCGGTGCACGTGGCGATAAACTTGAGGTCGAGGCTGTTGCGCCGGGAGAGCTGCACCCGCAGGCCGCCCATTTCCTCCTCTTTGTTGCGGGTCAGGAATTGGGTGCGGTAAGCCTCGAAATCCGCCGCCTTGGAGGGCTTGCCTGTGAGCGTAGTCTGTCGTGCCTCTTCTCTCCGTGGCCGTCCCCGTTGTTTTACCGTAACCGGCGGTGTCGGTTCCGGTCGGGACACGGGCATGGGCTCCGGGAGCGGGGCGGGTTCGGCGGGAACGTCCGGCAGGGGCTGTATGGCGGAGCGGTTCATCTTGGCCAGCAGGGCCTCCATGCTGTTATGGCTGTTATGGACTATCGGTTGATTTGACATATCGACAGGATTTCGTGGGTGAGGGAGCTGATATGGAGCTCGCTGGCCGCTCCGGGTGTCATCGGCAGGAGCGTGCTGCGATAGACGGCGTTGCCGTCGAGGGTCTCTTTGGAGAACTTCACTGATTTGGGAATCCACGTGTCGAGGAACACCATGCCGGCATCGGCGAAGGCCTCGCGGTATTGGCCGAGGATTTTGTCCTGTTTGGTGCGGGCGTCCATCTGGTTGAGGAAGTAGTGCACCTCCTTGAGTTTGCAGCGGTCGGCGAATTTCTCCTGTAGCTGTTGCAGCAGGAAATGGAACGACAGGGTGCTTTCGATCACGACCCGGTCGGGCGTGACGGGCACGAAGAAATATTCCACGTCGAGCAGGGTTTCCAAGGTATCCTGTTGGTTCACGCTGCCGGGCAGGTCTATCAGGATGATATCCAGGCCGGCGGTGGGGATGTTCGACAGGATGGCGGCGGCCGTGGCGTTGTGCGGCTCCGTGCCGGTGCGGAAGATGGGATAGGTGCCGAAGTCGTGTTTGGCGTAGAAGTTACGGCACAAATCGGAGAGGGCAGGTAGCGAGGACAAGGCTTTCTCCTCTCTGTCGCGCAGACCGTAAAGGCTGAGCTGGGGAAAGTCGGCGTCGATGGCCAGGCAGCGCAAGGCGTGCACATAATGTAGTTGTCCTGCCACCATGCCCGTGAGCGTGGTTTTGCCCACGCCTCCTTTTTGTGTTGCGATGGATATGGTGATTGGCATAGTCAATCCGTTGTTATTTTGATGCAAACATAAATGATTATTTTTAAATAATCGAAATTTTTAAAATTTGTATCTTTGCAAAACATTACAAGATTTTCACTGATTTTACATCTTGTGAAAAATGATGCTTGTATAATGTTGTTTTTCAGTTGTAAAATTTTTTTAAGGTGATTGTTGATTTTTTGCCATATGTACGGAATGACAATGTGTTATTTGTTCGCAAATCCGTATGGATTTTCATCCGTATGGCGATATGTCCATACGTACATCCGTCCGTATGTACACACGGACGGAATACCGAAATACAAGGAACCTTTAAAGCGAAATAATGAACCTGCTGTATATAGACCTTTTCTGTGGTGCCGGCGGTACGAGCACAGGTGTTGAATCCGCCCGTGTGAACGGAGAGAAGTGTGCCAAAGTGGTGGCTTGTGTCAACCACGATGCCAACGCTATCGCCAGCCATGCGGCCAACCACCCCGATGCGATGCACTTCATCGAAGACGTGAGGACGTTGGATCTTAAACCTATCGCCGAGCGGTTGCGCTTGGCCAAGTCGTTTACTCCCGATGCCAAGGTGGTGCTGTGGGCCTCACTCGAATGCACCAATTTCAGTAGGGCAAAAGGTGGGCAACCGCGTGATCCGGACAGCCGCACGTTGGCCGAACACCTGTTCCGATATATCGAGGTTCTACGCCCGGATTATCTGCAAATTGAAAATGTGGAGGAATTCATGTCTTGGGGCGATATGGACACACAGGGCAAACCTGTCTCCAAAGACAAAGGGAAGTGTTACGTGCGTTGGTGTAATCGGGTGATGCGGTATGGTTACGATTTCGAGTACCGTATCCTTAATGCCGCGGATTATGGCGCTTATACGAGCCGCAAACGTTTCTTCGGGTGTTTTGCCAAGCATGGGCTTCCTATCGTGTGGCCGACCCCAACACATTGCAGACACGGAATCGACAATGGTCTTTTCGGTTCCGTGCCGGCGTGGAAGCCTGTCAGAGACGTGCTCGATTTCAATGACAGAGGGAAGAGTATTTTCGGCCGCAAGAAGCCTTTATCCGAAAAGACGTTGGAACGCATCTACGAAGGCTTGCTCAAGTTCGTTCCTGAGGGGAAACAGGCGTTTCTGTCCAAGCAGTATTCCGGGCACCCGTCAAGTAAGAACATCTCCATCGACGAACCGGCCGGTACCATCACGACGAAAGACCACCACGCATTCATATTCATTCAGTACGGGAACGGGTATTGTCGGTCGTGCGATATGCCGGCCTCGACCATCACCACGAAACCCAAGCATTCGCTCGTCACCTGTATGTATTCGTGGAATGCCCAGGTGGTGATCAACGACACGGATAGTTATATGACAAAGAAAATCAAATCCTATATGTTGCTCCACAATATAATCGACATCCTGATGCGTATGTTCCGCGAATCGGAATTGAAACGCATCATGGGTTTTTCAGAAAACTATGTGTTGTGCGGAACGCAGGTCGAACGGAACAAGTATATCGGTAACGCGGTGCCTGTCGTCATGGTCAGTGCCATGTGCGAGACGTTGAGCAGCCGCCTGTCGGAGTTCGGACAGCGGGCTGCTGTCGCGATATAAGAAAAGATAGAGAACGATGATTCCATTGAGTGAGATAAACCGTCGGTTCAACGAGCAGTTGCGGCGGCAGGCGAATGGGCTTTTGCCCGGTGGATATATCTATCGGCTGGGCAGACCCGGCGGCATCCTGCAGAGTGCCGGCATTCCCGATTTGCCGATTGAAATGGCTTCCGCCCGTTTGTTGCATAAATCGAACCAGGAGAACCATCCGTTCGATTTGTCTGAAGTGGAGAACCTGCCGCAGGCCATACAGAACCCGTTGGCGGTGTTCCGCAGTGCCACCCATATCGGGAGCAATGTCATCCTTACGGAGTTGCGTCAAAGGGACAAGAACTTCGTGGTGGCTTTGCAGACCAACCGGCAGGAAGGTAAGGTCTTTGTTAACAGTGTGCGGAGTGTACATCCACGTCATATGACGAATATTCTTTATTGGATAAATATGGGACTGATGGATTATGCGGATAAGATGAGATTGCCGCAATGGTTGCAGGAAAAGAAAGAGCCGAGAAACTTTCTAAACAGCAGTATCCCCGCTGACGTTAGAAAGTCGCTCGACTCCGCGGCAAAGATAGTGCAAAATTTTAAAAACCCGGAAATCATCGTCCGGCAGCGCAAGGTGAAGCGTGTGCGCGGACGGGGATTGTAACTTTTCTTTCCATGCCGACCTGGACACAGATACAACCCTATGTATATACAGCCATATGGACGAATGTGCGGATGTACAAACGTCCGTATGGCAATATGGTTTTTTGTACAAATAATTAAAACACTTATACGATGAAAAAGTATGAATTGACAGATGAAACCATGACGTTGGGAGAAAGAACACTGTACCGCATCAGGGCATTGCGTGACTTTGCAGACGTGAAAACCGGAGACTTGGGCGGTTGGATTGAGAAAGAGGAAAATCTTTCTCAGGTTGGGGATTGTTGGGTTGGCGAAGAATCTATGGTATACGAAGATGCCATAGTTTGTAATGATGCTCAGATTTCCGAACGGGCACAGATTTTTGGCAGAGCTAGGATAATAGATATGGCTGCTGTGAGAGATGAGGCGAAAGTGTATGATTATGCGATTGTTAGCGGTGAGGCTGAAGTAAGGAATAATGCCAAGGTGTACGGTAGAAGTCATCTGTACGAGAAAGCCTTTGTAATAAACAATGCAGAGGTTTTTGATTCTGTCAGCGTGGGTGGAGCGATGAATATTGGTGATAGATCTAGATTGTGTGGTAAAGTAAATCTGTATGGTATTGGTCGCATATATGGAGATGCCGTGGTGAAAGAGCCATCTGACTATATGATTTTCAGAGAATGGTGGAAGAATGAGGACATAGATATTACATGGACGCGATCCAACAATATGTGGACTGTGGAAGATGGCTTTCATGGTACAGCAGAGGAACTGATTAAGAAGGCCTATGAGGATTGTGAGAAATCAGGACGTGAATACGAGCGGATAGTCAATTATGTCAATGCAATATTGCAGGAGGACGAACGATGAACCACACCTGGGGCACTCTTCTTTCCACGTCCAAACGTCCGTATGGCGATATGGCTTTTTGTACAAATGGCAGAATGTACAAATGTACGGATGTACATACGGCTGTATATCCATTCAGCCGTATGTGCGTACAACCCAATGGCTTTACAGCCAAAAGGCAAGACGGCATAATGTACACAAGGACTTTTGTACATACGGCATATTGTCCATTTATCCGTATGGCCATACGGCCTAATGGATGCACGGCAGAACGGCCATTCGGCTTTTCAGCCGTACGGCCATATGGCCCAATGGCTCACGACATAGAAAGTCGTACACGCAAAAAAAACGGCAAGATGTGTTTTTGTACGTACAAATTGCCATTTGCCCGTACAAAAACCACTTGCCACCTCAGGCCGGTGGCGGCCGAAACGATTGCTCCCAAGTCGCAATCGGACGGAATAAAGGATGAAAAACCCCATTTAAAACGCTATAAAAAATGACAGCAGAAAAAGAAGATGTGCTCGGTTTTTTGCGCAATTGGCGCACACCGGGAGAATTGAAAAACCGCTTCGGAATACAAAATCCGGAGGCGTATTTTTCTCAAATGGAAGCGGATGGTTTCGGTATGAAAAAAGAAAAACGCGAGGTGGGCTTGTTTCAGGTTCTTTGCTACAAGTGGGACGGAACTTGGAAGAAAATAGCGAAATGACAATCTAAAAATAGCGGTGATGATTAAGATACTGGAAGCGACCATTGTCAAAAACGGCAAGCCGTTTATGTCGTTCAATGTGGATGAGGAAATCAAGGTGGAGAAGTTGGAAGACTACAGGCGGCGTATCAAAAGCCGGTATATACGGCATGTAAAGCCGGCTACGGATGAAATCCAAGTTGATTTACGCTATAAAAGAATGGTATAGGATGGAAACGAAAAACAAGAACCGGCGGATTGGAGTCCGGGTGAGTGAAGAGGAATATGTCCGTATCAAATACAATGCGGACAAATATCAGGACGGGAATATCGGGGAGTTCCTCCGGCAATTGGCCGTGTATGGTCAGATTACCGTGGTGCAGAAGCCGGCGAAATCCAATCCGAAACAAGCGGCGATATATGATTTTATAAAGGAATACCGCCGGGTGGGGACGAATTACAATCAGGTGGTGAAGACCATCCATCAACAGACGGTCGGACGGCAGATGCCGGAACTGGTGGCGAAGAGCCTGGAACGTCTGGCGGTGCATACCGACCAACTGATAGCCTTGACCAAGGGAATCCAAGAACTTTTTGCAAATGGTGATCAAGATAACCAAGTCCACCAAGATTGATGCCGTGGTAGGCTATAATATGGAGAAGGTGGCCAAACAGGAAGCATCCCTGTTGGATAGCCGCCAAATCCCCGTGCAGTTCAATGAGGATGGTATTCCCTATAAGCAGGAGATGGTGGATGTATTCGATGACCGGCAGCAGCTCAACGCCAGGGTGCGGAACCCGGTTACCCATATCTCCATGAATCCCGATCCGAAAGACATCCTTTCGGACGAGGTTCTGACCAAGATGGCACATGAACTCTTGGATGAACTGGGATATGGAGACCAACCCTGCGTAATCTTCAAGCACACCGACATTGAGCGACACCACGTCCATATCGTGGTATCCAACATCGATGAACAGGGGCGGAAGATTAACGACAGCCATGAACGTTACCGCGCCAACCGGATCCGTCAGGGGATGGAGAACAAATACGGGCTGCATAAGGCGGAGGAATCCGAGGAGCGGCATACGGAAATCCTTGAGAGAACCAAGGTGGGGGAACGTGATGTGGCGGGGCAGATAGCCGGCGTGGTGGAACGGGGATTGTCCAATTACCGGTTTACCGGGTTCGGTGAGTTCCGCACCTACATGGAGGAGTGTGGCGTGAAGATGAATATCGTCGATACCGATAACGGCAAAGGATTATCCTATGCCGTATCGGACGAGAACAACGAGCAGCGTACGCCGTGGGTGCCGGCATCGGAAATGGGCGATGGTTACCTGTATGATGATGTGGTGCGACGGCTGGAGCAATCCCGCGCACAAGCCAAAGATTATTGTAGGAGGCAGGGGTTGCGTAAGCTTTTGTCAGACCATCTGCAGGCGGAAGATCTGCAAGAACTCAACAAAAAAGCGGCGGCCGTGGGATTGAGTTACGTCTTCCGTTTTACGCCGGACGGAAGGCCGTATGGCTGCACGGTCATCGACCACAAGAAGCAGGTGGTGTTCAACGCCTCGCAGGTGCACCGCTCGCTTTCGGCACAAGCCTGGCAGAAGTTCTTTGACGGGCAGCCGATTCCCGACAAACTGATTGTGGGACGGAAGATAGACCGGGATGTAAGGCAGGATACGGACGTATGGCAGAAGATAGACACATTGCTGGAAGGTATTCTGCCGGCGGAGGAAAAACGACGTTACATACCCGCAGGAGGTACGGCCACACCGGTATCGTGGAAGCAAGCAGGCCGCAGCAAGGCGGTGGCCAAACAGGAAAAAGCCAACACCCATTTCCATTTCGAGGACGAAGAGGAGGAAGAGGAACGTCGCCGCAAGAACCGAAAGAAGTTGTAAACCTTATAAATTCAATTTTATGCAAGATACGACAGACGATAAGACCATTGAGAAATTCATGGGGGTGCTGCGGATTATCGCCGTGGTGTTCCTTTTCATACACCTCTATTACTTTATGTTTCCCGTATGGAAAGATGCGGGCTTTTTCCACCCTTTCATCAACAAGATACTGTTGCGGTTGCAAAACCTTTACGGTATGTTCAACACCACCTGGCCGACCAAGATTATCTGCTTCCTATTCCTGGCAGTCGGCTGCATGGGCACGGCGAGCAAGAAGAAAGAAGACCTGTCATGGCAGGATGTCTTGTGGCGTATCGTGGTCGGATTCTTCCTGTTTTTCGGTACAGGCATATTCTTTATGCACGGTTACAGGCTGTCGCATACGCTGTATATTATCTATGGAGTGGTTACGGCCGCAGGCTTTATCTTCCTGATGTGGGGTGGTATCCTGGCCTCGCGCCTGATTCGGGTCAACCTGATGGGCGACCGGTTCAACTTCGAGAACGAGAGTTTCGAGCAGGAACGCAAGCGGATGGATAACGAGTATTCGGTAAACATCCCTACGAAGTTCTACTATAAAGGAAAATGGAACAAGGGTTGGATTAATGTCGTGAACCCCTTCCGGGCGAGTATGGTGCTCGGAACCCCCGGTTCGGGTAAGTCGTTCGCCATCATCAACAACTATATCAAGCAATGCATCGAAAAGGGTTTTGCGATGTACATCTACGATTACAAGTTTCCCGACCTGTCGATGATTGCCATCAACCATTACCGCTTGCATCCGAATGGCTATAAGATCCGTCCGTCGGTCTATGTGCTCAATTTCGATGATCCCCGGCGTTCCCACCGCTGCAATCCCATCAACCCGAAGCTGATGACCGATATGACGGATGCCTATGAGGCCGCCTATACCATCATGCTGAACCTGAACAAGACCTGGATTCAGAAGCAGGGGGATTTCTTCGTGGAGTCGCCTATAACGCTTGTAACGTCTATCATTTGGTTTCTGAAGATATATAAGGGTGGTAGGTATTGCACCTTCCCCCATGTTATCCAGTTGTTGAACGAACCCTATACCAACCTTTTCCCCATACTGATGAGTTATGGTGAACTGGAAGCCTATCTGTCTCCGTTTATGAATGCTTGGAAAGGTGGTGCCCAGGACCAGTTGCAAGGTCAGTTGGCCTCTGCACAGATTCCTCTGTCGCGTATGTCCTCTCCGCAACTGTACTGGGTGATGACGGGCGATGATTTCACGCTCGATATCAATAATCCGAAAGAGCCCAAGATCCTCTGTGTAGGCAACAACCCCGACCGTCAGAACATTTATGGGGCGGCTTTAGGACTTTACAACAGCCGTATTGTCAAGCTCATCAACAAGAAGAAACAGTTGAAGAGTTGTGTGTTGATCGATGAGTTGCCGACCATCTTCTTCAAGGGGCTGGACAACTTGATTGCGACAGCCCGTAGTAACAAAGTGGCGGTTTGTCTCGGCTTTCAAGATTTCTCTCAGCTGAACCGTGACTATGGCGATAAGGAGAGCAAAGTTATTCAAAACACGGTGGGTAACGTGTTCTCGGGTCAGGTGGTGGCGGAAACCGCCGACATACTGAGCAAACGTTTCGGGAAGGTGCTGCAACGGCGGCAGAGTCTGTCAATCAATAAAAACGACACATCGGTATCCATATCGACGCAGTTGGATTCCTTGATTCCGGCCTCCAAGATTGCCACCATGACACAGGGTATGTTCGTCGGGGCGGTGGCGGATAACTTCGGGGAAGAGATAAATCAAAAGGTATTCAATGCCAAGATTGTCGTGGACGTGAAGAAAGTAGCAGAGGAAGAGAAGAAATACAAGGACATATCCATCATTACAGACTTCACAGATGAGAATGGGGAAGACCACATGGAGGAGTTGATTCAGCAGAACTACCGCCGCATCGTGGCCGAAACCAAGCAGCTTGTCAAGGACGAAATTGCCCGCATCGAAGCCGACCCGGATCTCTGCCATCTACTTGAGGACGCGGAGTAGATTATTGTTTTATTTTGACAAGATCAAGAATATCTTTACTTGTCTTTTGGTCATAAAACAAAACAATGTTCTCTTTGGCGCCCATTAAAGAACTTTTGTACTTTAGACCGTCTAACTTTTTACCATCGGGTAGTTTATGAATATATCTAAGATATTCGGTAAACACTTGCGCTGGAATATATTCTTGATGGATTCTATCGTCCCGTTTTATTTCTTTAGTTATCTCATTATTAAAAGAATGTAGAAATTCGAAACTTTCAAAACCTTCTAACCAAAAACTGGTCTCGGGGAGGTTGGTTAAATCTAGGATGGTCAGGTCTTTCGTTGTTCTAAAAATCCCTATGGCATGAGGTAAATCCGAAGGCTTCCCATCGGGACTACTTTCAAGAATGGCGGTTTCCTGATCAAATGCACCGTAAAACATGGAGACTCCGGCTGGACTCATGCGATTTTGTTTGGCACACCCGTCAGGGGGAGATGTTATTTGGTCGAATGTATGGATGGCTTCGTCTTGTTTGAGGAATCGGCATCTGTAAAGAAAGGTTTCTTTGGGAAGTTTAGCGTAAAGTTTATGATGGTCAATTCTTGCGCTTAATTCCGTAAGTATATCTGATAATCCGTTGTCGGAATCTATAGGTGCGACGCTTGCGAATTCTGGGCGTTTAAAGAAAGTGAAGCGCTGTTGATGTTTAACTAATTGAGAGAATTGTTCCCATTGGAAAGAAAGTTCTTGGCTTTCGGAAAGGCTGAATGGAGACACTCTTATCCACCAATCGTTGAAAAAGCAATTTTCCATATCATTATCAAGTTCTTCATTGTCTGTATATAGATTGATGGCGTCAAATAATTCACGTATACCATTATATTGTTCTGCATAACAAGGTGCGATATAACAACCAACCCGCTGAAAACCGGGAATTTCCTCTTTTTCATCATCGTAATAAGAACTTCCTAAAGGTAAGTTTTCTTGATCCGGATTACTGTAACGAGATGTTATCTTGGCTGCAATATACTCCATTAGTGGGCTAAAATCCATAACAGGATCCCGTTTCCCACAATAACTACATTTTCCTGGAACCGCTTTATCCTTAATGTACTGTTGGAGATATTGATCCTCAAAATGATTAGCGCAAACATATTTTTCCCCAGGCTCGGGAATTTCGTATCCGCGTTCTTCGATTTCAATCTGTCGTTGTTTAAAAAAGCCCATAATATAGTGTTTTGTGTTCGTTCAATAATTTCTTATTGTTTTTCAAAGATACAAGATAATCTAATATAGGTAAAAGAATTAACACTAATGGTGTTTTAGAAAAAGCCAAGAAAAGCCAAAGAAGCCAAAAAAGCCAAGAAAAGCCAAAAGAAGCCAAGAAAAGCCAAATTCAGGCTTTGATATGTATTTGTGTATAATACGCTGATTTATAGCGATGTGTGTTGTTCGGCCGTAAATCTTATGGTCCGAAAATGCAGGTCTGGCCATTCTTCTCCGATACATTTGTCTCGCTAATTCATTCATTATTTAACCATTTAAAATTAAACAAAATGGACGAATCAATCAAGAACGAAGCGCGGGAAAAGATGGAGCAGATGGAAACCGGTTCCTACAAACCCCGCGTAAGCGCGGAACAGATGCTGAGCCATCTGGAACAAATGGAAGCCAAAGGCGTCGATATCAAGACGCTTGTCAGCTCGCAAGACCTGCGGAGGCTGGCGTATGGTAAAATTACAACCAAATTGTACGGCTTTCAAGAAGAGCGCGATGGCAAGGTCTATAACGAACAGGGCAAGTTTTACTTGACCGGTGGAGAAAAGCCCGAGCTCAAGGCTCTTACCCTTTACAACAAGGAACAGGACCGTTCCCAGTACAAGGGGCATGTCTTTACGGCCGAAGAAAAGAACAACATTTTTCAGAACGGCCAGGCGGGTACCATCATCGAATTGGATGTGAATCACGGCAACAAGGAAGGCTTGGAACCCAAAATGGAGAAATGCTATGTTTCTTACGATCGCGATATTAATCGTTTTAGAGCGATTCCTGCCGAAAAGGTTTCGGCAAACACGTTCAAGAAGTTCTTCGGACATGAATTGTCCGACGACCAGGCCGCGCAGTTGAAAACCGGAAAGCCCGTCATGGTGGAATTGCCCGATGCCAAGGGGAATGTCAGGAAGACAGTGCTGCAGTTCGATGCCTTTGAATTCGGATTGAAGCAATACGCGGCCGTTTATTTCGCTCCCCGTAAATTTTTGGGCGTGGAACTGACCGATGAGCAGCGCAAGGCGCTTGGTGAGGGAAAATCTGTTCAGTTGAACGGATTGCAGAAGAAAGACGGCACCAAGTTCAACGCCCGCATCAAACTCAACGGAGAAGCCAAAGTGGCCTTTGAGCCGAGTGAGAAGAAGGAGGTGAAGAACGCCGTCGCCGCCGTTGAGAAACCCAAGGTGGAAAAGCCTAAGCTGGACAAACCCAAGAAAAAGAAAGCATCAGGGCAGAAACTCTAATCTGATCCCGTCATTTCGAAGTTATTAATCCAAGAGAGGGAACGGCCGTTCCCTCTCTTTTAAGTTAGACAGACCATGAAAGAAGAACAGAAAATAGAAGCTGTTGAACCGGCGGCACCGGAACAGATGCAAGAACAGACCGCGGTAGAAGGACAAGCCCAGGAACGAGAGGCGGCAGATGTGGCTATAGGTCAAAAAACGTCTAAGGTGGGGCTCAAAGAGAGTGTCATTCCGACGGTTCAAAAACCTCAGGTTGACCCGAACAAAACGGAAGGAGGCATCCTGCTTGATACGATTATTTCCAATGCATATGCGGCTTATCAACGGCGCAAACAAAAAAGGGAGGCGGCACAGAAAGAAGTGCCCGGCAATGCACCGGGGGATAAAATCAGCCCGGAGGCGTTCAAGCAACTTATGGATCAACTCCAAAAAGAAGGGATCAATCTTGACCAGTTGCATAAGAGCGGCGATATGGATCGTCTCCTGCAAGGTCGAATGACCAAGGAAGTCTATACTCGTACGCCAGTCGGTTCGTGGGTAGAGCGGCGCGGCCCTCTGTTCATCGGCAATGACAATCAAATCCATCAGACCTTAATTAAACAGGATAATGTGATGGAGAAAGATCTGACGGCCAAGCAGAACGCGCAATTGCGTAAGGAGGGCGAGGTGCTCAAAGGCGACACGCTCATCAAACGGAATCCCAAGACCAGAAGAGTACAGCGGATCCCGGCAAGCCAGGCGGCAAAGCAACGCCACCAAAAACAAATCAGCAGGAAGGTACAGGGTGCTAAAAAGAAGACCATGATGAAACGTGGCCTGTAGCCGTCTTTAAATCAATAGTAACTCACAATAAAGATAACAAGATGAAATCGTTCACTTTTAAAACAGATCCGTCGAAAGCGGAAATTGAAATCCTCGAAGCTCCCGGTCGGACGTTTGAGGACAAAATACAGGTGTTGGAACGCACCATATCACCGCGCACCCTGATGGCGGCAGCTAAAAATGAAGATTCGGATATACGTCGTATCGCGGCATCGCATCCGTATGCCACAGAAGATGTGTTGGCCGTGTTGTCGATGGATTCAAGTCCGGAAGTCCGGTTGCAGGTGGCCTCCAATGACAACGCACGTCAGAATACGCTCGAAATGTTGTTTGCCGATGAATATCTGCCCATCCGGGAGGCGGCGGCAACCAATGAGAATGCGAGCGAACAAATCTTGATAAAAGTCATCAACGACCCGGAGGTGGAAATGCAGGAGATTGCTGCCGGACACGCCGGCGCAACAGATTATGTTCTTGACATAGCCATCAAGTCGAAACACGCCGAGGTGCGTGTGGCGGCAGCCGGGAATGAAAATGCCTCGGAAGCCGTTTTGATGGTGGCTATACAAGACCCCGACATGAATGTACGTAAGGCGGCTGCCATGAATGATGAAGCCACCTTGAAAGTCATCAAAATCGCATTGAAAGACCGCAACGACGAGGTGCGTGCCGTGGCGGTGATGCACGACACGGTTCCCGGCGAATTGTTGAATGGAATGCGTTCCGATGCCTCCCCGAAAGTGCAACAGGCAATCAAGCGGCTGGATACGATAACTCAGCAGATTTCTGACTTCTGTACCATACAGGATCCGGTAGATTCCATTCCCAAATACATCGGCGATAAGAAGCTGACTTACGCCCAGCGGCAGCGGCTCGCCGATGGAAAGCTGGTCGAACTCAAGGATGTTACCGACAAGAACGGTGTCAAACGCGACATTAACCTGCGTTCCGATGGCAAACGCCTGTTGATTGTCGCCGACAAGAAAAAGCAGGAAGCCGAGAAGAAAGAGCGAGAGAAACGCGAGAAGAAAACCACCCTGAAACACCGCTTCTAATGGAATCCATCGAAGATGTGAACCGCAGGTTCAACGATGAACTGGAACGGCAAAACAGCGGAACGTTGAAACCTGGGCATATTTATCAACTGGGACATCCAGGTGAGATATTGTTGGCTGCCGGCTTTCCTGACGAACCGATAGAGATGGCCGCCTCTCGGTTGGAGCAAAAGGCTGGGCAGGATAAGCATCCGTTCTCGATAGCCGAAGTGTACGACTTGGTGAAATGCCTCAACGACCCACTGGCTGTATTTAAGTATAGGAAGAACGCCAAGAACACAGTGGTCGGGATTGAACACGAAGATAGGCAATTTCTTGTCGGAATACATTTTAACGAATTGCGGCGAGGAATAGAAGTATCGGATGTTAGAGGCATCTTTCCCAAAGACACGCATAAATGGTTGAATTGGCTTGTTCAGGGGAAATGTGATTATGTAAATAAAGAAAGAGTCCAGACCCTGATAGACAAACGGCGAACCAATCTCGCCGAGGTTGCCTATCTTGATCTGGACTCTGTTGCAAAGATAGTAAAAGATTTCCAAAATCCACCTTTAAAGAATCAAACGACAATGGAAAAGATAGAACAGGAAAGAAAAGAATACAGGGATTATTATCCCGATGGCGGCTTGTATAGGGTCGAGGAAAAACGCAATGGGCAGCGTGACGGACTGTATAGGGAGTATTATGTCAATGGTTGTATTGCCAGAGAGTTGCATTATAAAGAAGGAAAGTTGGACGGCCTCAATCGGGAATGGAAACCAGACGGCACCCTACAGCACGAGCGCAACTTCAAGAATGGCCAATTGAATGGGGTATGTAGGCGATATTTCGAGAACGGCCGGATATTTCAGGAGAATAATTACAAGGATGGGAACTTGGAGGGTTTGACTCGTGTCTGGCATCCGGATGGACGATTTAATTACGAACGGAATTACCAGAATGGGGAGGCTGTTTCCTGCCCGGTAGAGGACAGAAAATACGAGTTTACTGGGGAGACTCTGCAACACGAAGGACATACGCTGCATCGGATTCGGGCTGTCTATAATTTGCCTGGTGATGCCATGCATGAGATTCCACCCGTAGTGAAAGGCGAGATTGGAGGCTGGATTGAGAACGAGGAGAATCTATCCCATCGTGGTATTTGTTGGGTGGGAGGAGATGCCAAGGTATGGGGTAACGCACAGGTTCATGATAATGCACAAGTACGAGGATGTGCGGAGGTATCCCAAGGGGTAAAGGTGGAAAATACTGCAATAATTGACCACAGAGCAAAGATTTCCGGGAATGCGCAGATTTTCGGGGATTCTTTTGTTGGAAATGAGGCTGTGGTGAGTGGCAATGCAATGATAGGGGAGAGGGCTTGCATATATGATCATGCTCACATAACAGATGATGCCTATGTTTTTGGATCTGCCATAGTAGATGGGGAGGCAATAGTGAAAGAGAAAGCGATGGTAGAAGGAACCACGGTAATAATGGACAAAGCAGAGGTGTCCGGGAATGCCGTTGTTGCGGGGTTGGCGGAAATTGCAGAAAATGCTTGTGTATCGGAGAACGCAAAAGTATTAGACGATGCACAAATATATGGAAAGGCCAGGGTGGTGGGATATGCAAGAGTCGAGGGTGGTGTGGTTGAAGCGTCTGATGTCTTGAGTGGCACTATGTGTTTGAAGGGAAAGAAAGAGTGGTATGGACCAGGAAGAATGGCAAAGACTGTAAACTACCTTGATGGCAAGATGAATGGCATCTATGCAGCATGGTATCCGAATGGCAATACGAAAGAGATTATTAACTATAAGAATGGCGTAAAGGAGGGGTTATATGAGGCCTGGTATGAGAATAGACAAATGAAGGAACGCGCCTATTATAAGTCGGATCTCCGGCATGGCCTGTATGAAAGTTGGAATGAGGAGGGGAAACGGATTACCCGCTGTGTCTTCAAGAATGGTGAGGCCATAAAGAATCCCTTGCAGAAGATCTTCACGCCCAAGAAACGTGGCCTAGGGCTGTAGTCACTTTTTACGTAAAAGCAAAAACAATGGCACAAGTGTATAAGCAACTTGATTTGGATTTTGAAGAGCCCGTACAGGAAACTTCGTATCCGTCTTTACTGGAGCCTGAACCTCTTCGTGAAGGGGTCGAATTTGCTAACGTGCAGCGTGTCTTCGAAGAAAGCCATGCGTTCCAGTTCTCAGCGCCGAATAAGATAAAGCAACCGCGTGATGTGGCCTATATCTTCAAGCAGTTGGAAACGGCGGCCGTGGAAAATGCATTTGCCGTGTTGGTAAAGGACGGAAAACCTACCGTCATCCATCTGGGTATGGGAAAGATGGATAGTACTTTCGCACCGATAGATTCGGTGGTTGCTGCCGACAAAAAGATAAAGGCCGATAAGATATATTTTGTTCACAATCATCCGAGTGGAAATCTTCAGGCAAGTCTGCAGGATAGGCAATTGTTTGCATCTTGGAAAAATTTTTTTGGCGACAAGATGCAGCCTGGGATTATCATCAATACGAGGTCGGGCTTATATGGTGAATTTGATTCATTTCAACCCATGCTGAGTTCCAATGAATTGGTGTCTGGAGAGGAGCAGCGATATGCCGTGAAGTTATATTCTTTTTCCAAGCTTGTCTTTGAGAAAGAATATCGAGAAACGGGCAGAATAAGTTGCTCACAGGATGTTGCCCGATTCGTTTCCGCTCAAAGACTTGGGTTGCGACCCAAGTTGTCTTATTTGGTTGTGTCGAATAGTTGCGACATTCAGGCTAATATACATACACCCCATAGCAGCATACAGGTGAAGGATGTAAGTGATTTGTCTAAGCAGATTGTACGGGATGCCGCTATGTTTGGAGGAAAGAATGTAATCAGCTATGGTTCAAGTAAAATCAGCAGGACGGCAATAACGCTGCTTTCCGAGGAACTCAAAAAGAATGAGATAGGGTTGTTGGATCATATTCAGATCGTCCCGAATGCGAAAAACGCATTGGGATTGGGAGCGGGGTCTGAGACGTACCAGTATATGTCGGCCAGCGATGAGGGTTGGCTTCGGTATGCGAGGGAACCTGAATTGAAGTACGGCAGGGATAAAAAACAGAAAAGTCCGATGCAGGGACTGAATGGTTACACACGGGAAGAAATCAAGGAAATTGTCAGGAACCATATCGAAACCATTATACAAGAAGCAGATATTGATGCAGAAGTTGTCGGCTTGGAAATTCATGGAAGCCGGGGACGGGGTGATGCCAGGGCGGATTCCGACCTGGATGTAGTGGTGGAATACAGTGGCGACATGAAAGAATATGGGATGTTTAACCTGTTGAACGATGATAGCCTGACGATTGATGATATTCGGGTTGATATTAACCCGATTCGTCCACAAGAGACCGGGACACTGGAAGAATATATGGAACGTTCAAGAATGTATGACGAAGAACGTGAGATAATAGCCCGTGCCCAAGCTGACGGAACGTATCTGAAAGCCCCCAACGGAAAGCCGACCAAACTGACGCCGGAACAATGGGTGCAGGTGCGCACCCAGGCGTTCAAGGATTGGTTCGGGGATTGGGAGTTGCAACATAAGATGGTTGAAGATGTAGTTGTTGAAGATGATGCAACAACAGACAGGAAGCAAGCTCGGCAGAGATTATTGGAACTCACGCAACCATTCAAGAATGCAGACCAAAATGTTGACATCTATGTTAGTCAGGGAGATGCGAAACATTCGTTATCGTTTAGGAATGAAAATCAAGTAAAAGCTCTTTCAAAAGTAAACGAGTTAATAGAAAAGGCCGTAAAAGTAGGAGAGGTTGAAGTTGATGGTTCTGAAAAGGAAACTACAAAAGCTGTGCATATTTATTATTGTCCTATTAAAATTGACAGCAATCAATACTCGGCACGACTTGTTGTGAAAGAATATTTCCAAGGGAATCAAGTGCTTGATGAGATGCACTTGTATAACTACCAATTACGCAAAATGGCTTCTTCTGCCCAAAGCACCTCGCAAACGCTACTTGCTCATCCAGAAAAAGCCATTTCGCGTTACAAAATTAGCGATTTGATTCATTCCACGCAAGCGGGTGATGAAAAATTCTTGAATAATCACTCCAAAGGCGTGGACGAGAACGGCGAGCCGTTGGTGGTATACCATGGAACGGTAGAGGAATTCAATACCTTTCAATCCAAAAGCGGGATGTATTGGTTCGCCAAGGAATCGGACTATGCCGAGGCGATGGCGGAGGAGCGAGGTGGTGCGCGTGTTATCGATGCGTACCTGAATATGAAGAATCCGTACCATGCCGTGCTGGAGCCGGGCAAGTTCAATGATCCAAACTTTGAGGCTTCTATCATTCAGGCGGCACGGCGAGGGGGATATGATAGCGTTATCTTACAGTCCAACACAAACAATGAACTGTTGGCCAATACGTCCTACATCGTTTTCCAACCCTCTCAAATCAAGTCTGCCAAAGAGAATGTGGGGACATTCGATATTGAGAACCCGGATATCCGTTTCCGTATCGATGCAGGGGATAATATATCCGCTTTTGCGAATAAGTATGGTTTTGATGTGGCCGAGGTGACGAAGTATGCGGAAGCTATGCGTATTGAAAATTCAAGCGCGGCGCACCTTGCTCTTAGT
>CAZPBB010000002.1:0-5619 GCA_964584745.1 uncultured Bacteroidaceae bacterium
GGCGCTGTTCGCCTAAGGCGGGGTTGTTTGTGTCGCAAATAACGAGTACTTTTGCGCGTTGGTTTGATAATGCCCGCGACTCGGCAAGGCCTTAGGGTGTTTGCGGAGTTGGGAGTAAAAATAAAGGTTGGTTTTCAACCGACCAATGCTCGCGACTCGGCAAAGCCTTAGGAAACTAAGGCTTTGCCGACAATTGGGACGAAAGAAAAAGCATGAATTCATTCACGCTTTTTCTCCCGTCTCAGTTGTAGAGCCTTCGCTTGCGAAGGCTCTGCGCTCGCTGCTTCATTGGTTCCGTAGCTCAGTTGGATAGAGCAACAGCCTTCTAAGCTGTGGGTCGAGCGTTCGAATCGCTCCGGAATCACAAAACAAATCTCCACAAAATCAAAGCCGTATGTTTTTCATGCGGCTTTTTTGTTTGCAAAAGGTCTGCACTTTTGCGTACCTTTGAGGCGTTTTTGTTTATCCAATGTTTTCCCCAACCAAATTTTGGGTAAACAAAAACAGCCTAAAAGAGTACACTTATGCCCACCTTTAAAATCGTCCTGCCCCACTTCGACCGGAAAACAGTATCCGGACACTACTCCGTTGCGATACGCATGATCCACAACCGCAAGATAGTATTCTTCTCCACACCGGTGCAGGTATTGCCGAAACAGGTCAACAAGAAAGGCGAGATAACCGACCCGCGTATGTTGGTGGCCTTGAATCAGCGCATTATGGATATCCAGTCCATAGTTCTCGATATGGGAATGTCGGTGAAGCATTACACGGCGGCGGAACTTAAAAACGCAATCTTACACAAGGAGGAGGCGAACAGCCGTCCTGTCGGACAAGGTATAGAATTAATGAAGTTCTGGCGGGATGAATTCCTTCCATCCGTCCGCCACGACCGCACCCGCGGCCTGTACGCCACGTCCATGCGCCGTTTCGCGGGTTTTCTGCGTTCCGAATCCATCAACACCTCCCACATCAATCTCAGACTTATCCGTGAATACGAAGATTGGCTCCGCAGGGAGGGCGTAGGCGAACGGGGCGTGAATCTATACCTCACCCACCTCAAACGTGTCTTCATGGAGGCGAAAACGCTCAAGAACGATGAGGACACCGGCCTGATCGTCATCCCGAACAACCCGTTCGCCAAATACAGGGTTCCGCTCGCACCGCCGGCGAAGAAAGAGGGCGCGTTGAGCCGTGAACAACTGCTCTCAATAATCAACTACATACCGACATCTTCTGACAGGCGTGGGCGCGAAATGCTTGCCCGCGACTGCTTCGTTCTGTCGCTCGGTTTGGCCGGGATCAACTCCGCCGACCTGTACAACGCCGAGGCAGGAAGGTTGTCGAAATCATGGGTATTGGAATACGAACGTTCCAAAACCAGAACGAGGAGGCGGGACAAAGCCCTGCAAAGGATAACCGTTCCCGAATACCTGCATCCGATTTTCGATGGGTACCGCGACCGCACAGGGAAGATGTTGCTGAACTTCCATCTGCGCTACGCCAATGCGAGTGAGTTCAACCGGGCCATAAACAAAGGCTTGAAACTTATAGGCGACAAGGTTGGAATCCCCGGCCTCTACTACTACCAGGCCCGCCACAGTTTCGCATCGATAGCCCACAACAGGCTTCGTTATTCCCTCGAGGACGTGGGCAAGTGTCTGACACACGTTCCGCTGATGCGCGTGACGGACGGCTACGTGGAGCAGGACTACTCGATAGTGGACGAGGTGAACGAAGCCGTCATGCGATGGATTCTGGAAGAGCAACAGCCCGAATAAGGGAAACAGAGCCAGCCAACGAACGAACAACGAACGGAGCGGAGGGAGAGAGAAAAAAAGCTCGCGCGTACTTATTTAATTTTACTTAATTAAGTAATTAATTATATAGTTTAATTATTAAGTTATAACTTAACAGTTAAGTTATATAATTAACCTCTTGACTCCTACACTTAACTCTTAATCCTTTTCTTGTTTTCTTTTTTTTGAATTAAGTTATTGATTAATAACTCAACTTTTAATCAATAATTAAGTTATTATCTTATAAATTAAGCACTTAATTAATAAATTAAGTTATTAATCAAACCCTTTCTCTTTTTTTTTCTTCGACAACTTCTTTTTTCTTTTGTCCTTTATCTTCTCCTTACTTGTTGTTTTTTTTAATTAATTGTTAATCTTATAATTAATTATTAAGTTATTAATTAAATTGTTAATTATGTTGGTTTTACGTTTTTCCTTTTGTCTTTTTCGCGCTTCTTGATGTAAAATTTGCTGTGTTTCTTGCTTTGCTACCTCTGTGGGTTTTTATCCTCGCACACACGACCTTTCCCCTCTCCTCTCTCTCCTTTCTTTTCTCCTCTTCCTTTCGATTCCATTCTTCCCTCCATTTCCCAATCCAAAATCCGTTTACTTATCCGAAACGATACTTACATGTTTAAGCCTATTTTTAAGCCCTCTGTTTGATTTTTACACCTTATTCCGTAACTTATCCATTGTGTCTACAGAAACCGCCTTAAAACGGCTTATATCCGCTTTTGCTTCCAACTTCTTTTATCGGTGCGGTGTTTAAAGACTTTCTGCGGCTGTTGTCTCTTGTTTCTCCCTTTCTACTTCGAACTTGTCCTTTTGCTCCACGTTAATCCGGTTTCCATTGACGGTTGCGTTTTCTGCAATGGTCGTCAGACACACGTTTGAATCCCTCTATCCGTCCGTTTACTTCTGTCAACTCTCCACGTTACAGATGTCCGATGTACTGCCCTCCCGTTTCTTCATCATCAACAGACCGAGGTTCGTTGTTTCTTCCCATCCGGTTCTTTATCCCTCCTTCCGTTTACCCTCACTCTCTCCACCTCTCTTTCATATGCACGACCTTTTTTCTCAGGACACTCCGAGGGGTAGCCAAGGATGACAGGGGGGCGGGGTCTCGCCTAAGGTACTACTTTGGCATGCATGTGCGAATTTACCTTGGTTTTCATATTGGATAATTGGTTTGCAGTTTTTTACAGCCGACACACATGGGGGTAGGCAAGGATTCCGGATAGGATTTTGCCTTTTAGGGTGGTATGGCCTCTTGCAGAAAGCAATACACAAAAATAAACAATTGAATATTAATTGATTGTAAAACGTTCCCAAAATAGGGAATATTTCGGGGCTCGAAGAGGATATGATTGTATTGCTTTGCCGTGAAAAATAAAATTCATACGGCAATGGAAACAACAGAGAGATTCATCCACTCAAATCCATACATGAGTTTTTTCATCGGAGGCATGGGGCAGGCGGCAGGGGCGGCCATCCAAGCGGGCACGCAGATGCTTGGGGCGGCCATTCAGGGTATCGGTGCGGCCGTGAACAAAAAGAAGTATGACAAACTCGCCGAGGGGATTAAGAAGAAGAAATCCGACCTGCAATCGATGTACAAGGAGCGCATGGCGACCAACTACACGAACACCGCCGAGGGCGCGAATGCGGTACGCATGATGCAGAACCAGGCGGAAAAGGCCTCCAAGCAGGGAATGAACAGCGCTATACGTACCGGCGGTTCTCCCGAAGCGGCGGTGGCGGCGGCAGGTGCGATGCAGGAGGCGAATGCAGGGGCCATCAGCAATATGGCTGCGCAGGGAACGGCGCGGCAGGACACCTTGCAGAACCAGATGCAGGCGCAGGTGGACGCGCTCGACAATCAGGTGAACGACATGAAACTGAAACAGATCGACCAGTCCAACCAGGCTTTCGCGGCCTTGGCCCAGTCGAGCGGAAAGTAGAACATAAAAACGGAACAAGACCATGGCGACCGAAGAAGAAGAAAAAAAGCCTCAGGATGAGGAAACACAGAAGCAGGATTCCACACCGGATACGGAAAAAGACAACCAGGGTGAAGGAAGCGGCGATTCCGAACGGAACCCCGTCGAACTCTCGAAAAAGCGGCAGCGGCAGGAGTTGAGGAGAACCGAAAGGGACAATGCGGTATCGCAGGCGAAGGAAGAAATTCAGAAACTCAAGGACAAAGACCCCGAAACGGTGGATAAGTTCGCCGCAGGTGTGGCGCAAGGATTCCGGGGAAATTTCAGCGGAGGCGGTACTACGGGTACCGACGGACAGCCAACGGAAGGAAACGGGGCCGTTCCGGTGCAGGGCATCCAGGAGGGAGGATATTCCGCTCCAGGACAGGCACCCTCCGGAGACCCGAACGCCGGCTTGCAGGAACAGGAACGGGGACAACTGGACGACATACAGCCGGACGAATTCGCCGAGCCCGAAACGACACCCGAAACCGCGCCCACAGGACAACCGGAAGCCTCAACTCCCCTCACCCAACAGGTGAACCGGGACTTCAACGCCGTGGCCGCAGGGGTAGCCCCCACGAATTCGGCGAAAGTGGAAGCCTCGAAAAAGAACAGGCATGAAACCTCGCAGACGACGGAGCAGGAAAACAAGACGTTTACAGACCCCGCGCAGGAGATGTTCGACACACTGAAGGCAAGAGAGGAAGCCGCAGGACAGGACTATGCCGCCGCAAAGGAGAAATATTCGGTGCCGAATGCGCAGGAGGCCGCCGAGCGGAAGATTGCCGAGGCCGAGGAAAAAGCCAAGCAGGAAGGCCGCGAGCTGACCGCCAAGGAGCGCAGGCGGCTCAGACGCGAGGCGGAGCGCGAGACAGAGGCCAGTCTGGACAAGATATACAGGGAACTCGACCCGAACTATAAGAGCGGCAAGGATTTCAGGCGCGAGCAGAACATCAAGACCATCATCGGGGCCATCGGCAAACTCGGCACCATGGCAGGACAGGCCGTCACCGCCGCAAACAGCGGCATCATACTGCCCACCAAATCGTTCTCGGACGGGATCATGGAAGACGTGCGCATCAGCGACAAGGAGCGTAAGGAACTCCTGCGCGCCTATGACGAGATACGGCAGGCGAAGATCAACGAGCCGCTGGCACGGTTGCAGGCCGCCGAAAAGGCGCAACTCGACCTCGTGAAATCGGGCGCGGCCTACCAGACGGGGAAGGTGGCAGGCAGCAAAAAGGACTACAAAGAGGATATATTATCTGCCATAAAGAAGAAAGAGCCGATACCGTTCAAGGATTGGCTGGAATCCAAAGGAGGGGGCAAGAAAGAACGTTTCGCCAATCTGAAAAACGGAGAATATATCGTATCTGGAAGATATATAAACGGAAACGCAAGCGGAGGATACATAGTACCGTTGAATGTCATGGTGAACCAAGGAGAGAAACTATTCGGGTTGTTCAGTAATCTTCCCGAGACACAAACAGAAGGTTCAGATGCAAGCAATATCCACACAATGCTGCGCAATCTGAAAAAAGACATTAATGGTGCTACCGATGAAAAGAGCAAGACCGAATTATACAAGAATTACGCATTCCTATTCGATGAGATGCTTAAAACAATGGAGAATGTAAATGATCCAAAAGTAGAGAAAGCACTTGATGATTATGAGAATTACCTGAAAAAAGCAGGATTCCCATATGAACAATGGATTGGAAACAACAGCGAATCTGCCGATGCGCAACAAGGAACCTTCTCATCTATCATCTAAAAACGCATAGAAATGCAAGACACAAAAGAAAATATCGGAGTTAAAAACGCGATATTGGACAAGG
>CAZPBB010000002.1:5719-46306 GCA_964584745.1 uncultured Bacteroidaceae bacterium
AATACGCCAAAGGATTTGTTGACAGAATGATTAAGGCAGGTGGCTTCACGGAGGCCGACAGGGAGAAGTTTATGGACAATATGCAGTCTCCTGAATACGCCAAAGGATTTGTTGACAGAATGATTAAGGCAGGTGGCTTCACGGAGGCTGACAGGGAGGGATTTATGAGTAAGATGTATCCTGCTCCCAAAGGGGTGCCTTATGCTGATGCGCCGGCACAGTCTTCCATGACAGACCAATTCGGGGTGTTCGATAAAGCGGCAGAGGCCGATGCGGAAAACCGGAGAAAGGCCGAACAACACATAGAGTGGTTGAAAAGAACGCAGGAAGCAGCCGCGAAGCCGCGTCTTATGACCCCGGAGGAGGTAAACGAAATGGCGGCGAAACCGCTGTTGCCCAACAAGGAGATAGACCTTTTCGGGCGGAAAGAGAAGGCGGCGCGGCAGGCTCAGGATATGTTCCGTAAAAAGGACGAATCCACCGACCGGCAATCCATCGCCAAGGATATGGAGGAGTTGGATGTCCTCAAAAAACGGCTTGAAGAAGTAGAAAAGGACTTGAAAGGGGAAAATAAAGCCGGCACGCAATATAATGAGGAGTTACGCTCCACCCTTACCGAGAACATCAAGCGGCTGACGGAGGACACCCGTAAGCGGCAATCGGACTACTTCGACAGCAAGATTTCTGAACTGAACGACCTGTACGGAGCGGCGCACGTGAAAAGAGGCTTCAATCTCATCAATCCGACCGAGGAACGGAAGACCTATCTGGAATCCCTTGCGGCTGATATGTCGGACGATGTGGCGGCCGATATTGTAAAGAACAGCGCCCTCGTCCGCGATGCGCTCAAGAACCTGCAACGCGCCAAGCGCAAGGCCTCCCTCGACAACGATGCCAGCGCATGGAGCAAATTTGTGAGCGGCGTAATAGACGGAATTGACGGAGGTGCAGCACTTACCTTTGGTATATCCGACATTTCCGAAGCGTTCCACGCCAAAGAGGCCAATCAGAGAATGAAGGATGGGAAAGGAACGGAAGCGGATAGGATTCTTGTCGAATCGTTGTTGGATAAAATGGAGGCCGAGGAATTGTATGAACCCGGCAAGGCCGGACAGATTGGGCAAGGGGTTTATGATTCTCTGGAATTCATGCTCGATATGGCCATTACGGGCGGTATCGGTGGAGCGGCCATCAAGGGAGTCAAAGCGGCAGGAAAGGCTATCGCGAAAACAGCCGGAAGGGAAATCGCCAAGGAAGCAGCCGAAACCGCCGCCAAGAGTGCGACCAAGCAATTCGCCAAACAAATCGGCAAGGATTTGGCGGCGAGCGCGGCCGGTTCGGTGGTGTCTCCGATGGTGTACAACGAAACCTTGCGCCGGCAGAACGAGAATTATATGTTCGGGCGCGATGAGAACGGAGAGGTATATGTCAAGGAAACCGCCGACCCTGAATCGTTGGCCGCCTCTTTCGCGCAATCGCTCCTTTCCAACAACATTTCGCGTGTGGTGGAAAGGGGTGTCGGCCCGGTGCTTGAAAAGGGAGTACAGGCGCTTGCCAGACCACTTGCCAAGATTACCCACGGATGGTTGAAGTTCGGAAACAATTTCCTTTCCAATCTTGGAAAAAATGTAAAGAATTGGATGTCGTTGCAGGGTATGTTTTCGGAAACGGGAGAAGAATTTGTTGAGGAAATCCTTACCCGCGCCTTGGTGGGGCAGACCGCCCGTGAAAAGGAACTCGGCGCGGGCAAGTGGGAAGATATGTTCTCTCCCGAATGGTGTTGGGTTACGGTTGGATCTGTGGCGGTCATACAGGCCGCCATGGGATTGCCCGGATTCTCGGCCTCCACCGCCAACGCCGCAGGAAACTCCGCACGTATGCGCAAGCATATGAGGAACTTGCCCGACCATCTCCGCGAGGAGGTGAGGCGTATCGCCCGTATGGAGGACGACAACCAACGGGCGCAGGCTCTTTCGGAGGTGCTGAAACGGAGTACGGACTTGCAGCGCAGGGATATTCTCGGATATATGACCGCCCGTGCCGCCAACAACCTCGGTCTGTCGTTCCGCCGCGCCGAAGCTCAACAGCAGGAAACCGAAGCCTACCGGCAGACGTTGATGACCGCGGCGGTTGGAAATGAGTTGTGGATTACCACCGACCGGAACGGGAACAGGTTTGCCTACAAGTTCAACCCCAACAGTTACGATGTGGCCTGCGTGGCATACCCCATCGAGGGAGAGGCCGAAGACGGCACCTTGCAGATTGGCAAGCCCCGTCAGATGAGCATGGACAACCTCGATATCCGCAACGCGCAGAAATACCCCGTGGAAACCTTGCTGCAAGCCCTCTCCAAGCGACAAGAGGCGCAGGACGAAGCGCAGGACACGGCTATCGAGCAGCAGGAACAGCAGGCCGCAAGACCCGATGCAGACGCGCAGAAAACCTATGTGGCCGGTCATGAGTTCAACTATACCGACCCGAAGGGCAATTTAAAGACGGTGGCGCGCGGAAGCCGTATCGTTCCCACTGAGACGGTGCAGTCCGGCGCAGACCCCAATACACAAGTGCATGTCGCCATCACCAAGCCGGGGGGATCTACTTCCATGCCCGGTGTTATGGCCCTTTCGGAATTTCAGGATATGGTGGAGCGTGGCTATATCGCCGCCGAGGAGCAGACCGGAGCGGACACGGCGGGTGATGTGCAGACGGACGAGGAGGGGAATCCTGTTGTGGCGGAAGATGCTTTGCCGCAGGAGGGTGAACCGGTGGAGCCGCAGCAGGAATCCGATTTTCCCGATGGCGGGAAAATGGTTGCCGTGGAGGGAGAGGAGGCCGAAGAACCGCAGCAGGAGGCGGAGACGGCTATTAAGGAAAGTACTGAATCAAACGGACTTATCGGACGGAGTGCCACGGAAGAAGAAGCGGCAGGACTTATCGCCCAAATGGAGGCTGGCGCGGAGGTTGCTCCCGAAGTGGAACTCAACCCGACATCATGGGCTGAAACATTTGACGATGATAATTCTATAGAAACACCGATTGGACGGGTAAAAATGGGAGAGCATCAGATTTCAAAGTTCTTTTCCAAAGGAAGGACAAAGGAGTTTGGAATGGTTGCACCGACATTAAGAAACCCCGATTTGATTATAGAGAAGGAATCGAATGAACCAGGGGCTGAACGCTCCTCGAAGTATTTATTCGTAAAGACGTTTGTGAAGCCCGATGGAAGCCGTTATGTACATTTTGAATCTGTAACGGTTAGGAAAGACGGAATGGAAATATCGGTAAGCAGTCATGAAGCCGATGGGAACGTCATAAAAAAAGAGATGCAGAACGGTAAAATCCTGCATCTCAATAAGGCTTTGCCTTTCAGTTCTGAAGGGTACTTAACCGAAACTCCGAACAAGCCGGAGGGGTCGGACCTTGTTCCTACACCCGGCAACCTTGAGGACAAAGGTACGGAGGTTTCGGAAGAAAAGCAAGTGCGGTTGCCGGAGAATCCGGTTCAAACGCAATACGAGGCTTTGTTGTCCGACAACGAGGGGGACGAGGCCGAGGCGGTGGATACCGCCCAACAGATGGTGGCCAACAAGACTGCTGAATTGGAGCAGGCACAGAAAAGCCAGCCCAAGGGCAAGACGGTGGAAGCGATACAGGCGGCCAAGCGTGCCAAGCGCGAGAAGGTGGCCGCCCTTGAAAACGAGGTGCGCTTCTGGAAAGACGTGGCCGCCTATCCCGAAGCCAGACGGCAGGCCGAGGAAGCCGCACGTAAACTCCAAGAAAGAATAAATAGGCAACAAGCGGCGGAAAAGGGTGCTAAGACACGGACGCAACCTGCCTTTATGGCAAAAGATGATATTAAAGGAGACCCCAAGTCCCTTAGAGAATATCTTTTGAGAAGAATTGCATCGGGAACCGTTAAATTCACAAAGGAAGGTGCAGAAAATTTAAAGAGTTTATCAAGTCAAGATATTTCTTCATCATATATAAATGATAAGACCGGGGTGCTTCCAGAATCATATTCGGAAGATGTACGCATTGATTTAGAACAAAACGGTTGGCCGTTTGGGGTTCTCTCAGCCGAAGATATTAGAGAAGAGCTTTCTTCTATTGATTACTCGAAAACTCCGACTGATATGATGCAAGAGGCAAGGGACCTGCACGAAAACCTTTCTTACGATGAGGAACGTAGAAGAGAGGAATATGCAGATGAAATAGCAGAATATGAGGAGCAACAAAAAGCAGAGAAACGTAAGAAGAAGGAAGCGGAGCGCGAGGAAAGAGCCAGAGAGGAGGCGGCCGAGGATATAGCACAAACAAATGTTGCATACCTGAGCGATGAGGAATACGAGGCGTTGAGCCATCCTGAGTTTGTGGGCGAGATGTTCGACGAGGACGGAACGCCGAAAAGGTTTTCCCGTAGAGCGCAGGTGCAGGAGGTTGAGAAACAGCCATCTGAAAGTGAACGTGCCGTGGCCGTGGCTGAGAATGCGGAGGAAATGAGTTTTGAGGCATTGTCAGAGGCTGTTGGTGATGTAGAGGCCGAATGGAACGAGAAGATAATGGACTATATCTATGAGCATTATCCGACACAAGCCACTGTTTCCGCCGCCACGAATTCCGAACAAGGTCTGCGTGAACGTGAGGCCATGAATAAAGATGAACGCTTGAAGCAGCTCCGTGCGGAGATGAAAGCTGCGGTTGACAAGGCAGAAGCGGCGGCGGATGAAGCATGGAGGAGGGAAAACAAGGAATGGCTTCGTGAACATGGACTGCCTGCGAAGGAAGTTGATGCCGTGGATGAAGCGGAGGGCAATGAGGAGGTGCGTATGAGGCGGGGAGAGCCGAGGCAGTATAGCGACCTATCCGCAGAGGAGCGTGGCCTTGTTGAGCGTGCCAAGGCGGACGGGACGTATCTGAAAGCCCCCAATGGGAAGCCTACGAAGTTGACACCGAAGCAGTGGGCGCAGGTGCACACCAAGGCGTTCAAGGATTGGTTCGGGGATTGGGAAAAGGCGGCTCGGATTAAGAAATTACGGGAGAGCAAGCCGATAGTTGCAACGGGGACGGAGTATCAGGGTAAGTATGAACTGAATGACAAATCAGCAAGAGCCTATATCCTCAATTCGTTGCGCGATGAATACCCCAATAACGACACGGGGATAAACATCAAATTGTCGCGTCTCGGGGCGGAAAAGGTAACGAGCCATGATGCGGATAACGACATACATTTGAAGTCTATCGCGCTTATTCCTCAAATGCTACGGGAGGCTATCTTTATTGCCGAGACAAAAAATGAAAAAGACAAAAGGGGCTTTGACAAGTATCGTTACTATGTAGTCGGATTAAAAATAGACAGACAAGACTATACGGCCAAGTTGGCGATAGGTGTCAAGGGAAACGAAACTTATTACGACCACGCGCTGACAGAGATAGAAAAAACAAACCTCATTGACAACATTGGCCCAGTAAAAACAGGGCTTGATGACAATGAGGCTGTTTCTGCCGTCAAAGATAAGCGTTTGTTGTCGATTTTGCAAACGGATACTTCCAAGGTGGTGGACGAGAACGGGGAGCCGTTGGTGGTTTACCACGGAAGCCCCAACAGATTCTTCGCTTTCGATACGAAAAAGATAGGAAGCAGCACCGGCACTTCGGATGGAAGGGGTTTCTATTTCACCACCGACAGAACCTATGCCGATTCGTACAGCAACGCGGAAGGTCAGACATTGGGTGTGTTCCTCAATATCCGCAATCCTCTTAGTCTTGACAGGAAGACCATAACGAAGAAACAGTTGATGGATATAATAAGACGTATCGACGAGGAAGAATTTTCTGCGGACGGGGAACACTGGTTTATATCCAACTACGGGGACTACAACAGCAACAGCATCCATAACATCATAAGGGAAGCGGCGGATTCAGAATACGAATATGCTGACAATGATGTTGAACTTATTAATTCAATGGTTGGTGGTAGCGGCAATTTCGACCTTGTAATGAGGGCTGTTGCAGAAGTTACTGGCAAGAGTAGCGAGATAGTTCCGAAGGAGAATGGCACCGTACATTATATCGTAACCAATTCCATGGACATCAAGTCGGCTACGGACAACGTGGGCACGTTCGAGGCGGAGAACCCGGATATAAGGTTTCGCTTCGTTGGGGAAATGTTCGATGCGGAGGGGCGGCCGATACGCGCCCGCTTTATCGGGGAGAAAGGGGCGGCGAATTTGGATAAGGCCGAGGAGGCCACGACAAGACTTGATAATCTTTCCGTTGCGCGCGAAATGGAGGCCGCAGGCAAGGAGGCCAAGACCATAAAGATGGCTACGGGTTGGGAACGCGGCGCGGACGGCAAGTGGCGGTATGAGACAGGTGATGATGTAGCAGGTGTAGAAGTCTATTCCTTGGATCGGCTTGAATATGAATACAAAGAGGCGTACCGCGCATATAAAAGGGCATATTATGCTGTAGATGCTTTTTATAATAAGTATCATGATGTGATGTACTCCCGCATGAGTTCCAATAATAGCCCTGAAAAGAACGCGGAAATAAAGGCGAGACGTGAGGCGGCTCAAAAGGAATACCATAGGTTGTTCAATGAGATGAAGGAGGCACGGAAAAAGAAGATTGATAAGAAGAAATTGTACAGGGATGGTGTGAAGAAAAAGTTATCAGAAGTGCTTGGAGAAGAGAATCCTTTGTTCTCGGCTTATCCAGAAATGAAAGACCTCAATATCTTGTTACATCCAACAAACAGCGAAACATTTGGCTATGCTGGGTATTACGACCATTATAGAAAAACACTATTTGTGGATAATTCCATGAAATCCACAATGCGCTCTGTCCTTACCCATGAGATTCAGCACGCCATTCAGTTCATAGAAGGGTTTGCACACGGAGGCGGTTTGCATAGTTTTGAGGCGCAAAAGAAGTACAAAGAAAAACAAACACATCTTATTGAATCAAAAATAAATGAACTTGAACGACAACTCCCAAAGCCGAATGAAGAATGGACGGAAGAACACGACAAGATAGAAGAAGAGATAAACGCTCTTGAAGAAAGAAAGTTCAATCTATCGAACATCAACAATGATTACTTGGCGTACATACATGTTTCGGGTGAGGTGGAATCCCGCAACGTGCAGGCTCGTATGGATATGAAACCCGGACAACGGCGTGCATCCCTGTCTTCGGAAACTGAGGACGTAGCACGGGAGGAGCAGATATTCCTGAATGACGCTCTTGGTACATCGGCCGCCTCGGAAGAAAAGCCTGTCCCCTCGCCTTCCTCCGTTTCGGGAAAGGCGAAGCGGCAGGCGGCGGAGGCTTTGGCGCGGAGGCTCGGCGTTCCGGTGGTTATCGAGGACAGGGGCACGCCCAAGGGCAGGAGCCGCAGGTTCGCCGATGTCAAAGGCTGGTTCGTGCTGCCGAACGCGAAGAACCCCAACGGGGTTATCCATGTGAATGTGGACAACCATGCCGATGTGGAGGACGTGGAACGCACCATGCTCCACGAGGTGGTGGCCCACATGGGTATGCGCAAGATGTTGGGCGAGGAGAAGTACAACAACCTGCTCGACAAGGTGTATGGAAGCATGAACGGGGAAGCGCGGGCTTACTTCGAGGAGTACGCGCGGCAGGAGGTCGGCCGCAGGGAGGGCATGACGGACGAGGAATACCGCGCCGAGCTGCAACGGGTGGCGGCGGACGAATATATAGCGGCCTTGGCCGAGGTGGGCACAGACCCCACAACGTGGCAGAAGGTGGTGGCCTTGGTTCGGGAGGCCTTGCGCGCCATAGGGTTCAACCTTTCGTTGAGCGATGCCGACATACGCGCCCTGCTCTACGAGAGCAGGCACAATCTGGAAAGCGCGGCCTATGCCGCTGAACGGGAGTTGTTCCGCCAACGGCAGGAAGAGTTCAGGGCGGCGGCCGAGTTGGAGAACCGGATAAGGGAGGATGAGAGAGAATATAAACAAAAAGCACCCAAGGTAAAAACCAAGGGTGCTTTATCGAACAAGGCCGGACTCCGGACGAACCATCAAGATCCAGTCACCTCATTCGAATCAACCACAAAGATACGAGAAAATATTGATACCCTCATACGTGATTGCGAAGAAAATAAAGTCCGTCCAAGAAATTTTGCAGGTGTAATATCGTCCGCCCTCGCATTACATAACAATGGCAATAACAGCAACTACGGAACGTTTGAGGCAAAAAACGGGACAGAGGTACGTATCCGCATCAGCGACCATAACGCCAAGGCTAAGAACTTCGATGATGCAGGTTATAGCAAAGGTATAAGCATCGTGATTTCCCGTAAACCGAATCAAGGTATCGGGGACGGAGACGCGCATATCGTGGAGTATTATTACAATGCGTACAAGTTGGCCAAGGCTGACGGACATCCTCTTGCAGAGATTGCACGTTCCGTAAAGCAATTGTTGTACAGCGGAGAATTCAAAGACAATACCGGTCTTGCTGAACGACAAGAAATAAACGAGGATATAAGGTCTCGCAGGGGCTTCGACAACGGCATAGATGCCAACGGCCTCTATGGTTTGCTTGACGAGGTATCCGATTATTATGGAGGAGCGGCTCAATTGATTTCCGACTTGGAGCGTTATTATGGTGGGGAAATCGTATCGGCTTCGGCGGGGGCGCGTGCGGCGATTGAGCAAGACGGGCTTGTTCCATTTGCCGATGGTCAATATTCAGGAAAAGACAACGAATATCATCATATCGCGTTCATGAAAGACGGGGAACGTGTGGTGGAAGCCGTCCCATTCACATCACCCGAAAGCCTCCGTGAATCGCGACCCGACATCCGTTTCCGCCGCAACCTTTCAGGCACGGAATACGACAAGCGGTTGGGGATTGTGGGGCTGACACCGGAGGGGGCGACCAAGCGGCAACAGATGCACAACCTTTCCACCCTGTGGGGAAAACGGCTGTTGGATTCCTCCCTGCCGGTAAAGAACCTCACCAACCATTTGAAGCAGACGAAGGGCGGCAAGGTGACTTCGGCCACCGATCTGTGGAGCCTGAAAACAACCATTCCGTCCAAGGTGATGCACGGGATAGACCGCTTCAAGAAAACCATCGGCAATCCTCTGTCGGATACAATCCGGGATATTTACCGGGCCACCCGTGAACAGCAGAAGGGCTTGGGCATACCCGCCAAGAAGAGGAGCGGCACCTATTATATAGGCATGTACCTTATGGCCAAGCATATGCCGGAGCGTAACGCATGGATGTTGGCCGACCGTATGCTGGGCAAGACGATTGAGGATATCGCGCAGAGGATTTTCAACATGACGGGCGGGCGCGGCGCGATGAGCGACAAGGACATGAACGAACTGAGGCGGAGTGTGTTGACGAAAGCCGGCGGTAACTATAATGATGCCTTGTCGGAAGCTTCCATACAGGACATCACCCGACAGATCCACAGCCTTATCGAGAAGCGCAACCAGGAACGGCTTGACAAGGAGATAGCCCGTGCGGAGAAAAAAGGCATAGAGGCTCCGGTGAACTCCATGCGTCCGCTGACCGCGGAGGATATGAGCAGAGTGGCCGAGAAAGCCTATGCCGCCTTGAACGACAGGATGGAGAAACTTACCGATGAGGATAAGGATTTTGCGGGGGCGACCGCCTTTGTGGAGCGTTTCGGTATGCAACCCGAGGAATATGTGGCGATGTTCGAGGATATGATGCGGAAGAACGGCTTGGAGGATAAATTGGATAAGATGTGGGATCTAATCAACCAAGCCACCCATGAAACCTTGCGGGAACGTCTTGAATCGGGCCTGCTGTCGCAGGAGGCCTACGACAACATCATGGCGCGCGGATGGAAAAACTATGTTCCCCTGCGGTCTTGGGACGAGCGCAACGAGGAGAGCGCGGATTATTACGAGATAGAGTATCCGGAGCGGATTGACAACAACAGCACGGTATTCACGAACCCGACGATAAAGGCCGAGGGACGGCACTCGCTTGCCGACAATCCCCTGCCCTACATCTTCCGCGATGCGGAAACGGCCATACGCAAGAGCGAGGAGAACCGTTTTTTCCAAGCGGTGGCGAAGTTGCGCGATGACAACGCAAACTTTACCTATATCTTCGGGAACGCCGAATTCTTGGAAGGCAAGGAAACCTCCAAGGAAAAAAACAGCCACCTTGTGCCCTACTACAACAACGGCGTGAAGACCAACGTGGTGTTCGTGAACCCGCAACTGGCGGCCGCCGTGCGTGGCGATACCGAATCGGCTTTTGGTAAGGTTTGGCGTTCGGCCGCGTTGAATTGGATACCGCCCGTTACGCGCTACATGTCGGCCATGCTGACCTCGTTGAACCCTGCATTCGCCACCTTGAACCTTATGCGCGACCTCGGTCTGGCCACCCTGAGCCGTTTCGTGGAGGCTCCCGACCCGTTCAGGGGCACATGGGATGCCGCCCTGTTCCTCTACGAATGGTTCAGGAATATGCCGGCGGCCATTCAGGCTTCTGCAAGACCCGGTTCCATTTATACGGGCGAAGGGCGTAACGCCAGACTGATACGGGCTTGGAAAGAGAACGGCGGCGAGACGGGCTGGCATACGCTCAACGACCTGCGCCGTACCAAAGACCAACTCTATAAGGAGATAACCAAGAGCGGCGCACGGAAAAACCTTGAAAACGTGGCGGCCTCCATTCCCGCCTTGTTCCGTTTCTTTACCGAGGTGTCGGAAAACTCCGTCCGCTTGGCGGCTTTCTCCGATGCCAAGCGCAGGGGGCTGGACGACCAAGCGGCGGCTTTCTATTCCAAGGAGATTACGACCAACTTCAACCGGCATTCCAACCTGTCGAGCGCCATCAATCCCTTGTACATGTTCTTCAACGCCGCCACGCAGGGTATCAACCGTATCTTGCAGTTGATGAAAGAGAACCCCGGCAACTTCGTGGTGGCGGCGGTGGGCATGTTCATGGCCGGTTTCGTGTCGGCCATCACCAACGCCGCAGGCGGGGACGATGACGATGATTATCTGCACCGCAGCTTCTACGTCCGTGCAAATAACCTTGTGGTGGGGAAATGGACGATACCCCTCGCCCACGGATTCCGTATGTTCTACGGCTTGGGGGCGGCCTATGCCGACTACATCATGGGGAATGCCTCCGATGCGGAGATGTTCTACAATATGCTGGGGCTGTTCGGGAACGAGTTGTTGCCCGGCCCGCTGAATGTTACCGACCTTGCCGAGTACAATTCCGTGGAAGACCGTATCAATTGGCTTGGGAAAGAAGGAATAGGAGATTACATGCGTAATATATGGCCGAGTTCCGTACTGCCGTTATACGACATTTACCGCAACCGGGATTTCATGGGAGGCGCTATCAGCCAAGAACCTTTCGCCGGAACGAAATCGGAATATACGCCACGGGTGGCGCGGAGCAAAAAGAATGTGAACCCCTATCTGGAAGCCTTGAACCAAAAATGGGCAGGGCTTTTTGGATTCGACCCCGAATTGGATTCGGAAATAGCATGGGATGATGAAAAGGGCAGACCGACAAGCTATCCTGCTGTGTCCGCTTCCGATATCGAGTATATCATAGGGCAGTATGCCGGCGGTACAGGCGAGTTCGTGAACGACATAGTGAAGCTTGGAACGAAGATCGGCAAGGGCGAGGATTTTTCGAAGGCCGATGTTCCGGTGTTGAAGAAGCTGTACCGCCCCACCGACCAAGAAAACGCCATTCTGAGCGACTACTACACCATCAAGGAGTATGCCGATGTTCTCCAAGCGAAACTCGATGAATCGTGGAAGCAGGCGAAAACCGAAATCAATCTGTCGGCCAAAGGCCGCAGGAAAGCGGTTAACCGTATCCGCACTCTATCCGTGTTGCAGGCCGAATCGCAACTCAGAGCGTTCGGCTCCTATGAGGAAAAGGTGGCGGAACTCTACAAGCTGCAAAGGAAAGGTGTTTCCGAAGATGTATTGAAGCCCAAACGTATCTGGCTGATGAAGGAGGCCAACAGCTTGAAGGAGGGTATGTTGCAGGTGTTGGAGCCCGAGCAGGGGGAACGCTACGCCCGTATCATGAAGATACAGGACAACGATTTGCGGGGCTTGGCGGCATTCTGGAAGTTCATGGAGGATACCTACGGAGGCAAGGCGGCGAATGAGTAGCCGCCTCTGCCGTGGGGTACCATTTCGAGGAGATGCGCGAAATGGTCTTGAAAAACGAAAACGTTCCTCTTCGAGGCACGTTTTCTCGCCATAGCATAATCCAAGTAAACTTGGCTTCTGCGTATGGCTTAACGAAAACGTTCCCAAAAAAGGGAATAAAAAACGGCTTGTTGTCTTGGCAATGTGCAAATTTTGCACTTTGCTAACAGTAGGTTTGCCATGAGCCTGATGATGATTACCGATTTGAACAACGTAAAGAGCCTCCGCAGGCGCGGTGTTTCTGCCAAGAAACCTGCGTCCGTGCAGGGTTCTTCCTCCATAAAAGAGAAGAATTACTCCCAGCTTCTTTACAAGGCGCAATCCTATTATGATGCGCTGTACGAGTTCCGCAAGACACGGCTCCGCGCCCGCAGGTATATGGAGGGCGACCAATGGAGCGAACTGATACCGAATCCGAAGAACCGCCTTTTCAAGTCGTATATCAAGGAGGAGGACTTTCTGCGGCAGGACGGGCGCATCCCTTTCAAGCAGAACATCATCGCTCAGCTTGTCAACAACGTGATAGGGCAATACCGCAAGAACCCGACCAAGAGCAACGTGATGGCGCGGGCGCGGGAGCGGCAGAAGGTATCGGAGATGCTTTCCAACGCCTTGCAGTATGCCTTGAACCTGAACATGGCGCAGGAACTGGATGCGGCCAACCTGCGCGAGTTCCTTATCAGCGGTTTCTGTGCGGGAAAGGTTACCTACGAGTGGAATTCGGAGAAACGGATGCCGGACGTATGTATCCGCAACCGCAATTCCAACACGATGTTCTTCAACACGCCCATTTCAGACCCCCGTATCGAACCGGAACTGAACCTTATCGGGGAGTTCTACGATATGACGATTGGCGATGTGGTGTCGGCTTTCGCCAGGAACAAGGCCGATGAGGAGCGCATACGGGGTCTCTATTCCGCCCGGATGGACGAGGACGATGTGTCCGGCGCCCATCAACAGGGTCTGACCACCGAGTATGCCGACAGCCTTTCGTTTCTCCTGCCGAGCGACCCGACCAAATGCCGGGTCTATGAGATATGGACCTACGAAAAGGAATGGGTTACCTATGTGCAGGACTATCTGAACGGCAGTTACACGCGCACCTACTATACCGAGGCGCAGATAAAGGAGATGAACCGGATGCGGGTGGAGAGGGCCGCCGAGGAGGGAATACCGCCCGAGGAGATAGCCTTGCTCGCCTACGACCGGAAATACGAGGGTACATGGAGGGTGCGTTACCTCACGCCGCAGGGGAACTGCCTTATGGAGATGGATACGCCCTACGCGCATCTTTCGCACCCCTATATCCTTACCCTGCACCCTCTGGTGGACGGGAAAGCCTACGGGCTTGTAACCAACATCATAGACCAACAGCGGTACATCAACCGCCTTATATCGCTGATAGATGCCGTTATCGGGGCGAGCGCCAAGAACCTGCTTGCCGTTCCCGAGGAATGCATACCGGACAACATGAGTTTGCAGGACTACATGGAGGAATGGAGCAAGACCAACGGCGTGATTCTCTACAAGGCAAAGGACGGGGTGGTGTTGCCAAGTGCCATTTCGGCCAACACGGTGAACACCGATGCCAACTCCATACTGCAATTGCAGATGCAGTTGATAAACCAGATCTCCGGTATCAACGAGGCCATGCAGGGGCAGGCTCCCAAGTCGGGCACCCCGGCTTCGCTCTATGCGCAGCAGGCGGAGAACTCCTCTATCAATATCGCCGACATCATGGCCACCTTCGGTGCGTTCCGCGAGAAACGCGACCGAAAGGCCTTGCAGGTGTTGATGCAGTACTACCAGCAGAAACGCTACATCCTTGTGAGCGGTAAATCGTTCGGCGATGTGGTGGATGAGTATGACCCCGACATGGTTCGGGATGCCGAAGCCGAACTGGTGGTTTCCACCTCCACAGACACACCGGTTTACCGTCAGCTGAAAGATGATTTCCTGATGCAGCTGTTCCAGATGAACGCCATTCCCGTAGATGTGCTTTTGAAGAACAGCTCGTTGCAGGGTGGCGACACGATTCTGGATCAGTTGCAGAAAATACAGGCGCAGCAGCAGGAGCAACAGCAACAGATGCTTGCGGCGGGCGGCGGTGTTCCGCCCGAGGCGGCCGCACAGACGGGGATTCAACAATAAAAGACAGGAGGACACGATATGGAATGGACGACTATTATATCAGTGGTGCTCGGCGGAGGAAGTCTAATCACCTCCCTTTTAGCGATATATACAGCCAAGGCGAAGAAAATCGCGCTCGAGGTGCAGACGTTGCAGGGTGTGATTGAGACTATACAAAAGGATCGTGAAAAGGAGGAAGAACGGCATCGGGAGCAGGATGCTGAACGAAAGAGGGAGATTACAGAACTGAAGACCGAGATGAAGCTGTTCGAGCAGCGCGACATGATCCAGCGGGAGGCCATCATATCCGCGCACGGCTGTCCGCTGCCAAGCGATACCAAGCGGTGCCCCGTCCTCGTCACCTATCAAGAGAAGTGCAGGAATAATGAAGGGGTGTGCAAAATCAAGTAAAACATTTAAGCCATGAAATATATCGGAAAGAAAGGACTTGAACTTATCAAGAGATTCGAGGGGTTCAGAGCGACCCCGTACCTCTGCCCCGGCGGGATATGGACCATCGGCTATGGCACGACCAACCGAGTGAACAAGGATACCGCTCCCGTGAGCAAGGAAGATGCCGAGATGCTGTTGCGGGAGGATTTGACATCCATAACGAATGAACTCAACCGGATTCTGCCGGATTCGCTCAATCAGAATCAGTATGATGCGATTTGTTCGTTCTGCTACAATCTCGGAATCTTCAACTTCGAGCAATCGACCTTGCGTAAGGTAATTGAGCGGGAACCCGACAACCACGAGCGCATCCGCAAGGAGTTTATGCGTTGGGTGAACGTGAACGGAAAGAAGATGAACGGATTGATTAAACGTAGAGAGGCAGAAGCCGATTTGTACTGCAATGGCGACGAAGCGTAGTATCTTTCAAGAATCGGGAAACCGTTGTAATGACTGCGCACATATCATAGAGCGATATGATAAGAATATAAGAGGCGAACTCATCATGATCCGTTGCGGATATTCAAAATATGCAAGGCTCAGGAACGACATTGCTTGCAGTCACTTTAAGAAGAAAAAAACGTAATAAAATGACAAAAATTTTAAAATATCTCTTTTTTCTGTCGGTTTTACCCCTCTTTTTTGCGGGGTGCAGTCCGTGCGAGCGGCTGGCGAGGCGGTGCCCGCCGGTTGCGTATGAGCGGGACAGCATACACGTGATAGACACGTTGTGGTTCGAAACAATCATCATAGATACGCCGACCCCCGTCAAGCTGCCGCCTGAGTACATCTATATAGAGAAACAGATAACGGACACGGCCAAAGGGGAAACCTCCTTTACACGAGGGATGGCGTGGATAGATGGCGAAAGTCTGAGACTTGAACTCATCAATAAGGACAGCGCGGAGGTATTGGTTCAGCGAATAAAGACCCTCGAAAGGCAACTACATGAAGAACAGAAATTCAAAGAAAAGACGGTGGTCGATACCGAGTACCGGACACGCGGTATCGTGAAGGTGTTTATGTGGATTGGTATTGCCGCCGTTGCCTTCGGCTTTCTCTATCTGATAGTTCTTGCACTTAAAAGATTTTAACCATGACACAAGGCAGAGACCGGCTCTATGAAGCCGAAATGCGCGCGAACCTACGGGAGCGCGAACAGAAGACCGTCAAGAAGGTGGATGAATTATTGTCCGAACTGGAATTGTACGTTGTAGATGATGTAAAGAAGCTCGAACCAAAGGAACGGGTAAGCCTCTACGCGAAACTCATCAAGCTCGTGATTACGCCCGCGGCCAACGAATCCCGAAAAGGAAAGGGAGCCAAAGGTGATGAGATGATCGGCATGGGACATCGATCCGTCTTAGGCAACGTGATCTACACCGCCAAAGCCGAAGCCTAACAGGCGGTGCGGTAAACGATCCGCTGTCGCATTTCGGGGCGGCGCATGAAAAGCCGTTTCTTGGCATAGTACAGGATACCTCCCATTTCGCGTTCGGAAAACACGAAGAAACGGGTGTGGTCGTCGGAAAGGAAAACCACGTATTCCCTACCCGTCCACACCTTTTTAAATTCCGCTTTGGCAATGGCGTATGCCAACGGCATCTTATAGCCGAAAAACTTTCTGCCCCACTTTACCAACGGGCTGTTCTTCGTAAGTTTGATTTGGGTGGTTATCTCCTGCTCGGCAAAGCGTAAGATTTTACGTATCCTTTCGTTTCCTTGCGTTTTCATCGGTATCTTTCTTTATTATATGGAAGCCATCAACGAGCCGCGCGTATTTACCGGGGCTTGGTAGGGTGTCCTTTTCTTGGGCATCTCCATGTGGTTTTCCGAAACGTATATGGCGGTGGCGGTGGGCACCTCTATATCATCGTGGTTGCCCTTGCCCACCACGTTGGCGATTACGCCGTTCTCCCGTCTTTCCATAAGCGCGGCTTCATGCAACGCCCGTTCATCGTATTCGAGGTACATGAAATTCTCCATATACCTTTTCTTGATGTCCATGACGGCCTGCTTGTTCTGCTTGTTCATGTGGAAGCCGTAGAGGTTGGTGCGTTGGTTCTTGGAGCGTTCCGAGCGGCGGCGCTTATAGATATTGTCGTAATAGGGAGATATGGCGTCTATGACCGTGAGGAAGTGCGGGCCCTCGGTCCCCTCGTTCTCTTCCTTATCCAATGAGTTGCATTCTATCACCAACAGGGCATGTCCGTAGAACTCGGCTATCTGCGCCGCTTTCCACGCCAGGGATGTCTGGTCGATATGCCCCCTCCATGTGGCGGCGCGTTCCAGGCCGCCGCCCTCCAACAGACCCATGCGGTCTATGACATTGATGGTGGAATAGTCGGCGCGTTCGCTCTCGCCGCCGATATCGACCGTAACGATATAGCGGTTGGCTATCTTGTCGTCGGCATCGGGCAGGCTCCAGGCGAACAGGCATTTGTCTTCCGCCAAGGGGTTGCCCTCGAAGCGCAGATCCATGAACGCCTCTTTCTTCTCGGAGGCGCGGCCATACACGTTTCCTTTATATTTGGGTTCGCAGGCGAACTTCTTGTGCTGTTCCAAAAGGAAACGGGAGTAGAACTTATCTCCGGTGGTGCTGAACGCTTCTTCCGGGGTGGCGGGGTATTCCGAACCGAACCGCCACTTGTCGCCTCCGAATGCCGCCAACTCCCTTCTGCGCCAATTGATACCCTGTATGGTCGCGCCCATTTCCCACAACGCCCATTCCTCATCATCCCAGGTATCGATAAACTCTTTCTTGTTGTCGAGGTTGATAACATACATGTCTATTTGGAACCAAGGAATGAATACCTTTCGGAACAACGTGTTATCGGTCCACGTCTTATGGAAGAAGTTACCCACCCCCTTTGCCGTGCTTTCAAGGATAAAGGCTGCATCTTTCGTTTTGGCAAGCGAACCGTTCAAGGTCTGCACCATGTCTTCGGGGGCTTTACCTTCTGTCTTTTTCCACAGCCCCACTTCGGAACAATGCACCAAATGGTTGTTAGACGAACGCAAACTGTCCGGACTTTCCATACTTGCAATCGATATGACACATCCACGTTCTTTAACCAAACGGTTTTTATTTGACCCCTCGAAGTTTCCTAATGTGATAGTCCCCATTTCCTGAGGATAATGGCTTGCGGCAATCTTATACATACGCATCACACGCCGCGCCTGATCCTCCTTATCGGTAACAATACAACTGTCCCAATTCTCGTGCAAGATGGTCTGTATCCACATCATCCACAACTGGATGAGCGTGGATCCGCCGAACTGGCGTGCCTTAACAATTTGCAGATACACGGGCGTACCCTTGGCGCGTTCCTCTTCCAAGGCCTGCAAGATGATACGTTGTGTCTGTCGCAGGCGAAAAGGGATCAACATCGAACTTTCCTTGTCCACTATTTTGCAACAAGTGTATGCCCAATACTCGAAGTCGTATCTACAGCGGAGCATCTGCAAGGCATAAACGGCGTATAGGAATTTACTGTTGCTTTGCTCGAAAGTAAGTTTTTCGGTCTCCTGATTTTCTTGATTGATGACGTATTCACGGAAGGTGTTGAACTTGAGAATTTCTTCCATGATAGGTTCCTGCTTCATCGTTTCGGGAAGCCAGATGATGTGCTCATGGTCGAGTTTCAGCTTGAACCGTGGGATAGGACTACCCTTTCCTGTTACCGGGTCGTAGGTGTCATTATCGATGAGCCAGGCGATACGCTTGCGGTTCTCGGCAAGCATGGCCTTGAAGTTATAGGTTCTGTTTGATGCCATTGTCTTATTGTATCAAAAGATTCTCTTCGTACCGGAGGATATTGTTCAGGTCCCTGCGCAGGGTGGCGTTCTTGTTTATCCTGTTGATTATCTTCTTGGCGGAATCCGGCTTATAGCAACACTGGTCTGCCGCTTTCTTGATAAGAAAATCGGATGAAAGAGACCTCGCCAACTCGCCATAGTATGCGACAACGCCGCAATATGTCTGATACAATCGCGCGTAGCGCAACATCGTATTGTCGTTCATGGCGCAAACATATGATTTTCAAAAGACAAAAAGCCAAAAGTGTCAATAACTCACATAACTTTTCCGTTCATCCTGCCTATTGTCGGCGAAAAACGTTCCCGAAAAAGGGAATAAAATTCCCGAAATACGGAATAATATTCCCAAAAAAGGGAATAAAAAAAGGCTCTTCCGATTTCCGTTCCTCTACTTTCGCCACACATTTTAAACGCTTTTGTCATGGAAGAAAAAGAGGAAAAGAAAGCCCCTGAAACGGAAACTCCGGATACGGAACAAGAACCCATAGCGACACCCGAACCCCAAAGCGAGGGTGAAAGAGCCGAAGAGACCGCCGCGCCTCAGCCCAAGGGACGTTGGCAGGAATTGGCGGAACGTTTCACCGGGGAGGCGGCCGCTTCCGAAGATGAAGCCTTTGATGCCATTCAAGAGGAACTGGCCGACCTTACCGAATGGAAGCGCAAGGAAATGGACATCAACAAGGCGCTTATGGATGCCCTCAATGCCGAGCCGGATTTTCAAGAGCTCATCGGATACGTTCTAAGCGGAGCTTCTTTCAAGGAAGCCATCGCGCGCACCATCGACATCGAGAGCCTCACGCCCGCCGAGGGAGACCCCGACCGTGCCGGCTGGGAGAAAGCCAAGGGGGAACGCCTCGAACGTCTCAAGAAGATGGAGGAGGAAGACCGCGTGAACATGGAGCGCACGAACTCCATTCAGACGAACCTCGGCAACACGAAAGCCCTCATCAATTCCTTTGCCGAGAAACACAAGATGTCGCCGGAGGAAATCACCACGCTCAAGGAGAAGTTGGCGCAGTTCACAAGGGATATCCTCGACATGAAAGTGGACGAGGACACGCTTGACATGATTCTGAAATCGATACGTATGGAAAAGATTATCGAAGAAGCCAAGGAAGACGGCGCTACGGACGAACGCAACCGCAAGATTGAGGTGATGCGGCAGAAGCGCGAGGAAGACACGGACGGACTGCCCACCCTCGATGCAGGCGCGCCCGCCGCTGAACCCGAAGAAAAGCCTAAGGGAATGAGCGACTTCTTCGGCGATGTGTTCAAGAGACGCGGAATTCAATAATTCAATAATTCAATTATCAATAACCCTAAAAAATTAAAACCATGAAGACTAAAAGACTTCTCTTAGGCGGTCTGCTGTTGATGGGATTGCTCGCGATTGTGGCGGCTTCCGTTTTCGGCATTCACGCCCTCATTTCGGCGGCCGGCGTATCGTTGGCCATAGCGGGTGCCGTCGGGACACCCGTACCGGACACTGCCACGATGCAGAACACCGATACCACCAACCCGAACATTCTTGACAAGGAGGTCGTCAAGAAGATTGTTCAGGTCCGACCGAGCGCAACGCCCTTGGATACGATTCTGAACAACGTCTCCGGGAAAAAGACCACCAAAGCGTTTGAGGTGGAATACTTCTCGAGCGGTGTACGGGACAAGGTTACGAGCGTGAAGACCGCCGTGGCCGCCACCTCGGGGTCGAGCCCGGTCACGCAGTTGGTTACGGTGGCTATGGAAAACTCTATGTTCGCCGACACGCACGATGTGCTGATGTTCCCCGAAATCACCGACACTTCGGACGGGCAACCGCTGACGGGGCACGTGTTCAAGCGCGATACCGCCGCCGGTACGGTAAACCTTATGTTCATCAACGGCAAGGGTACGTTCAAGCGCGATGTTCCCGCCATTCCCGCCGGGACGAAGATGGTTCGTATCGGAAAGGCGATGGACGAACGTTCGGCGCGTTGTGAAGACTTCTACATCGTTCCCGCCAACGACAGCAACTACTGCCAGATTTTCATGACCACCCTTTCAGAGGGCACGTATCAGAAGATGGTTGCCAAGCGCGTGGATTTCGACCTCGTCGATTTAAAGGAAACGGCCATCTATGATATGAAACGTCAGAAAGAGGGTGCCGGCCTGTTCGGGAAGAAAGCCAAGCTTATCTCGCCCGAAAACGGCTTGGAATTCTATCACATGGACGGTATCGCCACCGTTATCGGCAGAAACAAGTCGATTTCGTTCAAGTCGAGCGATTCCGTCACCAGCACCATCACGGATTGGACGAGAGCCATCTTCTGCGGCAACAACGGTGCGGACACCCGCTATGCCTTTGTGGGCGACGACATCATGGCCTGGCTGATGAAGAACGCGGAAATCAAAAAGTATATGGACGGAAAGTCCACCGAAATGGTACACGGTATCCGCTTCAACAAGATTGAGACAAACTTCGGATGCCTTCTGATCAAGTCGCACCCCGACTTCAAGGCATACGGCTACGACAAGAAGATGCTTGTATTCGACCCCGAATACATTGACCTCTACCACTTCAAGCCGTTGAGCACGCGTATCATCGACAATGAAAAGACGGGGTCGGAACTCTCCACATCTTACGTGATGGAAGAGGTGTTCTGTCCTATCGTCACCAACCCCGATGTCCACGCGCTCATCACGATGACGGAGTAAACACTTTCAAGCCCCGCCCTATCCGGCGGGGCTTACATAAAACCTTTTGAGATTCATGGAAACAATCAGAAAGAAATACCGCGCCCTGCGCTCGTTCATGTATGTGACCAACATCGATGTGAACGGCAGGAGCAGGGTCATAACCTTTGACGGGGGTAGCCGTGCGACCAAGACAAACGGGTTTTTCGTGACGGACGACAAGGAGGTGCAGCAGGCGTTGGAGGCCTTGCCGCAGTTCAACGTGGACTTCTATCTGGAAGAAACGTTCCTCTACGAGAAAGCGGGGAAACCGGAGGTGCCGCCCACCCGTGAGGTGGTGGTGCCTGCGGAGGCCGAACACAAACCCGCCTCCGAGCCGGAGCCGATGAACAACCCGACCGAGGAGCCAACGACTGAACCGGAAGCGGAACAGCCCAAGGATGGGGAAACCCATTCCGTGCCGGGTGTCACGAGCGCCGGTGCGGCGAAGCTGCAACTTATCGCCATGTTCCCTGACGACAAATCGCGCCTGGCCGAACTGAAAAAGGCGGACGAAATCCGCGCTTTCGCGCGTGAAAAAGGGGTTGTTTTCCCCGATTGGTTGTAAGACCTATTCGGTGCAAGCGGTCTTGGCGCAGAGCACAGCTGACATCTGCGTGGGAGTCCGACACTCCCCTCCGAACAAATTTCTTTATCCATGACCATTACGCGAGCGGAAATCATACAGCAGGTGCTGGACCGTATGGACGAGATCTGCCCTGCCGAGGACATCAACATCAGCCAGGGCGAACTTATCGACCGGCTTATGGATGATGCCCTCTTGCAGTTCCTGCGCATGGCCAACGTGGACACCTTGTATAATGAGGTGCAGGCGGTGAAGGTGACGCGGGACGGTGACCGGAGCGTGTTCGGGAGTTTCGCCGTGCCTGCGGACTTTGTCCGCTTCGTGGCCTGCGAGAGTTCGCGTTGGCGGCGCACCTTGCAGGAGAGCGACTTGCTGACCACCGCATCGGCCGAATGGAAGATGGCGCACATGCGTTTCCGTGAGCCGAGCCCCGGCAAGCCGATGATCGCGATTCTGCCCAAGGCTTCGGTTCCGAGAACGCCGCAGCCGCCGCAGACGGAGGAGGATGATGCGGAAACCGTGCCTGCGTCCACTTCGGCACAGCAGAACATTTTCAGTATCGCGCCCTACGTGGAGGGCGACATGGTGAATGTTCGCTATGTGGCCGAGAGGAAGCCGGAGAACTTTTATCCTGCTGAGGACGAGAAGTCGCAATCCTTGTGGTATGCCTATATATGGTATCTGGCGGGGCTCACGTTACAGACCATGGGACAGCCCGATCTGTCGGCGGCCGCCTTACAGCATATGCAGGCGTACCAGGTAATCCCCAACGGGATGCCCTCCCCTGCCCCGCAAGCCTAATCCGAGAATGCCATGACCACAGAATACACCAAGATATACGAGTATAAGATTGCCGTTTACGACCTTATGGATTTCGTGCTTGCGGAGCAGGCGCGGAAGAACTATACGGGCACCGCGGACACCGAGGCGAATGCGGCCATGTATCATGAGTTCTCGATTACCGAGGATGACACGCCTTGGTTCCTGGAGTATCTGCGTCAGGCGTTGGGGCTTATCTGCACCAAGATCCAGCCGTTGCAGAAGTATCTGGAAGAGCCGTACCAGATGGACGGGCTGATAGCCACGGTACGGTTGCGGCTGTCGTGCCTGTATCAGACCCAGCGTTTGGAGGATGTGATACGGGAGGCCTTGGGCAACTTTATCTGTTACCGGTGGTATCTGATGAAGAACCGGATTGACCTTTCGACCCTCTACAAGGGGTTGTTCGATGCCAACCTTGACGAGTTGAAAGGCTTCGGTGTCCGGGGTATCTACGGGAGAAGCACGGCCTACCGTCCGTATGATATGGGTTTCGGGGCGGTGATGCCGGAGCCGTATATGGACAAGGACATCGTTATACGGGATATCCGTTGGCAGACGGAGAGCACGGCGATGCGCGACCTTTTTACGGGGAACAGGCACCACTTGCCCGAGGAGGAGGCGAAGCGGCGCAGGCCTCTGCCGGGGGTTACGGTGGTGGGTATGGACGAGATTACTTTGGAGGAGGGCGAGCAGTTGCCGTTGCGCCGTGAGGGGGACAGCGGCATGATACTGCCGGCCAATCCCGACCGCGAGGTGGTGATACGGAACGGAAACGAATCGCAAATAGGATAAGGAGCATGGATACAAGAGCGTTAGAAGTGGTGTCGTTGACGAAGCGGGAGTTCGACAACCAATGGACGAAGCCCGACAATGTTCTGTTTTTCGTTTACGAGGAGTACGTTGCCGAGGACAAGAAGGCGAAGGTTCGGATTCGGCTTTACAAGGGGCCGCATCTGATTTGCGGGGATTTGTATGAGGCCGTTCTTAAGATAAATAAGGAAATTGAGCATCTGAAAGAATCCGGCGGTACCGGAGGTGGAACATCTTCCGGAACCGGTGGGGCTATCGATATTTTTTTCAAAGGATTTCCAGAGGATATATATTGCGGTGGATATACGATTAGACGTGTTACGTTGTATCCTGAAAATAAACATGATTTATTTAGTGCCGCACCTGCGCTTCCTTCTTCCATATCGCAGGTTATAAACAACCCTACTCCGGATTTTCACGAATTGAGTCCTTTGTTTTTACTTGTGGAGGACACTCATCCTATAGACCCGAACGTATTGGAGGAAAACGGAATAACGCTATCCACTTGTTATCCTTATTTATATAGAATCGGATACAATCAAACCGTTTCCGTTGACTATAAACTTTGCAATAAATCTTTATTCCATGTGGTGAACGGATGTTCTCCCCATATAAAAACCCTTTCTTCAACAGAAGACGTTTTCTGTTATTATTTCGGTCTGATGGGGTTTGATGAAAACGATGACACATTTTCTTTTCCGCTCCATCCTGCCAATGATTTTAATAAAGAACAAAAGGGACTCTTTTATTTCGACAAAAAGGATGTCGCTAAAGGAAACGAAGGTTCACTATATGCGCTTTCTGATAAAGACAGTATAGTCGGAACAATTACATTTAACGACTATGCTCCGACTGATGAGCTTGACAGATTCCATTTGATAATACATAAAGAAAACAGCACTCCCGTTTCCAAGATAGATTTTTTAGATGAGAGACAAAGGGTTTTATTCACGATAGATCAATTATCGTACGGAGATACCCATATAGATGTAGCCCCGTATGGCATTTATATCTACGATAGAGAAAACCATGTCAGAAGAAAAGGACTACCAAGCGGTGGCATTGTTTCCACACACGTAAAGCACATCCGTCTTCATTCCAAGGATTTTGAAAACGACAGAGCCATTAGACCTTATTTTGTCATCGGGAGCGGTTCTGTTCTCGACTACAATGCATCAGAGTTAATCGTGTAAATTTTACCGAGAAATGAATGAAAATACCAAACCTTTCAATGTTGTAAACATTTCGAGGGAAGATTTCGACAGAATCGGAACGAAGCCCGACAATTACCTGTTCTTTGTGCTGGACAAGATTGTCAAGGACGAAAGCATCGTCAACGTGTATTCCCTATACAAAGGGAACGTGCAGGTGGGTGTGGGCGACATCATCGGGTCGTTGCCCGATTCGATGCGCGCCGCCAACGGCGGTTTCCGCGCCTCGGCTTTCACGCGCTCGGAAACGAAGCCGGAGAAGCCGCGTGAGAGCGATTTCGGCTCTTACTACGATTTGGTGAACAGCCGCGGAGCATGGCAGTCGCGCCCCGACAACCTGAGCGGCACGGGGCAGATATGGATGTCTCTCCATTGGTTCACGGGCAGTCCTGCTGAAACTCTCGACACGGGCGATGCGTGGACTGAGCCCGTGCGCCTTACGGGATTGAACGGCGCGGACGGCAAGGACGGACTGAACGGCGCGGACGGCAAGGACGGACTGAACGGTGTGGACGGCTTGAACGGCAAGGACGGTGCGGACGGTTCGGGTGTGTTCATACGCTTCAATTCATCGGTTTCCATGCCGGCGCTTCCCACGGGCATAGGGATTGACGGAGGCTGGAGTTCCAACCAAAAGGAGGATTCGCGGTGGATTTCGCTCAAACAGGGAAGGACGGCCAGCGAGGGGAAATGGGGCGAGCCGGTGCAGATAAAAAGCAACCTTATCCGTTACGATGCTTCGGACGGGTCTATCCGTGACGAGTGGGGAAACCGCCTCGGCATGGCGTTCAGCCCCGTATATACGATAGACACCGAACAGGTGATTCCCTTGACGGTGCTGGACCGGTATAAGTTCGACACGTCCACGCCCCTGCGCGTGAACTGCTACGTGAGCACGCCTCGGGGTTCGCGTGCGTTGCTGAACCCGGAGGATTATGAACTGATGTGCAAGGTGCGCGACAGCCGCACGAACGAGGAAACCACCTTTGCGTTGGAGTATGCCAACAAGGAATGGCTGTTGCCGTTGGCGGACTGGTATGACAAGAGCAATGCGACCGACTTCATCGAGCTGCACCTGTTCGCCAGGAACGGTGAGACGGGGAGCGGTGCTCTGGCCATCAAACTGATTGAGTTGGTCCGTGACGGGGAAGCGGGCAAGATTACTTCGGTGAAAGCGGAGACGCTTGTGCCGGGTTCGCAGGCCACGGTGCGGAACGAGGGGGATATACACGATGCCAAATTGGTGTTCGGTATTCCCAAGGGGGACAAGGGGGAGCGCGGCGACCCGTTCATGATTAAAAAGACCTATCCGGGCGTGGAGGCGATGAACGCGGATTTCGGCAATGCGAATGTGCCGCTGTACAGCATGGTTCTCATTGACACGGGGAACGTGGAGGACGAGGACAACGCCAAACTATACATCAAGGACACAACGGGATTTCTGTTTTTGACGGACCTTTCTGGAGCACAGGGTATCAAGGGGGAGCCCGGAGAGGACGGAGCCGATGGAGCGGAAGGGATGGAAGGGTTAGGAATCTTCCACTCTTCATTCAATGCGGATTTGTCTTCAAAAAATATACCTCTTTCAAGCCTCTCAATACCCGAAGGGCGTTCCATCAAGGTAGGAGACTTTATCATCGCCAACGACACGTATTCTTACCTGTTCCGCGTAAATATTGTTACTATACTTGCGGCAAGTGTTACATACATCACAAGCCTGCGCGGCGCGCCCGGAGCGGCGGGGAGCGATGCCACGGTGACGGTGGATTCTTCATTGAGCGACAGTTCCACCAACCCTGTGCAGAACAAGGTTGTCAAGACGGAACTGGGTAAAAAAGCCGACATTGAAAGCCCTATTTTTACAGGAAATCCGAGCGTGCCAACACAGGAAGATGGAAACAGAAGTGGAAATATCGCTAATACGTATTTCGTGCACAACGTATATTCCGGCATTAGCAGAAAGAAAATGCTTCAAACCGATTCGAGAGGGTCGTTTAATGCAACGGCAGAACTTGCAAGTCGGAATTACGGGGCAATCGTGATTTCCGGGTATCAACCGAATAGCACCTACACACTTACCATTGGATCATCACTTTCACATGAAAATGGATTTCTTGAAAATCTCGACATATATGTTTATTCTTCTGGAATAACTACGCTTAATGTTATTATCGGAAATACCACAAGAACGTTTACAAGGGACAATAATGACAATCCAGAAACAACCATGCACTTACGAATTATAAATTTTAATTATTCCGACTCGACGGAAACCACAATAAAAATGGAGGCTGTTCACGGGTGCAAATTTACGTCTATTACAACAGGCCAAAGTGTTATTGAACCGAAACAGTAAATACGGGAAAAGATTTCCAATAATAATATGGTAAAATAGAAAATTCCTTAAATTCGGAACGGAAACGCCCTCCGTTTCCGTTTTTTGCCATTGTTTTGCTCCGTAAAAAACATACACCAATATGGAAACGGTAAGCATTCCCCAACGCGGCGTGGAACGCCACAAAGCCCCCACCCTCACCGATGACGGCGGCAGCATCGAGTGCATCAACCTGCGTCCCTCCGCGGACGGTCTCCATCTCACCCACGACAAAAAACACCTTTTCACTTCCAAGTTCGGCGCGGATTCCAAAGACGACAACATCACCGCCGTGTACCGGCACCGCGCATTGCCGGAGAACTGGTTCGTAGTGGTGATGAACCGCCGCAAGATGGTGGTCTTCAACGAAAAGGACGGAATGCTGTCGCCCACACGGAACGAGAGTAAGAGCATCGCATACTTCGCCACCTACGAAGAAGATATACTCGAAATCGGCGAACTGAACAACGTGCTGGTGGTGCGAACGGTTTCAGCGCAGGATTTCTATCTATGGAACGATATGACGTACAAAAAGATGCCCGCCATCAAGATGCCGCAGAGCATGTCGCTCACACAGGACTTCAACAGCAAACAGCCCGGCAAGCCAAATGTCCGCCCATTCTTCCATGTGATTACCTCATTTGATATTCCATTCATGAACTCTAAGTGGAGCAATGATGGAGAAAATAATTACAAGAAATTTTCTATCAAGTTCAAGCAGAATAAAGACCGTTGTCTGCAATTCATTCAAGGGATGCGTGCCGAGCAGGAAGCCAACCAACGGAAACTTGGCAAATTTGTGGGGCACGTATTGGTCCGTTGCGCTTTCAAGACCGCACAGGGAAACTATGTATCTTACGGTTCTGTCCTGCATGCCGAAATCGGGTCTTGGGCCGCGGCATACCGGACGAGCAAGTTTCCAATCAGTACAGAGGATGAAAAAGAATTGCCATACTATCAGAAACTTTACGGAAATATCATACGCGCATACGCGCCTTTGAAAAGGAACAATAGCGGGAATTGGAAAAAAGAAGACAACTCTCTACAATACGATACCGAAGAGAAAGGGAATACCGCTTGCGCTCCCATACCGGTCGCATCTTTCAGGGCGTGTTTATATGAAAAGAACTATTATGATTTCTGGAATAGAAACGGCAATGCCAATGAACGCCCCGTTCTCTCAGAAACCGATGCCTCCATTGGTGATTTTGAGTACAGGCACGATGCGCCCATTTCAGGGGCGGGATTCAGCCAATTACCGGTCTGGGTCGGAGCCATTCCAAAACCCGTATGGGAAACACGTTCACTACGCGGTGTAACGAACAATAACGAAGAAAAAAGAAAACACTATGCAGGGATAAAAGAACGGTCGTATGTTGATAGTACAGGGTCAAATGATTGGGGCTGGCTAACCGGCGTAAGTATGAGAGGACGCTCCGATGTCGGGGTATATGCCCCCTCCATTCATTATTCATATCCTATCCTGCGCATAGAAGTTGATAAGGAACTTATAGCCACACTCGAATATTACAGAGAGACGGGTATTATCGAATCGTTCTGCATCGCCATGACGGCTCCTGTAAAAAATGGTGTCGGAACGACACTATACAAAAACTATACGAGAAAAAAAGACGGTGTATGTGAAGGGTACGGCACACAAGAAGTAGATACTGATAATGACGAGGACGATACCGATGATGACGATATCTGGGACGATGTAACGGGAGAAGAAGAGCCCATACCCGGCGATACGGATTATCTTTATTCATACGGTTATCCATTCAATCCTGACGTGAAGCCCGAGAACCTTATGAACCGAAACTTTTATATCGTCAGGGATATCAATCTGACTGATTTATTGAAGACGATAAAAGAATCCAAACCCAACGATGAAGACGAGGATATTTTCACAGTTGAGATTCCTATACAGTTAAAGGAGATAGGCGCGAAAGAAACCGCGGATGGGGTAATATCAGACAACGAAGAAATCGCAGACAGTCAGGAAGAACAGATTGACCCAAACCGCGTAGCCCTTAGCAATATCGAATCGGCAAAACACCTTCCAACGGACTCTTTCTCAACGCATACACTTCTCGGTTCTTCGTTTATGGAATACAACCGCAGGCTGCACCTCTTGGGAGTTTCGGTCCTCTTGAGCGAGGGCTTTACCCCGACTTCCCCCTTGCAGTACGATCAAGACGGTTTTGGGAGGAATGCAATTATAAAGAAAGGAGACCGAGGCTTTGTTGATAATATGTACATGGAATACATCCTCAAGCAGGAAAACAAGACCATGTGTAGAAGAGTGCCTATTGACGCTTACCTTACCAATAAGGGCGGTGAGAATATCATTATGAACGATATCCTCACATACCCGGATTACCGCTGTAAAACAATTCGGCTCGTCATAAAGATAGGAGAAAGATACCATCTTGTTGGTGAGGAGATGGAATGCAAGTCTTCCGTACTGAACAATCTTGCCTACGCCGCAAATACTCTAAATGGTCGAGAAAACCTACCAACAATAAAATTCAAGGCTACTGGTGGACTTGTTGTGCATGAAAAATATGTACGGAGGAATGGAGGGAGTTCCGGGCTTTATAAAGACAATATAAACAGCCGTTATCTTGTAAACAAAAAGAACGAGGATGGGTGGCAGATCCAAAACGAACTCTGTGCCTACAAGGATGAGGATTTTATTTTCTACGCACCACGCATCGTGGAGTTGAGCGGTATGTTCTACAACTCCACACCTATAGACTACTCCGGCATCGACGATTCGGGCAGGTACGAGGATTCAAACCGGGTGCAGGTGAGCGAGACGGACGATGTGTTCTCCTACCCGTCCGTGAACTCCTACCGTGCCGGCAGCATCGAGAACAGAATCATAGCGGCCAATTCGGTCTATGGGCAGGTTACGGAGCAGAAATTCGGCATGTTCCCAATCTACCTCTTCACTAGGGAGGGACTTTATATCATGGAGCAGGGCACGGGCAACATCCTTTACGCCAACGTGAGCAAGATTAACGATGACGTGCTTTCCGACAAGCGCAGCATCTGCAATGCCGGGGAAATGATTGCCTACGCCACCCTGGACGGGCTGCGGCTTATCCAAGGCAGGGCCTCGCAACAGGTGAGCGATGTGGCCAACGGAACGCCGTTCATCGACCTCTGCGGCGGGAACAGCCCGTTCCTGCCTACCGTGAGCGCGGTACCGGGCAAGGACGGCAGTACGGCGAATTTCGCCGGCTATCTTTCTAGGGTGCGGCTTGCGGACGAGATTCAGGGGTGCGAGATGCTGTGGGACAGTTACAACCGTGAGGTGGTGCTCTTGTGCAGACAAGGTGACAGGGCTGTTACCTGGACGTTCAACGCGGCATCACAGCAGATGTACAAGCGCAAGGATATCCTTAACGACCGCTCCGGTTTCGGGGTGGTGTTGAACGGGAAGAACCTTGTATGGTGCGGAAGCGCGCTAACGGAAACGGGAAATTCTCAGATAATACAAGCCGCATTGGGTGTTGGAGGCGATATAACAGGCGGTGGAGTAATCGAGGGAGAGGAGCCTAATATAGGGATATCCGGACGAATAAAAGGCTTTGACATCTACGATTTCAATTCTTCCGACCAGGAGATTGCGGCGGACGGCACTCCCGACAAACAGCAGTTCCTATATGTGTCGAACCCCGTCAAGGCAGGTTCGCTTGGTTACAAGCACATCGAGCACTCGGTACTGCGTATGTTCGGGCAGGAATTGGATATGGCGGTGGAATTCTATGGCTCGTTGGACGGCAGGAAATGGTTCCGGATGGGCGGCGGCAGGATTGAAAGCAAGGAAGAATACTCGGACATGCTGATGCGCAGGATGCCGTGCTCCACCCGATACATCGTTGTCGTGATCAAGGGGAGCGCGGCAAAACTGCAAATCAGCCGTCTGGAAGCGGAGGTGCAGGTGCGTTACGCTACGCGCCTTCGGTAAACGTCAGAACGGCAGGGCTTCATCGTCTTCGGCATACACCACCGGTGCGGAGGCGGCCGCCGCGGACTGCGCCTGACTTTCCATTGGCTTCATCGACCCCAGCAGGGGCTGTGCCTTACGCTCGGCTTCGCTCATGGAATTGTAGGCATGCTTCGGCAGGCTCTGTTTGATCAGGTGCGTGTCGCAGTGTCTGCTTGTTTCGCGCAGCTCGAAGGCCATCAGGTCGAGATATACGCCTTTCTCGCCGACAAACAGGTGGTTTTCCTCTATCGGTATGACGAGGCACAATCTGGTTTCCTGCGCGCCTTTGATGCGCGTTACCGCCGTGTTTTTCAGCGAGAGCAGGTTCAGTTTCAGGTTGAATTTCATAAGTGTGTTGTTTTTTTAGTTAGTTTATCGGCCCTTTTTCGGTCTTCTTTAAACGGATCGATAAGATTTTTTGGTAGACCATCATCGTGCTGTACTGTAATTCCAGCAACCCTGCATCTTCTTCGGACAGTTGTTTAAAGGTGTCAGAAAACATAAAGGTATTAAGCTTTCTGATTTTTTCGGACAAGTCATCGTGTTCCGTCTGCATTCTGTCGATATACGTTTCTGAACACGAATAGATGGCCTTGAAAATATCGGGTGGGCAGATGTGTAACTCACCATTATCTCCTTTGATGATGTAGTCACCGACACTCGCCGTCATAACGCCTTCCAACGTTTCGATTTTAAGGATTGGGTGTTCCTTGTCCACATTCTCCATACGGATTTCTTTTCTGAGAAAATCGGCGAGAGCCCAAGCGCTCTTGGTCGTATTAAGGAATTGAATGGCCTCGATTTCAATAGGTTTATTTCTGTACTTCATTTTGATTTTGTTTTAATTGGTGATTTTATCTATTTGCCGCCTTATCCGATGCCGTGGGCTTCCTTACCCTTACTATTCTCCACTGCTTTATGTTTTTAATATTCTTCAACATATATTCTATATGACATATCTTAAAGAATAAATCATGCGTACGGGAAAAGTTTCCCTTGCACGCCTGTATCTCCTTTCTCGCCTCAGCAAGATCACGCTTCAAACGCTTCTTGGTCTTTCGTATCGATGCCATATCCTTTTCAATAATGTTTTATTTATAAATCTCGAAGTATGCCGCGCACGTGAACCCGGTTCTTGGCTCATAGTCGGCGAACTCACAGGTACGGAACAATTCCTTGCGGTCTGCCCACCGCGCCATATCCCTTTGCCACTGCGGTATAGTCTGGCGAGGGTTGTTGATGTCGCGGTAGGGTTGGCAGTGCGGTATATAGCGTGAGCCTCTGTGCTTCCAGTGGTTAACGCGGGCAAAGGATTCCGCGAAATCGTCCAACAAGATGCAGTAAAAAAAGTACTCGCCCTTGTATCCCGCTCCGTCAATCAATTCAATAGCACGCTCGCACTCATCTATCTGCATTTGGGTATCGCAACCAAAGCGGATTCGCTTTATCCATTTGACTTTCGCTAACAGAGAGGCTATCTCGGGCGTTACCCTCCTCGCGTCAAGGGCTTGATTGAAGTCCACGTGCAGGCCGAGGCGTATTATCTTCTCTATCTGCTGTATTCCGTATTCGGAAGCGAGCACGTTGTTGTCCATAAGGATAAGGTGGTCGCGCCCGTCCACGGCTATCTCCTCCACGTCCTGGTAGGGGTGCATGTCGCCCTCCTTTCTCGGGACGACACACCACCTGCACTTGTTCGGGCAACCGCGCGTGAGGAAGCCGTAGGCGGTGCGGCTGTCTATCTGCGGGTACATAGAGTAGTCGGGCGTGATGCGCTCCATTTCCTCGGGCAAGGTCGCGGCGAGATCGTAGCCCGTGCCGCCCTTGACGATATTGTCAACATTGGTTATGCAGTACGGATAATCGGGCGTGAAGCCGAATATCTTGCTCATATAGAGAATGTCGTAGCTGTCGAACGGATTATACCACTCCACGCTGTTGCCCTGCCGCTTGTGGTAGGCGGCGATCTTCATCAACGCCAAATTAGGATAGTCGCTATCAACGGCCATCAACGCTATGCGGTTCATTATTCTTTCCCCGTGTTAAAGAGTTCAGAGCCGAAAAGTCTTTCAAGCAATGATATTCGGCTTGTTCGCATACATTCGACCGCTGTCGGATCGTTACTCTTTCTTTCCAATAATTTTCTTGTATCGGCTCTATACAATTCAATCACCTTGCTTTTCGGCACGATGCAGTGAGTTTGCTGTAACCACTGCATGAGCGGAATATATACTTGGCTAATGCAGGCCTCCCTTATCTTCTTTCTTCCATCAGAAAGGTTATCATAAGGTGCATCGGGATTCACGCTTTCCGCGTATTCCCTCGCCAGCATTTCGATTTCTTCTGTTTTCATATCTATTAATTTTATGCCGCCTTCTTGGCGAGTCTATAACATAACGCCTCGCTCCAAGCGCAGGCAACAACAACCGCCACAGCGTTGCCGATTTGTTTCTTCTGCTCGGCCTGCGTGCCGATCAACACGTAGGCATCCGAGAATCCCATTATACGTTTCAACTCCGGAATCAAAAGCATACGCATCTTGATGTCAACGATTCCATACAGAGCCATGAATTCCTTTATCTTCCGCATTATACCGCTGTCTGTCGGCTCAATCACAATCGCCACATCGCCCGTTTCCGTCTGCACGAGATACGGAGGCATCTTGTCCATGCGGGCGATAAGGGTGAAACAGGGCTTCTCCACTGAACCGCCTGCGTTGGAATATTGCGGATTCATCAGATAAGCCTTACAGGATACCATCTGATGTTTCGGGTTCGTGGTAACCGTCGGGGCGGGTCCTTCGATGCTGACAGGTGTCCCGTTTCCGTATTGCATATCAAGGAATCGGGGCGTCACCAAGGAAAGACGGTCTTTCGTGAGCAAGGTAGGGCAAGGTTGTTCCACATCCTTGCCTTTGTCCTTGAAGTTGTATGAGCATAGGAAGCGCGTATTGACCAACGCCAGTCTATCCTTTGTCGTAAGGGTCGGAGCCGGAGCCTTGACCGAGTGGTTATGTCCCCTTCCATAATAAGCGGTGACAAAAGCGTGATGGTCTTTCGTTGTGATTGCGCCCGCCGGTTGCTCGATTGATTGGTTCTTGCCTGCCGGGTCGCCCGAAAACTGCTTGGAAAGAAACGAAACCTTCGCCACACCTAAACGTTGTTGGGTAGCGATAGTAGGACACGGCGAATCTATGGAAGGCGGCACATACTTTCCGCGTTGGCTCATGGAATTCCACTTGACCATGAAAGCCTCCTTGCCGCCTGCGACAAACTTGATCAGCCCCGCATAGATGCGTTCAAGGGTCTTGTCGGCCAGCGGTTTCTTGCGGCAGAAGATGCTTTCGCCCTCGATCTCGAAATCAAGCACATCCTTGACCGCCCTCCACTTCGGCAGTGAACCGAACAGGCCGTTGTCGATTCCGTTCTTGCAATGGGTCGGCTCCGGCCAAACAATGGGAAGTCCGTGCTTGGCGAAACAACCGAAGAAGCGTTTGCGGCTTGTGTAGGCACCGAAGTCGGCCGAGTTGAGCAACCTATACTCATAATCGTAACCATAGCGCCGTATCTTGTTGCACCAACGCACATAACATTTACCCTTATCCCGGCTGACAGGCTTTCCGTTCCCGTCCATATCGCCCCAACTCATGAATTCCTCCACGTTCTCGATCTGGATATAGTCTGGGTCAAGGGCATCTATGTAGCGGAAAAGGTGCTCGGCCAGAGTTCGGCTGTCAGCATCTCGCGGTTGGCCGCCCTTGGCCTTGGAAAAGTTGGTGCACTCCAGGGAGGCCCACAACACCAGGCGCGCCTCGGGGTATTGCCGCCGCATGTTTGCGGTGTGTTCCACAAGGGGCGAGAGCTGCAAGGTGCGGATGTCCTCGGTGAAGTGCATCGCATCGGGGTGGTTCGCCGCATGGCTCGCAATGGCGTTCTTGTCGTGGTTGACACAGGCGATCACCTTAGCGCATTGCCTGCCATCCACACGGGCTGATTCAACGCCGGTGCTCGTGCCACCGGCACCGCAAAAGAGGTCTATATATAAGAGATTCATTCTTGATCCTCCTTCCCGTGCAGCCACCTGTCGGCGGCGCGGAACGAACCGAAAAACTGAACATCCTTCCAACGCCAACGCTCCCTCACCTGCCCGACAATCCTATAGGTCTCGTAATACCTTAGCCTTTCCGACCTCACCACAATCCTTTTTCTCGCTTTCATGGTTTTCATTTTTACGTTTGAAATATATTCTAACAGAAAAAGTCTCTTGATTCTAATTGAAAAGTAGTCCACAAGGAAGGAGTATATTGCTGGATGTTGCAGGCGTACTCGTCGTATTCGCCTTTTCACCTTGCCTCATTTCTCATCGACAACAGCAACTCCTTGACCTTTTCCACCGCGTATTCGGCCTGCTCACGGGTCTTGAAGTAGTTGCCGTGAGCCCACCTCTCATCATCACCTTGGGAATCTATATCTACTTTCTGGTCGACTACCACATTATCTATTATGTATGAATATTCATCGCCCTTTGTTCTCTTTACCTCAAACGGAGGCTGTACGGGCTTCTCGAACTTGCTCCAGTCGCGCTGGTCTTTCGAGGGGAACAAAATACATTCGCCTTTTTCATCGTACCTACCGTCGTTCATAAAACCAATTGTTCCATTATCTGTATGTACTGCAATCGTCCTTTTCATCCCGTACATATTAGTAATAGAATCAAAAGTACACTCCCCGTAAAGGGTCGTATACAACTTCATCCCTTTCGGGCAATCCTTCAAAATTTATGCAATGTTGATTGTTTCCATATTATTCTCCTTTCAGTTGTTTGATAAGTTCGTCGGCAAGTTCAATGGAGGCACTGGCAATTTCTTTACAGCGTAACTCCTCCCACGGATAGGTGTTTCCCGCAAAACCGTTCATAACATCCTTCGCTATCTCATAGCGGCGCTGCTCCCAATCAATCGGATTGGCCGCCTCCTTTGTCGGCTCATCGGGAAGCAACTCGATTTCGTAAGTATCGTATGCCTTCCCGTCCGTGTCTATAAACTTTCTACAATGATTCTGATTGTTTACATCTTGCAAGCTATCAACAAGAAGCCTTGTTATTTCGATTTCCTTTCCGTCAGATTTTCTAATCGCTTTCATTTTATCCTCCGTTTCAATTTGATTATAAACACTTCCTTGTCTTTCGGTGCGCCCCATTCGGGGTTTCCGTAGCCGATACGGATGGATTCGATTTCCCACGTCATACGCCTCTTGGTGTAGCCGTAGGAGAATTCGGCGTAGGTATAGCCGCCGTGCATTCTTGTAAGGTTTGAAACATTTACGCAATTGGCACAATGTTCTATCCGTTCCGCAAGATTATCGGGCTGAATAACTCCGATACTACACCATTTCAGGCATTTCATTATTCTCTTTATCCAATAAGGCTTCTTCTCGCGGTATTCCTCGGGCTTCTCGCCCGATTCTATCATATCGTACCACTTCGCTTTCAGTGGCAGGTGCAGTGTTTCGTTCATATCTCTTTGTTTTATTTTATGAAGCACATCCAAATGGTGTTTCCTTTATTGCCGCTCGTGTGCCCGAAAAGCGGCCTTTGACCTATCAAGTCAAGGATTCTCGAAGTGCTTATCTGCTCCTCGTTCCACTTGAACACCAGAACCCCGTCGGGCTTCAACACCCTCATGCACTCGGCGAAACCCTGCCGTATGTCGTTCTCCCAAGTCGGGAGCAACGTGCCGTACTTCTTGGCAAGCCAAGAGGATTTGCCGAGGTGTTTCAAGTGCGGCGGGTCGAACAACACGAGGCTGAAAGTCGCATCTTCAAAAGGCATGTTCCGGAAGTCGGCCACCACATCGGGCGCAACCTCCAACGTGCGCCCATCGCACAAGGTGTGCCGCTCGGAACGGATGTCCATGAACACGGCCTCGGGGTTCTGTTTGTCGAACCAGCACATGCGGCCGCCGCAACAGGCATCAAGTATCCGTTTCATTTCTTGCCCTCCAATAGTGAGGGGTTGTCGTGGATGTTGCCGTAATCTCTCTTTTTATTTTCTATCTGGTTTAGTTCAATGAATAGCCAAGAAAGGCCTACGAAGATTCCGCACCAAAAACCTCTAAATTCACAATGCATCTGCGAAATAAATATAGCCAATACAAGGCTTATACCATATCCCATGTTATACAAAAATGTTCTCATTTTTAATGTTTATTAATTTATTTCATTCTTATATACCACCCTCTTATCCCGCTTTTCCGAAGCATCTCGGCATTGTATTCGTCAAATGCCGTAAGCACCGATGGCGCGCCAGCCGTTCCAGCCTGTTCTCCGTTGGCATGGTAGAACCGAAGCCTGCCTGCAATAAACAACATTGCTACTGCGTTCGGGAATATCAATTGCTGGAATACCTTTGTTTCGGTACGTGCGAAAGTCAACAGGGTTGCATTCCGATGTTCCATACATCGCCGCACGAAAGCTGCCATACTGGTGGAATCATACGGAGGATTGCACCACACACGGCCGCTCCATTGCTGTTTCAGCCCGTCATCCTTTACCGTGAAATGTCGGCCTGCCATATTCCACGGACGGTTTACCGGCGCGCACGGATCCAAGTCGAACTCTCCCAGCGCACGGATGATTTCGGGCGGCGTGAGCCACTCGTCTTTTCCAGTCCTCGTGTTTCCTACAATCAGCGATTTCATTCCGCTTCTTCCTTTCTGGCTAGCGCGTCATAGACTTGCGCGAGTTCCTTATTGTACATATATGTTTCCTCGATGCAACGCACGTAGAAGAGGATTGTCGTCCGGTTACGATTGAGTATCCGCGCCACTCCATGCACGCTGACTCCCATCCTGCACAGCCTGTACGCTATCGACATGCGTATGTATGGCAGCGGAACGCTCCGGTCCGACGACCGTATCTCATCCTCGCTGTAACCCAGTTCCTCCGCACGTCCGAACAGCCGTCCCTTCTCCTCCTCTATCCGGCAATTCCAACTCATGATGCGTTCTATCGCTTCGCCATAACGACCCATCGCCATTATAGGTTTGAATCCACTACCTGTTCGATTGCGGCGGTCAGTCGCTCATAGTCGTTGAGGATGACCTTGTCGTCGCCATGGGCGATATACTTCCTGAAATCCCGGCAGAACACATCGAACGCCTTCTGCACACGCTCCGCGTTCATCTTTATCTCGTTCCGGTTCAGACCCAGTTCAGCCACGGCCCTGTCGCCCTCATCGGCGTGGTCGATGGCGATTGTCATAAGCATGTAGGTTACAGCGTACTCCTTGCCCGCCTTCTGCAGCAGTCTGTCCCTTTCTTCAACAGTCAGTTTTTTCCTTACCATTGCCTACCTCCTGTAATCCTCGTTGATGCCCATGTCCACCCAGGAGCACATCTCCGCCAGGCGGCTCGCCACACGCTCCCCGTAAACCTTCTGGATCTGCTCGAACGTCAGGTTTGTCGTGATGAACGTCCTGCATCTACGCTCGTAGCGCGACTGGATTATCTCGCCCATTACGTCAGACTTCGAGCCGTAGTGGCTCGCTATGTTCTCCGCACCGAAGTCGTCGAACATGATGTTCCCGGAGAAATACTTCTTCAGAGACTCGACACCGCCGCGCTGCTTGTCTGCGTACTCCATCGCGATCGCCCTGCATGACTGCCATCCGAACAGAACCGTGTTTCCCTCCGACAGCGGTCGCTTAGGACTGTCACACTCCCACACGGAACCGAAGTTGAAGAGTTTGAACAGCGTCGTCTTCCCGCATCCCGTGCATCCGCTCAGTATGATTCCCTTGCGGGGCCGCAGATGACCGTCCTGCCCTGCGAAATACGCCGCGAAAGCGTCTATCAGATAGCCGTAACGGTCGCACGGCTCTTTCCCGCCAAGCAGCGACACATATCGGGTCATCGCCCGTCCCTTCAGCTCCTCCGCCGTCCACCGCCGGCCGGACTCCGCGTCCGCACGGCGTATCTTTTCCCAGTACGCCCTGTCAGAGGCAAGACTTTCCTCGCTCAGACGGCACAACCTTTGCCTGACCGATTTCCGCTCGGCCAAGGCCCTGGCGCATTCCCGCGCCGTCATCTCCGACCATTTCCTTTTGTTTTCCATTCTGTTGCTTTTTAATCTGTTCGTTGTGCTGAATCCGTAACCAATTTGAGAAGTGCTGTTTGAAATCCTGCAAGCTCTTGTCGGTATCGTGTCCGTTCGCCACCAGGTTCGCGCGGAACCTTTCGAATGCATCGGGCCAGTCTATCTCGCGCATGCCGATGGTTATCTTCACCATTTCCTGCCACTGTCGCGATCCGATGCATTCCCGCACATTCTCATCGAACGGACGGAGCCTGTTTCCAGCCACTGCTTCCGCGACCGCGCCACCGGGAATTTCCTTTTTTTTCAAAAAACCATCCAGGGCGTTTTGCGGCATTTTTTCTTGAGCTGCGGTAACTTTTACCCGACTGCATGCATTCGCCGCGCATTTCGCTTCTTTTCGCCCGGAAACGGCGTTTTTAAAACAAACACCCGTTTTCGGATTCACGTAAGGTGGATTTTTCTCCGGACCTTCCGGCGATGACGGTGCCGGCTTTTCTTTGCCAACGTAGTTGGTTTCTTTTTTTTCTTCTCCTTTCCTTTCCTTTCGTTGCTTTTCTGCGGAAGAAATCGGCATAAATGCGGAAGAAATACCCTTTTCTTCGGAAGAAATGAGCGAAAATGCGCAGATTTCGGTTTTTCTGCGGAAGAAATTCATAGCCTCCGCATACCTCACCTGGATGCCTTTCGAGGTAATTACCTTTTCGGAATCGTACAGCGACTTGGAGAATAACCCGAGTGCCAGGCAGCTCTTAATCACCTCCTGTATATACGCCTCTTCATACCCGGTCTGTTCCGAGATTATGAAGGGCAACTCTTCGTCCCACCTCATGTAGTACCCACGCTTGTAGATAAGACATAGCAGGAGAGCATATACCGTTACGGCTTTGCCACCTTGGTACTTGATCAACTTCCTTATCTTGATATCCGAGAAGGTATCGACATCGAAAGGAAAGTAGCTCAACCCTATTTCGCGACTTCTACCCATCGTATTCTTCGGCTTGTTTCTGCGTAAAGAAGAAGTGATAGCCTGTCGAACATTCCGCGTTGGAATAATCGAAGTTATTAATCACAACATGGTCGCCAACCTCATAGATTGTATTATTGTCGTATCTGGATATTCCGATTTTCACTCCCGCTATGTCGCCGATGATGTCAACGATGATTGCTTCTGAGGCGCGGCACTTACCTTCTGCCATGCCTCGAACCTGTGCGGTTGCAGGGATTTCGGCCACCACGATAACGCCGAATGCACACTTCTTATAAACCTGCGATGGAGGTTCTACGGTGCGGATAAGAGGGATCGGCATTCCATTCTTTTTGCAGGCGTTCATGGCGGCCCGTCTTACCCTCCAATCGCCGTCTTTGAGCCAACGT
>CAZPBB010000003.1:0-39791 GCA_964584745.1 uncultured Bacteroidaceae bacterium
AGGAGGGATTTGTATGGTGGATAACATGGGGTAAAGTTAAAGAATTTTCCCCACAAGAATGCACGGTCAGCATCGAAATGCGATTGATAGAGGAGTGGGGCTGGAACGATACAAAAAGGGGGACCAAAGTCCCCCTTTTTGTATCATGTAAGGAAACATCGACAACTTGCTTGGAATCAAAAGGGATGCTTATTCAGCAATATCTTTCCAAAGGATCCGGCCTCTGTCTTTTGTTGTAAAATCGCATTTGCTTGTTGCCGCTACGGAGAAGATACCGGTATGGCAATTTTCGTTAATCCCCGAATTCTCATTATCTTTGCCAGTTTCGGGATTCATAAATCCGTTAAACGGTTTTCGCATCAATGGGACAGAAAGAAGACGCAAAATTTGAGAAAAAACGTATCAGGAGCGCGCATGTTACCACCGTGCTCTCCATCGCTACGGTTCTTTTCCTGCTCTGCATACAGGGACTTATGTTGGGCTATACGCGCAAGATTTCGGACTACGTTAAGGAAAACATAGGTTTTACCTTGATGATAAAGGATTATACGCGCGAACAGGATATCATGGATATGAAAGACATCATAGACCGTTCTCCGTATGTAAAAAGTTCCCGTTATATCAGCAAAGACGAGGCGGCCAAGGAATTGCAGGAAACCCTGGGGCAGGATTTCGTTTCCTTTTTGGGCTACAATCCGCTTTTGCCATCCATAGAAATCCATCTCAAGGCCGACTATACGCATCAGGACAGTGTTGCCAAGTTTGAAAGCGGACTGACCCAGTACCATATTGTAAAGGAAATGTTCTATCAACCCGACCTGATACGTTTGGTAAACGATAACGTGGCCAAAATCAGTTTTTGGCTAGGCTTGGTAAGCCTCTTTATTTTGGGTATCGCTGTTTATTTAATCAACAATACGTTGCGGTTGTTGATCTATTCCAAGCGGTTTACCATCAATACCATGCAACTGGTAGGGGCGACCCCTCGCTTCATACGTCGTCCGTTTATTCAGAAGAGCCTGTTGCAAGGACTTCTGGGTGCGGTTTTCGCCATTGTCGCGGCCACGGCCGGTTTGCTTTATATGCACAGTAAGGTGCCCGAACTCATCAATGCGCAGGATGCGGGTATGATTATCCGTGTATTTTGTGTGGTGTTGCTGGTGGGAATGCTGTTTACGTTTGTTTCGGCATGGATTTCGGTGAATAAATACCTCAAGATGCGCAATTCCGACAATTTGTATAACTAGAACAAGTAATGAATATGGCAACTGCAAAGAAAAATACGGATAACGAAAGTCCGGCGAACAAGTCTGAAAAAAAGATGTTTGACTTTGCCTTCGGACGGGAAAACTATATCCTTATGATTGCCGGTATCGTGATTCTGGGTATCGGATATCTGCTCATGGTGGGTGGCGGCAGCAAGGATCCGGAAACGTTCAGTTACGAACTTTTCAATACGCGCCGTCTTGTTGTCTCTCCTTTGGTGATTCTGGTCGGTATCGTGGTGGAAATTGTGGCCATCATGAAAAAACCTCGCAAATAGGGTACCTTAACTTTCCCCGATGAATTGGATAGAAGCACTCGTATTGGGAATTATTCAAGGGCTTACGGAATTTTTACCGGTGAGCAGCAGCGGACACCTTGAAATAGGGAAGGCCTTGCTGGGGGTTGAGGTTACGGATGACCTGCTTTTTACCGTGGTGGTGCACGGCGCTACCGTATTGAGTACGGTTGTGGTGTTTTGGAAAGATATCGTGCGTCTTTTCAAGGGGCTTTTCCGTTTGCGGAATGTTTCGGCCGAAGGTACAAGGCGTGGCTTCTGGAGTTCTTTGAACGAAGAAACCCGCTATATCCTCAAGTTGTTGTTTTCCATGATTCCCATTTTGGTGGTCGGCGTATTTTTCAAAGACGAGGTGGAGGCGTTTTTTGGAAACGGTTTGCTGTTGGTGGGTTGTATGTTGTTGGTTACCGCTCTTTTGTTGACATTCGCCACTTATTGGGGAAAAGGAGAAAGGGAGGTCTCTTTCCGGGATGCTTTCATTATCGGTATCGCTCAGTCTGTGGCCGTATTGCCGGGGCTATCCCGTAGCGGAACCACGATTGCCACGGGTTTGCTTTTGGGCGACAGGCGGGAAGCGGTGGCGCGTTTTTCGTTCTTGATGGTGTTGATCCCGATTTTGGGTGAAAATTTCCTTTGTCTGCTTTCGGGCGAGATGCAAACGTCGGTCATTCCGTTTCCTTCGCTGTTGATAGGCTTTGTGAGCGCGTTTCTGTCGGGTTGGTTCGCCTGTAAATTCATGATTCGTATCGTAAAACGGGGAAAATTGCTGTATTTCGCGTTATACTGCCTCGTGGTGGGGCTGTTGGCGATTTTTCTTTAATTTATTTTCGGATGTACCGTTGTTTAAAAAAAGTTTTCCGGAACCGCATGCGGGTTCGGACTATGATGTCGTTTACTGTAATGGTTTTGTGCGGGAGCGGCACCGCAGGGGGGCAAGAATATTGCCGGCCCGACCCGATCAACCTTAAAAAAGCCGATTTCCATTATCAGAAAGCGCTCACCGCCTATCGGGAGGGCTTGAACAGTCAGGCATGGAAATTGCTTGGAATCGCCCAGAAGGTAGAGCCTTGCTTTGCCGATGTTTACATGCTCAAGGCGGTTTTGTTCGAAGATGAAAAGAAGATAGACAGCGCTATCGCCGCCTATCGGCACGCCTTGTCGATAGATCCGGAAGTGTTCCCCAATGCCTATTTCAGTCTTGCCAAGCTGGAAGCCGTTTGCGGTCTGTATACTGAGGCGGATGCTCATTTTACCCGTTATCTCTCGTATAAGAACATCAGCGCCAAACTTCGTGAGCAGGCACAGATGGCGCAGTTGCGCAACAAGGAGGCAATGCGTATCGCCCATACGGCCGTTCCTTTCCAACCTAAGAATTTAGGGGTGAGTATCAATACCGAATATGACGAATATCTGCCTTTGGTTACAGTTGACGATCAAACGATGTTTTTTACCCGCCGTTACCTTAAAGAAGCGGAAACCCCTTATCTGGAAGAAGATTTCTTCTTTTCGGTACGGGATACCAACGGAAACTGGATGCCGGCCGAGCGTATGGCCGAACCCATCAATTCCAATGAGAACGAAGGTGCCTTGTGTATCTCACCCGATGGCCGATATCTGTTTTTTGCCGGTTGCAACCGTTCCGATGGCATGGGCTCCTGCGATATCTACGCCTCCATACGGCGGGGCGATGTATGGGGCCGTCCGTTCAATATCGGGGCGCCGGTAAATACTTCCGCATGGGAGTCGCAACCCTGCATGTCTTCCGATGGCAGAACGCTCTATTTCGTGAGCAATCGTGCCGGCGGTTTCGGGAAAAGCGATATATGGAAAAGCGAACTTTCGGATGGTGGAATATGGAGCGCCCCCGTTAATTTGGGAAGCACCATCAATACACCCGGCGATGAAAGTTCGCCTTTTTTGCATCCCGATGGCAAAACGCTTTATTTTTCTTCAAACGGCCATGGTGGCATGGGCGGGCTGGATTTGTTCGTGAGCCGTCTGGATGAAGAAGGCAACTGGTCGGTGCCGCAGAACTTAGGCTATCCCATCAACACCTATGCCGATGAGGCTACCTTGAGCGTGAATGCCAAAGGCGACACCGCCTATTTTTCGAGCGATAACTTGAGTGGCTTCGGTAAAAAAGACATCTATTCATTTGCGCTTTACGAACAGGCGCGGCCGGCCAGTGTTTCTTTCATGAAAGGCTTCGTTTTCGATGCCGATACCCGCAAGCCTCTCGCGGCCCGCTTCGAGCTGATCAGCCTTAAGACGGGCAAGACGCGGGTTTCATCGATAGCTTCCGCAAAAAAAGGCGATTTCTTGGTTTGTTTGCCTGTAGATGAACCTTTTGCACTCAATGTGTCGTTCCCCGGTTATCTTTTTTATTCCGAGCATATCGCTTTGGACTATGCCTACAGGGACAAGCCCATGCGCAAGGAGATATTGTTGCAGCCCATACGCAGCGGCACTTCGATTGTACTGAACAATATCTTTTACAGGACGGGAGAATATGCCATTGAAGAATCTTCGGCGGCCGAACTGAACAGGTTGTTGCGTTTTTTGATGCAAAACAAAGAAGTGCGTGTAGAAATAAGCGGACATACCGACAATGTGGGGTCGGCGGCTTTTAACCGCGAACTTTCGCAGAACAGGGCAGATGCCGTTGCCGCTTATCTGCAGAAAAAAGGCGTGGAGGCAAGCCGGATAAAGGCCGTTGGTTACGGCTTCGACAAACCTTTGGCCGATAACGAAACTGAAGAGGGGCGCGCCAAGAACCGCCGTACCGAACTCAAAATACTCTAAAGATGAACCTCGCCGATTTTGATCCCGACGCCGTCTGCGCGCCCAACGAGAATTATTTCGGTTTTCCTTTCAAACCCGAAGATTGCCCGCTGTTGTTGGTTTCTGTTCCTTGGGATGTTACCGTTTCCTATCGCAAGGGAACCGCGCTCGGTCCGGTGGCGATAAGACAGGCGTCCGTACAGCTTGACTTTTTCGATTTCGAGATGTCCGATATATGGAAAGCGGGTATCGGAACCCATTCGTTTTCGGTGTCGGACGAAATAGCGCGGCTTTCGGAAAAACTCCGTCCGATGGCTGAAAGGGTCATCTCCTTTCAGGAAGGCCGTACGGAAGATCTGCCCGAGGGTTATGCGGCTCATGGATTCGCCGCCGATTTGGAAAAAGTGAATGTGGGCGGCGCCTATGTGAACGATTGGTTGAAAAGTCTTTCGTCCTCCTTGCTTGAAAGTGGTAAAAGCGTAGGCGTGGTAGGGGGCGATCATAGTTCTCCTTTAGGTTTGATACAGGCATTGGGAGAGAGATACGCCTCATTCGGTATCCTGCATTTGGACGCTCATGACGATTTGCGCGAGGCATACGAGAAATTTGATTTTTCCCATGCTTCCATCATGAACAACGCCTTAGGTGTTCCGTCTGTGGAACGTTTGGTGCAGGTGGGTGTGCGGGATGTCTGCCAACAGGAACAAGACAGGGTGGTGGCCTCGGCCGGACGGATCGTGCAGTTTCCCGATGTGCATATCCATCGCCAGCTTTCGGAAGGTAGGAATTGGGCGTCCGTTTGCCGCGAAATCATCGGACAGTTACCGCAAAATGTCTATGTGAGCTTCGATATAGATGTGTTCGAACCCTATCTTTGTCCGCATACCGGTACGCCTGTTCCAGGAGGGCTGAGTTTTCAACAGGTTCGTTATCTGCTTTCCTGTCTGCGAGAAAGTGGAAAGAACCTAATCGGTTTCGACCTTTGCGAAGTGGCACCCGATACGGCGTCTGTCAGAGACGAATGGGACGGCAATGTGGGGGCCCGTGTGCTTTATCTTCTATCCAATACGCTCTTGTCCTTGAAGCATGCCAAGCCGCTCGGATAGGCGTATTTGTAATACAAGGCATTTTTGGTTAACTTTGCTCACTTTTGCATAAAGATATTGTCAAAAGCATCCGATACAGCGTAAACATAAAAACAATAATAAAAAATGGCTACAACGGCAGATTTCAAAAACGGTTTGTGCATTAATTTCAATAATGAGATTTGGCAGATTGTTGAATTTCAACATGTAAAACCTGGAAAGGGCAACGCTTTCGTAAGAACCCGTCTCAAGAACCTCAAGAATGGCAGGGTTTTGGCCAACACTTTCCCTGCCGGCGTGAAAATCGACACGGCGCGTGTGGAACGCCGCCCCTACCAGTTCCTCTATAAGGACGATGCCGGTTACAACTTCATGAATTCCGAAACATACGACCAAATCAATATCCCCGAATTTCTCATCACCAATCCGCAGTTTCTTAAGGAAGGCTGCACCGTTGAAATTCTGGTTCACGCCGAAACCGAAGAACCGCTTTCCTGCGACCTGCCGGCCTATATGGAATTTGAAATCACCTATACCGAACCGGGCGAAAAGGGCAACACGGCCACCAATGCCATGAAAGACGCCACTATCGACACCGGTGCCACGATTCGCGTGCCTTTGTTCGTGAACACCGGCGATAAGGTAAAGGTAGATACCCGCACAGGTGAATACGCACAACGTGTTTAATTTCATATAAAGAGCTATTTAACTTCCGACCAACTGATGAAATTCGACAGACCTCAAACCGTCAAGCAATTAGCGGAGCTTCTGACAGACGTGCGCATTGTGGGTTCTCCTGATTTCCCCGTATCGGGCATGAATGAGATCCATATGGTGGAAGAAGGCGATATCACCTTTGTCGATTTGGACAAATACTACGAAAGAGCCCTTTCTTCCAAAGCGAGCGTGATATTGATCGACAAGGAAGTGGAATGTCCGGCGGGCAAATGCCTGATGGTTACGCCCGACCCGATGGGCAATTTCAACAGGCTTACACGCCATTTCCGTCCTTTCCTGCCGGCCACGGCCATGATCAGCCCTGATGCCAAAATCGGCAAAGGAACGATTATACAGCCCGGCGTTTTTATCGGCAACCACGTGGAAATCGGCGAGAACTGCATTATCCATGCCAACGTTACGATAAACGACTATACGATTATCGGCAACAATACCATTATCCAGTCCGGAGCGGTGATCGGCGGGGATGCCTGCTATTTTCAACGTACCAAGAACGGCACTTTCCGCAAATTCGAGTCCAGCGGACGCACGATTCTGGGCAATGACGTGGAAATAGGTGCCCTGACGGCGGTTGACCGCGGAGTTTCGGGCGACACGATGGTGGGCGACGGCACCAAGATGGATAATTTCGTGCAAATCGGACACGACACCCATATCGGTAAACATGTGCTTATCGGAGCGCACTCGGCCATCGCCGGGGTTACGGTCATCGAAGACTATGTTTCCATCTGGGCTTCGGTGCTTATCAACAAAGACCTCGTTATCGGCCAGGGGGCGGTGATTCTCGCCACCTCGGCGGTTGATAAGTCTTTGGAAGGCGGCAAGACCTACTTCGGCACGCCCGTATCGGAGGTTCGCGCCAAATGGAAAGAAATGGCCGCCCTCCGCGCCCTGCCCGACATGATGGAACAGATGAACCGGATGCTGAAAAACCAAGCGGCAGACAAGTAGTTTTTAGTGCGTCTGCTGGAGTTTCCTATGCGGATCTTCAATATTGTGGTGTTCCCGCATGAATTATCGTATTAGTTTTTAATATGGCGCAGGAACTTTATATCGGTATTTTCGGCAAACGAAATCAGGGAAAGAGCAGTTTGATAAATCTTCTGACCGGACAGCAGACTGCCATTGTGTCTGAAAGGCCCGGCACGACTACCGATCCGGTAAAGAAGTCTTGTGAGATTCTGGGAATTGGAAAATGTGTGCTTGTTGATACGGCGGGTTTCGATGATGAAGGAGAAGTGGGGCGTTTGCGTGTGGAAAAAACAAGGGAAACGATAGCCCGTATGAATACGGCGGTATTGCTGATTTCAGGCAATACCTTTGCCGAAGATGAAAAGGAATTTGCAGATCTCTTGCAAAAAGATTCCATTCCATTTCTTATTTTACACAATAAGGCCGATAAGATTCCGCTTTCAGCCGGTCTTAAGACTTTATTGACCAAACGCTATCCGGCCTCCCGTATTCTTGATTTCAGTATCCGGCAAGCCCTTGCGGAAAGGTCAGTATCCAGCAATCCGGCAGAAGATCCTGGGCGTCCGGTTACGGAGCAATTGCGCGCAATGTTACCGCAGGGAGAAAGGGAATACGGCAAGGAAAAAATTTTGGAGGGGGTTGTGGAAACGGGTGATATCGTGGTGTTGGTTTGCCCCATCGATAGTGAGGCACCTCGGGACAGGCTTATTCTGCCGCAGGTACTTATGGCGCGTCAGTGTTTGGATATGCATGCCTTGCCTCTGCTTTGCCAAACCGAAGAACTGCCTGTGCTTTTGGCTTCTCTGCACCGCAGCCCTTCGTTGGTGATTACCGACAGTCAGGCTTTCAAGGAAGTGGCGGCGTTGTTGCCCGCCGATATGCCCCTTACCGGTTTCAGTCTGTGCATGGCGCGTGGAAAGGGCCATTTTGACACATATGTGGCCGGCACGCGCCATTTGACGCGGCTTCAAGAGGGCGATAAGGTGTTGATTCTTGAATCCTGTACCCATCAGGTGAATTGTCGCGATATAGGTCGGGTGAAACTGCCGGCAGCCTTGCGGAAGGTTAGCGGTAAGAATTTGTGTTTTGAATTTGTGGCGGGTTTGGATCCGTTGCCTGATAACCTGCAGGATTTTGCGCTTGCTGTACAGTGTGGCGGGTGTATGGTGAGCGACCGGCAACTCTCTGTTCGTGTGGATGCCCTTTGTGCGGCAGGATTGCCGGTAAGTAATTACGGCATGGTACTGGCATGGACAAACGGTATTTTTGAACGGGCGGTGGGGGCGTTTAATCTCAAATGCGTAAAGCCTCACCAACAAAAAGAGATATGTCAAAAGCGCGCTTGATCGGATATCTGTGTGGTGTTTTTGGAATGATGCAAGTCGCTTCCGCACAGCTCTTACCGGATAATAAGCTTGAAGAAGGGGGGGCTTTCCCCGCACTTTCGACAGACAGCCTCAAGGCCTTTATTGAAAAGAACTATTTTAATAGGGGACAGGAAACCGTTTATGCCCTGCGGGAATTGTATGCACGTGCCAGGAATGCCCTTTTCAGACCCTTTGGACGGTGGTCTTGACGCGCCATCGGAACGCTCCATACCCCTCTTTCAAAAAAGTGCGAAATGTGCAAAAAGTGTTTTTGGACGGACAAATGGACGGAAGAATGGACATACGCAGAATCAACCGTGTGCTTGTCGGGGGCATCGAAATGGACCTGACCGACTGCCACAGCGGCATCTATCTGCTGATGATAGACGGCAAGGCAGTCAAGATAAGCAAACGTTAAGTTTGTCGGCAAGTCTTTTGCAAATGGCGGGTGGTTCATGATGGATCACCCGCCGTTTTTTGTTCGGCGTTATTGGAAAGAATCCGGTTTTTCCATTCGTTCGAAGAAGCCTAACGGGCCGTTTTTCGGAAAGCCAGCAAGGCCATCGCGTTGAAGGTTATGGCAAAACTTACGGTTGCCCAGAATTGTGGGTAGAGGTCGGAAAAACGGCTTCCTTTGAGGATAATGAGCCGCATGGCATCGATAAGATAGGCCGTGGGATTGAGATAGGTGATATACTGCGCCCAGTTGGGCATGCTTGAAACAGGCGTGAAAAGCCCGCCCATCAGGAAGAAGATAAGCAGGAAGAAAAAGGCGATGAACATGGCCTGCTGTTGGCTTTTGGCCACCGAAGAGATGAAAAGTCCGAAACCGGTAAAGCCCATGTTGTAAATTACGGCGAAGGTCAAGAGCGTAAAAAGGTTGCCTTTCGGTATCACGCCGTAGAGCAGATAGGCGATGCCCAAGCCGATAAGGGTAATCAGCAATCCCATGATCCAAAACGGGATTAATTTTCCCAACAGATAGTCGATTTTTCTTACCGGACTTACGTTGATTTGTTCCAATGTGCCTGATTCGCGTTCGCTGGAGATATTGAGCGCGGCCAGAATGCCGCCCACCAGCGTGAGCAGCATGGCCAAAATACCTGGTACCATATAGGTCTTGTAGTCCAGATCGGGATTGAAGCGAAACAGAGGTGTGGCTTCGATTTGTGCCGGAACAGGATGGTGCTTTATATCAATCAATCCTTTCATGGCTTTTTCCTGCACGGTCTGTGCGGCAAACTCCTGAATGATTTCGCCTATGTAGGAAGCGCCGATACCGGCTTTCATGCCATCTACCGCATCGGCGGTGATATATAGGCTTGTGGGGCGGTTCATTGTTAAATCCGCCTCGAAACCGAGGGGAATTTCTATCGCCATGCCGGCCACACCCTCCCGGATATATTGCTGTGCCTCCTGATAGTTGGCGGCTTGCCGTACGATCCGGAAATAGCCCGAAGAGGCGATTTTTTCTTCCAGCGCACGTGCGGTCGGGCTGTGGTCGTTGTTGACCACGGCAATGCGGATGTTGTGTATCTCATAAGTGGCGGCATAGGGAAGGATAACCAATTGTATCAACGGTAAAGCGATAATCAGCGGCAGCATGATGGGGTTGCGCAGCATTTGCTTGAATTCCTTTTCGAGCAGATATTTCAATACTTTCGCTTGCATTTTTTTTTTCAGGCTTTAGTCCAACCGTACTTTAAATCCGCGTACGCTCAATATCAGAAACAGGTAAGCCATGCCCGTCAGGATGGTCCATTGCATCCAGACATAACTGAAGCCGAGTCCCTTTATCATGATGATGCGTTCCATTTCGATAAACCAGCGCGCCGGCAGCAGATACGAAATCCCTTGCAATACGGGGGGCATGCTTTCGATAGGGAACATCAGCCCCGAAAGCAACACGGTGGGTAGCATCAGCCCCATGAGCGAGATGATCATGGCGATTTGCTGGGTTCTGGAAACGGTGGAGATAAAGATTCCAAGGCTGAGCGAGGTGAAGATATACAGGATACTGGTTGCCAAAAAGAGCAGGAAACTGCCCCGTATGGGTACATTGAACGCAAAAAGGGAGAGCAGGATGATGACAAGCAGGTTGAAGATGGAGATAACGAAATAGGGTACGGTTTTGGCAAAGATGATATATAGGGGTCTGGACGGCGCAACCAGCAGGGCTTCCATCGTGCCGTGTTCGCGTTCCCTTACAATCGAAACCGAAGTCATCAAGGTGCAGATAAGCATCAAAACAAGTCCGATAACGCCCGGCACGAAAGTATAGGCGCTTTTGAGCCGGGGATTGTAAAGCATGAGGGTCTCGGTCGAAAGCGACAAGGGCGGTTGCATCTGCGGGTGCTGTTCGGTAGCGAATTCTGCCGCAATGGTTTTGAGATATCCGGTAATGATATTGGCTTCATTGGGGTTGCTGCCATCGGTGATAAGTTGTATGCCGGTGTTTTCGTTGCGGGCGATGCGGTCGTCAAAATCCTCTGGAATCACCACTACCGTTTTTATCTTTCCTTTGCGGAATATGTTTTCGGCTGCTTCGGGAGAATCAAGATAGTCGTTTATGCAGAAGTAGGCGCCCGCCTGAATCTTCCCGATCAGTTCCCGGCTTTCCTTGCTGCGGGAAAGATCGCATACGGCGATTGCAGTATCGCGGATATCAGTGGTGATGGTAAACCCGAAAATCAATACCTGTACCACTGGCATCAGCAGGATAATCAGCATGGTTGCCTTGTCCCGGAAAATATGGTAGAACTCCTTTTCAACAAAAGCGAAAAACTGTTTCATCTCAGTCGTCGTTTCGGGTGGCTTTGCGGGCAATCTGCGTAAACACGTCTTCCATGCTTTCCACTTCAAAATGGTGGCGCAGGTTCTTGGGGGTGTCGAGCATTTCGATGCGGCCATCCACCATCATGCTTACCCGGTTGCAGTATTCGGCCTCATCCATATAATGGGTGGTGACGAATACCGTGATACCCCGGCTCACCGCTTCGTAAATCAATTCCCAGAATTGTCTGCGGGTAAGCGGATCCACACCGCCGGTAGGTTCATCGAGGAATACAATCTGGGGATCATGCAGGATAGCCACAGAAAAGGCCAGTTTCTGTTTCCAACCCAAGGGAAGTTCGCTCACAAGCGTGTTCTTTTCGCTCATGAAACCCAATCGGCTCAGCAGGGCATCGGTTTTGGGCGCGATTTTACTTTCATTCACGCCATAGATACCGGCAAACAGGCGTATGTTTTCCCAAACGCGTAAATCGTTGTAGAGCGAGAATTTCTGACTCATATAGCCGATATTCCGCTTGATGTCTTCCTGTTGGGAAAAGATATCGAAACCCGCTACCGTTCCGCTGCCCGAAGTGGGACGGTGCAGTCCGCACAACATCCGTATCGCCGTTGTCTTGCCCGCGCCATTGGCACCTAAAAAGCCGAAGATCTCACCTTTCCTTACTTCGAAACTGATATGATCTACTGCAGTGAAATCCCCGAATTTCTTGGTGAGATCCTTTACCTGGATCACGTAGCCGTCGTTTACCGTTTGAATGGCCTTCCTTTCGCGCAACAGACGATTCCGTATGCTTTTAATCCCCATCATTCCCTCCTCCTTCTGTCATAAGGTTCATAAAGCAGTCTTCTATGCCGGCCTCGATGGTCTTGATACGGATATCGGTATGTCCTTTTTCGCAGAGGTAGCGGTGCAAGGCATCGGCATCGCTGCCAACGGGAAGATAGATATGCTGGCTGGCACCGAAGGCATGGCAGGCACGGCATTCGGGATAGGCACGCAAATCTTGCAACAACCGGAACATCTCCGTGCTTTTTACCGAAAACACCTGCCAAGGGAAGGCTTCACGTATTTTTTGCGGTGTGTCGCAACCGATAACCTTTCCTTCTTGTACAAAACAGATTCGGTGGCAACGTACGGCTTCGCTCATGTAGGGCGTGGATGCCACGACGGTAATGTCCTTTCCTTGCAGCAAACCGAGCATCTCCCAGAATTCCTTACGCGAAACAGGATCCACGCCCGTGGTGGGTTCATCCAGGAACAACACTTTGGGATTGTGGATAAGGGAGCAGCAAAGCGCCAGTTTCTGTTTCATGCCACCTGAAAGGTTGCCGGCCTTTCTTTTTTTGAAAGGTTCCAGATAGCGGTAAATGGGATGGATAAAATCGTAATTGGCGCGGATATCGGTGCCGAAAAGGGTGGCGAAAAAGCTAAGGTTCTCTTCTACACTGAGGTCTTGGTAAAGCGAAAAACGGCCTGGCATATAGCCGATAATCCGGCGTATGTCCTTGTATTGGGTTACAGTATTGAAGCCTTCGATGCGCACTTGACCTTCATCGGGTAACAACAAGGATGCCATTATGCGGAAGAGGGTGGTCTTGCCTGCGCCATCGGGGCCGATAATGCCGAACAGCTCGCCTTTTTCCACGCGCAGTGAAATATCGTCAACGGCTTTTACCCGATGCGTTCCACGCCCGAAATATTTACTGACATGGGAAACGATAACCGATGATCCCGCCATGCTTTAAAAAATTACATCGGCATGCATACCGATTTTCAAAAAACCGTCGTTTTTGACGGCGATTTTCACCGCATACACCAAATTGTCGCGTTCATTCTGAGTCTGCACCGATTTGGGTGTGAATTCGGCATAATCGGCGATATGTACCAGACTGCCGCGATACAACACTTCTTCCTCGCCCCTATAGGCGAATACCTGCACTTCCTGGTTCAATTTGAGGTCGGAGAGTTGTTTGGCCGTTACATAGGCCTTTAGATGCATGGTATCGAGTTTCGCGATCCGGAAAATAGGTTTTCCGGCATAGGCCAACTCTCCCTCTTGGGCGTAACGGTCTATAATTGTGCCGGAAACGGGGCTGAGGATACGGCAGTTGTCTATCATATACCGAATCTGCTCTATCTGTGCATCCAAGGTGGAACCGGTCATGGCGTTTCTGCCCGATAGCAACACTTTTTCCTGCAAATGGAAAGGCGTGGTGTCGGTATAGCCCAACAGTTGCCCCTTTTTCACTTCGGAACCTTCCTGACCGTGCAACCAGAGGATATCTCCGTTACCATGCGCCGAAACGGTTACCGTTACCGCTTCAAGCGTTCCTCCGGCATCATAACCGGTGTGGTTTTGCTTGCAAGACACAAGCGAAACATATAGAGCGGTGGCAAGTATGCCGAAATATTTTGTCCGGGAAAGAAAAAAAAGATTTTTCATAACGTTACATTAAAGCTTTGCAAGGGAACCACATCCCGGAACAAAGGTACATCTTTCTGAAGTATCTCAACCCAATCGTCATTATCATGTACCTTCACGGACAGCCCCTTTGTCCGCTAAAGGTACATCTTTCTGAAGTATCTTAGAGCAATCGCCGTCATCATGTACCTTCACGGACGGTCCCTTTGTCCGCTAAAGGTACATCTTTCTGAAGTATCTTAGAGCGATCACCATCATCATGTACCTTCACGGACAGTCCCTTTGTCCGTAAAGGTACATCATTTCCGTCAGACTTAGGCCTGTCGTCTTCCTTTCTGTTGGAGAAAGTCGATTACCTTTTCCAGATGAATACCGTGCGAACCCTTCAGCAACACGCTGCGGTTCTCGAAAGGATGTTGCTCCAAGTGTGCGAGAAGGTCTTCGGTAGTGGCGAATACGAGGTATTCGGCAGGATGTTCGGTTGAGGCAAAACAACCGCCAACCAGATAGGCTTGCGGAAACTTGTATTGTTTCAGCGACTCGATAATGGTTTGGTGTTCTTCTTTGGAAGACTTGCCAAGTTCGAGCATATCGCCAAGGATCACGGTTTTGGTTTCGGCAAGGTGCAGGTTGCCGAAGTTTCCGATGGCGGCGGCCATACTGGTGGGATTGGCGTTGTAGGTGTCGGCGATAATCAGGTTGTTGCCGATACGGATACTTTGAGAACGCAGGTTGGTGGGCGTGTAATTGGCGATACCGTAGCATATTTCATGGTCAGTGAGCCCGAAGTAACGTCCCGCGCAAGCCGCGCCGGCCACGTTCTCGAGATTGTAACCGCCAACGAGCCGTGTGGATATTTCAGATAGGGAAGGACTGGAAGCCGATCCGTGCAGACAGCAGGTTAAGTAAGGTTGTCCGTTTTCGATACGGTTCATTTGTAAGAAAACATTCGTCTTTTCGCCGTAACAGAAGCGTTCCAGATTTCGGCTTAAATCCATGAGCAACGGATTGTCGGCGCAAACGAAGGCTTTCCCTTTTACTTTACGTAAAAATTCATACAAGGCATTTTTGGTACGGACAATGTTTTCGAAGGAACCGAACCCTTCCAAATGCCCCTTGCCGATATTGGTGATCAAACCATAGGTAGGTAACGCAATCTTACAAAGTTCGGCGATTTCTCCCGGATGATTGGCTCCCATTTCTATAATGGCGATTTCGGTGTCGGATGGAATGGATAGAACGGAGATCGGTACGCCGATATGATTATTGAGATTGCCTTGTGTGGCGTAGGTTTTGAATCTTGTACCCAATACCGAGCGCAATAGTTCCTTGGTGGTGGTCTTGCCATTCGTTCCCGTAACGCCGATTACCGGAATCATCATGCTTTGACGATACAATACGGCGATTTTTTGAAGTGTTTCCAAACAATCTTTCACCAAGAAACATTTTTCCCCCGCATATTTAGGATAGTCTATCACGGCACAGGCGCAGCCTTTTTCTACCGCCTCTTTGGCAAATGCATTGGCATCGTGGTTTTCTCCTTTCAGGGCAAAGAATATCGCACCCGGCACTATCTTCCGGGTATCGGTGCAGATATGCCGGTGTTGTTTAAAAAGCTCAAAAATCTGTGCCGGTGTATGTAATGTTTTCATCGTGGTCATTGTTGATTCTGTCCGAAATATCAATAAACAAAACTGCTTCCACCCAAGAATTCACGCAGGACGGAAGTGGGGGGGATTTCCTTTTCATCTATGGAAATAAAGAAGGATAGGAATTTGAGGAGCCTAAGCGCTTCCCCGTAATGTTCCGAAGTTTCGGGAATCTCACGTAAGAGAGGTTCCGCATATTTCTTTAGTACGCACAACTCCAACAAAAGGGCGGAATTAAACATCACATCGGCATTTTCCTGAAAGGGAAAAATATTTTTGTTCGCGCCGCGTTTCACGCTTGGCCATCGTTCAAGTGTCTGCAAAGCGGAATAACCTCTGAAATTATAGTCCCGTACCAATCTTCGGATAAGCCGGTTGTCAGTGCTGCTTATCGGATTTTGGGCATCGATGCTGATATGGGTCAATGCGGAAACAAAAATTTTGAAGGTATAGCGATCGTCTATCGTGGTAAGGGCAGGGTTCAAGCCATGGATGCCTTCCACAATCACAATGGTTTTGGGCGTTATACGAACCTTTTTGCCTAAAAATTTGCGCTTGCCGTCTTTAAAGTCGAAGGTGGGCAGTTTTATTTCCGTATCTTTTTTCGCTTCCAGCATCTGCTTTAACTGTTGGTTGAAGAAATCACGGTCAACGGCTTCCAGCGCTTCGAAATCGTAATCGCCGTTTTCGTCTTTGGGCGTTTTTTCCCTATCCACAAAATAATCATCCAAAGAAATTTCAGCCGTTTGGTATCCCAATACCTGCAATTGCACCGAAAGTCGTTTGCAGAAAGTGGTCTTGCCCGAAGAAGAAGGCCCGCTGATAAGCACGATACGGCAATCGGGGCGTTTCACCACCATATCGGCGATACAGGCGATTTTCTTTTCCTGTAAGGCTTCCGATATCTGAATGAGTCGGCTTGGCCCTTCTTCCATCAATACCTTGTTGAGTTTCCCCACATAAGGAATTCCCATGATATCAAGCCATTCTTTCTGTTCCTGAAATGTTTTGAAAAGTTTGCTGCCGCCGTGCAGGGCCTCTTTGAGGAGATTGGAAAGAAAGTCTTGGAGATTGGCACCTACGGTATCCTTAAGATCGGGACGGATGACGATAATGCCGTTGCCGAAATAGCGGTCGATATGAAAGTTGCGGATATAGCCTGTGGAGGGAACGAGATAGCCGTAAAAATAGTTGGCGGTATTGTCTAAGGTATAAACCGAGGAATAGAGTTCTCTTCGGGTCTGAAAAAGCAATACCTTTTCGTTTAATCGGTGATGCTTGAAGATTTCGATGGCTTCTTCCGTGGGCATTTGTGTACGCGTGAAAGGCAGGTCGGCATCCACGATTTCCTGCATCCGTCTGCGGATTTGCTCCACCATATCGAGGGAGATTTCTCCTTTCCAGCCGTTCAGTTCGCAATAACTGCCCCAGGGAAGCGAGTGCTCCACTTTGAGCGTGGTTTCTGGCCATAGGTCGCGTACGGCTTTGAAAAGAATAAAAACCGTGGAGCGCATATACATCGAATAACCTGTCGTATCGTGGATATCGATAAACTCAATGGTCTTGGGTTTGTATATCTCGTACGAAAGTTCACGTAGTTTGTGGTTTACTTTCGCTCCCAGAATATCGTTCCGAAGAACCACCTTTTGGTCGGCGGCGATTTGCGCCAGGGTGGTGCCCAAGGGATATTCCTTGAAAATACCTGTGTTTTTGCAGAAGATTCTTACCGATGACATAGTTGTTTCTTTTTTAGAAGCGGGCTTAGATATTGCCCCGTATAACTCCTTTTGTTGCGCGCAATCTGTTCGGGTGTGCCTTCGGCAACGATATTGCCGCCCGCCTTGCCGCCTTCAGGACCAAGGTCGATGATATAATCGGCGCATTTGATAACGTCTAGGTTGTGTTCGATTACCAACACCGTATTGCCGGCATCCACCAGTTTCTGCAAGACCAACAGCAAGATGCGGATATCCTCGAAGTGCAGGCCGGTGGTGGGTTCATCCAAGATATAGAGTGTGTTTCCGGTTTCTTTTTTCGAAAGTTCTGTGGCCAGTTTGATACGTTGCGCTTCACCGCCAGAAAGCGTGGTAGAGGGTTGTCCGAGCGTGATATAGCCTAACCCCACATCGTTCAGGGTTTTGAGTTTGGCGGCGATAAAGGGAATGTTTTCAAAGAACTCCACCGCCTGGGCGATGCTCATGTTCAGCACGTCGTTGATGGATTTTCCCTTATATCGGATTTCAAGTGTTTCCCGATTGTAACGTTTCCCGTTACATTCTTCGCAGGTAACATAAACATCGGGCAAAAAGTTCATCTCGATGGTTTCGATGCCGGCGCCGCTGCATTTTTCGCAACGGCCGCCCTTTACGTTGAATGAGAATCTTCCCGCCTTGTATCCTCTTATCTTGGAGTCGGGAAGAGAAGCGTAAAGTTGGCGGATTTCATCGAAAACCCCTACATAGGTTACAGGATTGGAACGTGGAGAGCGTCCGATGGGGGCCTGATCCACCTCGATAACCTTGTCTATGCGGGAAAGTCCCTCTACTTTCCGGTAGGCGAGCGGTTCGGCATGGGAACGATAGAAATGACGGCTCAAGACGGGTTGCAGGGTCTGTCCAATCAACGAAGACTTGCCGCTTCCCGAAACGCCTGTTATGCAAATGAACATGTTGAGCGGAATCTTGAGATCCACATTCTTCAGGTTATGCCCGCAGGCTCCTTTCAAACAAAGGAATTGCCCGTTGCCGGCACGTCTTTTCGCCGGAATGGAGATTTCCCGGATACCGTTCAGATAATCCGTCGTGATGGATTTCTGTTTCAGAAAGTATTCAGGTTCGCCTTGTGCGATTACTTTGCCGCCTTCGGTTCCTGAACCGGGGCCCATATCCACGATATAGTCCGCCGCCCGCATCATGTCTTCATCGTGTTCCACCACAATCACCGTATTGCCCATATCACGCAATTTTTTGAGAGAGTCGATGAGTTTGTGATTGTCGCGTTGGTGGAGACCTATACTGGGTTCATCCAATATATATAGCACACCCACTAATTTTGAGCCGATTTGTGTGGCCAAACGGATGCGTTGCGTTTCTCCGCCTGAAAGGTGAGTGGTTTCGCGCGAGAGGGACAGATAACCGATACCTACATCCAGTAGAAAGCGGATGCGGTTTTTTATTTCGCGCAAGATTTCATGTCCGATTTTGCGTTGCGTTTCGTTAAGATGATTTTCGGTCTCCTCTAACCATAGATAGAGTTCATCCAAGCTCATGGCCGAAAGTTCGGCGATGTTTTTGCCATTGATACGGTAGTGCAACGAAATTTTTTGAAGCCGTGTGCCTCCACATTCGCCGCAGGTTTTGGCCGACATGTATTGCAAGGCCCATTTTTGCTCACGGGGACTTCCTGTTTCCGAAAAACGTTGGAGATATGGAACGATGCCGTCAAAATCGATATCCAGTTTGCGCGTTACGCCCAGCGTTTTGTTTTTCATTTCGATGCAGCGATGGTCGCCATACAGGATAGCGTTCATGCCTTCCGGACAGATATCGGCCAATGGTGTGCTCAAATCGAAATGATACGCTTTTCCTATCATCTCGATTTGAGAGAGGATCCAGTTCTCTCCCAGATATCCTTCCTTACGGTCAACCTTGTCTGGTTGCAAAGGTGCCAATCCGCCTTGCTTGATGTTGCGTTTCGGGTCCGGTATTATTTTATCCATATCCGGTGAAACTTCTTTGCCTAAGCCTTTGCAACGCGGGCAGGCGCCATAAGGCGAATTGAACGAGAAAGTATTGGGTTCGGGTTCGGGATAGGAAATGCCGGAAACGGGACACATGAGCGTTTTGCTGTAATAGCGGGCCTGTTGCGTGTCTTCATCGTAAATCATCACGCGTCCTTTCCCTTGCTTTACGGCGGCTTTGAGCCCTTGCACCAAACGGGTCCGGCTCTTTTCGTTCACCGTCATCTTGTCAATGACCAGTTCGATATCGTGCGTTTTGTAGCGGTCAAGATACATGCCGAAACTCAGGTCGGTGATTTTCCCGTCTATTCTCACTTTGAGATATCCTTGTTTGCGCACGTTTTCAAACAATTCCCGGTAATGGCCTTTTCTGCCGCTAATCAATGGCGCCAAGACTAGAATCCGTTTCCCTTCGTATTCCTTTAAAATCAATTCCAATATACGTTCCTCGGTATATTTTACCATTTTTTCGCCGCTCACGTAAGAATAAGCTTCTCCGATGCGGGCAAAGAGCAAACGCAGGTAGTCGTAGATTTCCGTTACCGTACCGACGGTGGAACGCGGATTCTTGTTGGTGGTCTTCTGTTCAATGGCGATAACCGGGCTCAAGCCGTCTATCTTATCCACATCAGGCCTTTCCAATGTGCCGATAAATTGGCGGGCATAGGCTGAGAATGTTTCCATATAGCGGCGTTGGCCTTCGGCATAGATGGTGTCGAAAGCGATGGATGATTTGCCGCTTCCGCTCAAACCGGTAATCACAATCAGTTTCTGAAGCGGAAGTTTAAGGTCTATGTTCTGTAAGTTATGGGCGCGTGCGCCATATACTGAAAGGTGCATGTTTTTCATGGATCAACTGATTTTTGCCCAAAAATTGCCTATGCCGTTTTTTTTCATTTCGGCTGCCAGAAGCCGGTTTTTGGGCAATTGCAGGTCGGGGTCTTCCTGCAAAATCTCCGTGGCGGTATAACGGGCGGCCCGCATGATGTTTTCGTCTTCCACAATATCGGCAATTTTCAATGCCAAGAGGCCGCTTTGCCGTGTTCCCTGCAAATCACCGGGGCCGCGCAGTTTAAGGTCGGCCTCAGCAATCTTAAAACCATCGTTGGTGGCAACCATCGTATCAATACGTTCCTTGGCATCGTTACTGAGTTTGGAAGAACTCATCAGGATACAATAGGATTGTTCTGCCCCTCGTCCTACACGTCCCCTCAATTGGTGGAGCTGCGCCAGGCCGAAACGTTCGCTGTTTTCGATTACCATCACGCTTGCGTTGGGAACATCCACACCTACTTCTATGACCGTGGTGGCCACCATAATCTGTGTTTGTCCATTCTTGAAGCGTTTCATCTCGAATTCCTTGTCTTCGGCTTTCATCCGTCCATGTACGATGCTCAGTTGATAATCGGGAACAGGAAAAGCCCTGCTGATACTTTCGTAGCCGTCCATCAGATCTTTCAGGTCAGAATTTTCGGATTCCTGTATCAGTGGGTACACGATGTAGATCTGGCGGCCTTGGGCTATTTCCTTACGCATGAAAGAAAACAGTTTGAGTCGATCTTTGTCTGTGAAATGTACCGTTTTTACCGGTTTCCGATTGGGAGGTAGTTCATCAATTACCGAAACGTCCAAATCGCCATAGAGGGTCATGCCCAAGGTACGCGGAATCGGTGTGGCTGTCATTACCAGAATATGCGGCGGCACCTGGTTTTTGGCCCAGAGTTTGGCCCTTTGGGCAACCCCGAACCGGTGTTGTTCATCTATCACTACCAGACCAAGGTTCTGGAACACCACTTTGTCTTCCAGAAGCGCGTGAGTGCCTATCAGAATGTTCAACTGTCCATCGGCCAGCATGTTGCCCAATATGACGCGGTCTTTTTTTGCAGTGGAACCGGTGAGCAACCCCGCCCGCACGTTCATTGAACGTAACATAGCGGAAATGCTGCTGTAGTGTTGTTTGGCCAGAATTTCGGTGGGGGCCATCAAACAAGCCTGGAATCCGTTATCCACAGCCAGCAACATTGACATCAGCGCCACGATGGTTTTTCCGCTTCCTACATCGCCTTGCAGAAGACGGTTCATCTGCAACCCTGTTTTGGTATCGGCGCGGATCTCCTTTATCACCCTTTTTTGTGCGCCTGTCAGTTCAAAGGATAGATTATGGTTAAAGAAATACAGGAAGTTATCGCCCACCGTATCGAAGGAGAACCCCCTTACTTTGGCATTTTTGAGTTTGTGGCGCAATATCTTGAGCTGGAGTAGCAGAAGTTCTTCAAATTTGAGCCGTTGACGGGCACATTCGGCAAAAGCCAGACTGTCGGGGTGATGTACCTGTCGGTAAGCTTCTTCCCGTGACAGCAACCGATAGCGATTTACGATTTCCGGGCTCAGTAATTCAGGAATACTTTGCACGGCCTGCTGGCATAGGTTTCGGGTAATCGCCGCCAATGCTTTGGTGGTAAGCCCCCGATTCTTCATGTTTTCAGTGGTCGGATAGAGCGGCTGGATTCCCAAACCGGTTTCCTGTACGGGACGGGAGGCATCGATGATTTCTATTTCGGGATGATTGAGACCGATGCGATGATTAAAGATAACCGGTTTCCCGTAAGCGGTGAGTTCTACATTGGGTCTTATCTTCGGGCTGATCCATTTCAGCCCCGAAAACCAGGTGAGTTCGATGCTGCCTGTGCCATCGCTCATTTGCGCCACCAAACGTTTATTGCGTCCGAACCCGGTCTCGCTTACGTTTTTTATCTTGCCTTTGATGGCTACAGGATTTTTGTCATCGCGAATAAGGCCGATATCGATAAAACCGCCTTTCTCCACGTAACGGAACGGAAAATAGTTGAGCAAGTCTCCGTACGTGCGCACATTGGCTTCGTTGCGAAGAATATTTGCCCTTGCAGCGCCCACGCCTTTAAGATATTCTATTTCCTGTGCAAAAAAGTCAAACATCCCCGTAAAGTTACACCAAAAAACGCTTATGAAGGAGGGAAAATAAAAAGAGGTTGTACAAGTCAGGCCTTGTCGGTTCAAGACCTTTATACAACCTCTTTTCCGGTGTTATACCGGCAAATCGGGACGCGGGATTAATATTCCCACAAGTCGTGTTCTATTTCAAAGAGCATTTCTTCTATGCGTTCGGCTTCCCGCATGATGTTGGCACCCTGAGCATAGGCCGAAATCTGTCTGTCCTGCTGGTTATCGATTTTGGTGATATAGCTTTGGAACCATCTGTTCCAGGCAAAAACATCGTCGTAAGATTGACGCATGGCACTGTTGTGGCGGTTGAAAGACTCAGTTTTGGCGAAAGTGCCGCGTACCGATGGATAATAAAGCCAGAACAAGGTCTGATTCCCCTTCAATTGACCGCTTTCTTCATCGAACACTTGAATGACGGGGGCCAGTCCCAACACGCGGATATCACGGATAGAACGTTGCTTGTCGATAAACCAATCCTCTTTCAAGCGAATCATTTTTACGTTATGAATCTGGAAAGACGAAGTATCCATCGAGGTGATGAACTGACCGGGATTGTCCAGATCTTCTTTCTGCAGTTCCTTGATTTGTGTGTTTTGACGGATAAATTCCTCATAGGTGAGTTGTTTGCGGAAGTCATCCGTAAAGGGATCATAGGCAACGATATTGCCGCTTTCCATGTTCTTGATGATAAGGCTCATCAAACTGATACGGTCTTGTACCGGTTCAATGGGATAGTAGAGATACTGGTTCATCTTCATGCGGAAATCCACCATTCTCCAAACCCTCCATTTGATATAAACGTCCGCTTCACGAACATAAACGTATTCGCGCGGCAAACGGTCGGCGGTGTTTTCCTTCTTGAAGAAGTTATCCCGGGGAGGGGTGTTTTCCAAAACCTGCGCTTTGAGCGATCCGGCAAACATGCCGAAGAAAGCCGCAACTAAGATTGAGAGGATAATTCGTTTCATAACGGTTTATTTTATCTCTTGCGAGAGAATATACACTATTTGATTGTCAAAATCATATCGCCCAACATACGGTTGCCATCAGGCATCTGTGCCGTAATATCGGTAATGAACACCTTGTCGCCCAACTGACAACGCTTGAAGTTATCGACCATATTCTTCGAGAACTTGTTTCCGTCCGAAGGCATCATGGCCGACAATTCCCCTTTACGCGAAACCTGTACGTTGAAAGAAGCGATCTTCAGATTCAATTCGAATTCAAAGTCTTTCATCGAAACCAACAGACCTCCGGCATTGGCAAGCGTGTTCTTGTCTATTTTCTTTACCCCTTCTGCCTGTCCGTTGATACGGGCCACGGGGTCGGGGACGCGCTTTACGCGGAAAGTCTTGCTGCCCATCAGGGTTTCCTTTCCGTTTTCCTTGGCATAGACCCTTACGGTGGCATCCACACCGGGCGTGTTCACGCGTACGATATATTCACCGGGTTTGGTCTTGGTAATCGTACCGTTGGATATTTCCACGCGCGTGTTGGCATCGGTGATACCGCCGGCAATCGCCGAAACGGGATTGTCAACCCCCACGTAGAACACATTCATCTTGTCCGCGCTCACGGTGGCGGTGGACTGGCGTACCTCATACTCGAACTGGAACGGATAGGACTTGACCCCGAAAGATGCCGGCACATGAATCGTGCCGTTCACCTTGCGCGTTCCGATCGTATTGGCCGGCACTTTATAGCGGATGGAACCGCCCGCACCGGAATATTCCTTGCCGTCGATGGTAGCCGAGATTTCAGCTTTTGAATCGAAAGCCGCCACAAAGACATCCGCTTCGAAATTAGAGCCTACCAACACGCTGTTGGAAACGGGAACCACGCGCGCCGAAATGGTGTCGAACTTGAAGTCTTCATCGCTGATAGCCGAATAGAGATAAGACACGATGTCGTTTTCGGCATTCAAGATATCATTTTGAATCTTGTTGAGCAAAGCCAGATCGGCCACGATAATCGTATGGGAAAAGTGAAATATTTCCCAACTTTGTTCTTCACCGTTGGCATTATACCATTTTGTTCCTTCCACGTGTAAGGTACGCAGGGGAATGTCTTCACGGTCTCTTTCTTCCACCTGCTCCAACAGAAACTCACGGTATTCATGCAGCCTCGAATGTAATTCATATGCCCGACCGTTCTTGTCGTTGTCTATGCCGAGGAAGAAACGGGTAGGGTCATCGTAATTGTCCTGACGACTTATATGCCGCGGATCGAGATGTTCCGCCTCTTCGTAAGGAATCTGTTCGGTAAAGGCGATAAGCTCTATCTTGGTCTTTTGGATATAGTCGTAAAGTTCTTTCGTTGCATCTTGCACTTTTTTGGCTTTTGCCCAATGTTTGCCCACTTTCGCCTCATTGGCTACGTAGGTGGCGAGAAAACGCTGATACAAGTCTGCGTTTTTCTGCACATAACTTTCATTGGTCGTTTCAAAAGCTTCGTTGATCGTAAGGAATGATTCCAACACGGCCACCGACACGTTCAAAGCCAACAGGGCGGTGTACACGAGGTACATCATCCCGATCATCTTTTGCCTTGGTGTTTCTTTTCCTCCTCCTGACATAACCGAATAGGTTCAAAAATTTGTGTTACTTGCGGAATTAATTTTTTGCCGGTTGTGCGCCTTGCATGGCGGCAAGCATCTGCCCGTACATACGGTTCAGTGCGGAAACCTTTTCGGAAAGGTCGTCTATTTCCTGACGGTATTTCTGCGAACTTTCGAGCGAACTGCTCAACGTTTCCATAATCTTGTTCACGTCTTCCTGCAGTTTCACGCCCGCTTCCGTCTGCGCTTTCGAAACCTGCAGCTGGTTCACGTAGAACTGATTCAACTGATTGAGGTTGTTCGTCATCTGAACCATTTCATCGGCATAGGTCTTGTTGACGCTCACCACATTGGTCAGATTGCTGAGATTGGCGGTGGTTTCGGTAAGTTTTTCCAGCCCGCTGCTGAGGCGGTTGAATACTTCGGGCGTAACGTTGGCCTTTGCCAACATTTCGTCTAATTTATCAGACAGAAGGTTTTGTGATTCGGCGGACATCTTCGCACCACCGGGTGCGGGAGCTTCTCCTTCAGGATACATGGGCGTTCCATCGGGGTTGTTCTTCAAGACCGGATAAACCCTATCCCAATCATATTCGGGATGCGGTTTCTCCATCGTGGAGAATACAAAGATGATGGCCTCGATACTCATACCCACGATAAGCATCAGGTTGGCACCCGGATAGTGATTGATTTTAAAAAGAGCACCCACGATAACGATAGAAGCACCATACCCGTAGAGGTAACTCATAAACTTCTTAAACCACGGTTTTTCAGCAAAACTCATTTCCTTGTCTTATTTTCGTTTGGTTTTTAAGGTCTTAAAAAATATCTGTCTGTCGGCGCAACGATTAATACACGTTCGAACCGCTTCCGCCCTGTAAGAGACCGCTGGCCAACAAAGGCTGGATGCAACGGAACCCTACATAGGACTTGCAGGTATCCTGATATTCGAATGAACGGTAATATACCTTACATATATCGGCAAAGTCCTTGAACGAACCGCCTCTGATTACCTTACGTTTCAAACCCACACCGTCTTCTGGCTTTGCATCATAGGTAAAGGCGGGGTTGAAGTCGTGGTTGTTGGCGATGGTTTCATCATAGGCATCGATACACCATTCGGCCACGTTGCCCATCATGTCGTACAAGCCGTAGTCATTGGGAGCATAATGCCCTACAATGCAGGGATAAAGCGATCCATCAGCCGCATAGTCGCCACGGCCAGGTTTGAAGTTACCCAACAGACAACCGTTGATGTTGCGGGCGTAGTTGCCCCCCCAAGGATACGGGCTGGCGTCGATACCGCCGCGCGCTGCATATTCCCACTGGGCTTCGGTAGGCAATTTGAACTCTTGGGCAGTGGGATAGCCTTTCGCTTCAAGCGCATTGTTGTACAACTGGCTACGCCATTTGCAGAAAGCCTCCGCTTGTTTCCAGTTTACTCCAACTACCGGATAGTTGTCGTACATGGGGCTACTGAAATAACCGGCCACCATGGGATCGTTGTACGAAAACGACCAGTCGAAAATCCAGCAAAGGGTATCGGGATACACGTTCACGATATGTTTTTGCAGGAATTGCTGACGGGAGCGCATCGCGTGGGGACGACTTACGAAAGCCCCGTAATAAACCCCGTCGTCAGGCATGGCGTTGTCGTTATCGTTGTCCCACGATTTCTGGGCGGCCGAACTAAAGTCGAAAGACCAATATTCATAATTCAGTTTGCGTACATCGATCTCTTTCCGACCGGCAAACCTTTCTTCTACCGGCAGATAAAGATCGGCAAGGGCTTCCGTTACTTCCGGGGTCATTTTGATTTTGGTCTTCCAGTTGATTACCGGTTCGGCATCTTCGTCTTCGCTTTCAATTTGAAAGCCGTCGATTCCGTTTTCAGCCAAGAGCCTCCGCATGTGATACTCTTTGACATATTCCACAAACTGGCGGTATTCATTGTTGGTGATTTCCGTTTCGTCCATGAAAAAGTCACTGATGGTTATGGTGCGGATGTTGAGCATCTGGTACGAGGGGTCAAATCCTCCCGTTCCAAGAACAAAACTACCGCCTGGAACATAAACCATTCCGAACGGTACCTGTGTGCCGACGGTCTTACGTCCGGGCACACCTACCAATTCCCCGTTCCCCGCATTGTTGCAGCTTCCCAAAAGAAGCGCCGCAAAGGCAAGGACAGTTAAATTTCGCACATCCAGCAGATTCGCTACTCTTTTCATTGTATGCTTGGTTAAAAATATTCTATATCCCAAACAAGATTCCTTACAGGTATCTTGCGTTTTTATATTCCGTATTTATTGTCTCTCCTTCCAATCCGAAACGGTATCTCACGCAGATTTCAAAGGCTCCTCCGATGGAAGAGGCTTTGATAAAGCGAGAGGCTGATATGTCATAGGCGGCTCCGATATGGAATTTGCCTATGTTGATGCCGGCCAAGATAGACACGGCATCTTGGAAGCGGTAGGAGAGTCCGGCCCAGAAACGTTTGTTGAACGTTCCCATAACCGCTAAACTCCAGGTTACCGTGCAAAAGTCGGTTTCCAGATAAGCGGAAGGCAAGAACTCTACCTTCGGCAAGGAAGGGAAACTGAACGAATATCCTCCGTTGACGGCAATCTTCCTCGTCGGGCGGTAACTTATCTTTTCACTTTTGTGCGAGATAAGGTTGTTGACGCCTACTCCCACATAGTAGTTGGCGTTTCCCGCCAGATAGAAGCCAACGGATACATCGCCGTATATTCCGTTTTCCTTCTGTTTGCCGGTTAAAATCCTGTCCGATACATTCTCCGGACTGAATTTGCTGAAATCAAGCCCCCTTGATTCCAATTGTGCCCGCACCCCCATGCCGATAAGCCCGAAAGAAGTTTGCAAATGATAGGTGTACCCTATCTTTACAATCATATCCCGAAAGTAGGCGGCGTTGAAAGACGCCACTTCCAATCCGATGCCTCCTTTAAGGATTTTCAAGGGCATATCCGCCAACAGGAACGTGCTGTTGGGGGCAACGTTTTTTTCCTGCGTCCCTTTACCCAATCCCGTCCATTGCTGGCGATGGATCGCCGACAGTCCGATACCGTTCGACATTCCGGCATAGCCGGCATTATACGAATAGGTATTGAACATAAACTGTGTCAACTGGTTCCCTTCTTGCTGAGCGAAGACAGGAACACCCGCACAAACATACATCATGCCGATAGCCATCCATAATCCGGTCCGTCTCAAGGTATAAAGACACCTTGCACAAACACAAAAAGAAAAGGCAGGGCTTTTTTTATCCCCTTGTTCTATTGGCATATATACAATTGTACGCCTGCTTGATTCCAAACAGGAAGCAGACAGTCTATCTTGCAAAGGTAAGCAATTCTGCTAATCTTTCCCAAACTATTTTTTTCCGCCGCCGTTTGCATAGATCAGGTTCACCATGATCTTCATGGCTTCAGGGTCGTCTAAGGCAGGTTTCTGCTCTTCTAGATAACGGTTGATGAAATCGGTGGCATCGGGAAATAACTTGAGTAGATTTTTCTTGGTAAGTGGCACCAATTTGGTATCCTTCATCAAGAAAAGTCTATTGTCAACACTGATTTCCGATGTGCTGGCAAAATCGTATTCGATGTTGGTGAACGAAGTCTGGCCGGTATAGCCTCCGTTGGCAGTGCCGTTGCTGTTGATACCGGATACACTGCGGATGGAGGAAGTGGAGCCCCCCGTTCCGTATGCGCCGGTTTTCTTTTCTTCAATGTTTACCTTGCGGTTCAAGATAAGCCGGATCCGGTTGTTGAGAATCACTTCACCCAAACCGGAAAGCACCGGCACAAACATTCTTTCACCTATCGTAATCAACTGAACGTTGTTCAGGTTGTCTAACCGACGAAGCGTATCCTCTGGAAAATCCGGCTTATCATTTCTGAAAAGCACCTGAGGGTCATAGTAATTGTAATTGAGTTTGGCGTTGGTTATCGATCCATCTTTGAAATATACCGTACCGGCGGTACAGTAGGGGAAGGCAAAGATGATACTGTCTTGCTGGCGTTTGGTCAGATCGCCTATGACCAGACCGTTTGTCGCCTGGGCATTGAAACAGAGGGCGAAGGTCAGCATGAATCCGGATAAGATCTTTGTTTTCATGGTGGTATGTTTTTAATGTTTTGAATTCTATATTTAGTTGGAAACCACGAAAGAACCATCGGCCGCATAGGTGATGGAATATTTGCGTAACGCATAGCGGCGCACTTCCGGACTATAGCCGTAACCGTTAAAACTGCCATATGCATATCCGCAACGTTTGCCTACCATGCGGTCTGTCTCCCTGTCGTATTCCACCATGCAGCCTTCTTCCCAATCCCAAGGACATGCTTGTTCGAAAGCGACGTATTCTTCGTCCATGTAGCCTATGTGGTATACGCAGACGCCCATGTAGCCGTAGTCAAAATATTTAACGCTGCCCGGTACAAGCAAGGTATTGTCCCAACCATACGGATAAACCTTGAAGTAAACGTTTATATCGGGGATGTTGCCGTGGCTGATTTGGTGTCGGCAGGCGCTCAAAGTTCCGACGGCGACAATTAGAAAGACGATGGCGTTGAATCTTTTCATCAAAGTACAAAGGTATATCATTTTGGCCAATCTCAGCCCTATCATCGCCAGCATATACCTTCACGGACCGATCCTTCGTCCGTAAAGGTATATCATTTGACCAATCTCAGCCCTATCATCGCCAGCATATACCTTCACGGACCGATCCTTCGTCCGTAAAGGTATATCATTTTGACCAATCTCAGACCTATCATCGCCGGCATATACCTTCACGGACTGATCCTTTGTCCGTAAAGGTATATCATTTTGGCCAATCTCAGCCCTATCATCGCCAGCATATACCTTCACGGACCGATCCTTCGTCCGTAAAGGTATATCATTTTGACCAATCTCAGCCCTATCATCGCCGGCATATACCTTCACGGACCGATCCTTTGTCCGTAAAGGTATATCATTTGACCAATCTCAGCCCCATCATCGCCGGCATATACCTTCACGGACCGATCCTTTGTCCGTAAAGGTAATAGTTTTCAATCAATCTTAAACCTGTTGCCGCCTTCATATTGTGTCGAGATGAAAAAATGTTGTAACTTCGCCTTCGTGCGGAGCGGTTTATATTATGGAACAAATACTGCTTATACTGTTTTTGGTTTTGCTGGTCGGATTCGGTGCGGCGAAGAAGAAAAGCGCCGCTAAAAAAACAATGGAATCCCAATCTCGGTCCCGTATCCCGACAGAGGATCTTTTTCCATCGGCTCAAAATAACGCTGAATCCACGGAACCGATAGAAGAATACGATTTTGGTAATATGGTTTCGGAGGACATAAAGCAGGACGAAACGCCAGAATATAGATTCGTGGGCATGGAAGCCTCTCAAGAGGAATCCGTTTCAGCAGACACCACGTCGCCGTCCGTTTGTTCGGAAATAGGAGAAAAAGGGGACAAACCATTGGAGGATCTTCAGGGTGTGGAGGAATTTTCTTTGCGGGATGCCGTTATAAATCAAGCGATTTTGCAGAGAAAATACTCGTAGGGAAAAAGTGGGGATGCAATGGAATGGAAAAAATACCTACCTTTGCCCTTGTTGTTTGAAACATGGGAGTAAAGAATGACCCTTATTGATAAGGGTCTTTTTGTTTATTTAGCCAAGGCCTTTTGCCTGTTGTCCACGGAAAAGCCAAAAAACAAAAGCCATGGGAGAGATTAAGTATTACAGCAAGGAAGGTTTGCAAAAGTTGAAAGACGAGTTGGAACGTCTCACTAAGATAGAACGTCCCAAGATTTCGCAGCAGATAGCCGAAGCCCGCGATAAAGGCGATTTGTCGGAAAACGCCGAGTATGATGCGGCCAAGGAAGCGCAGGGGCTTTGCGAACTCAAGATATCCAAGTTGCAGATGGAGTTGGCCAATGCCCGGGTTTTGGATGAATCTAAAATGGATACTTCCAAAGTATTGTTGCTTTCTACAGTAACCATCCGCAATGTAAAGACCAAGGCGCAGATGAAATATACCTTGGTCTCCGAGAATGAAGCGGATTTGAAATCGGGCAAAATCTCTGTCAGTTCCCCCATAGCGCAAGGTCTTTTGGGTAAGAAAGTGGGAGACAAGGTGGAAGTGAAAGTGCCGGCCGGTGTCATCGAATTTGAAATAACCGATATAACCCGATAAGCCATGGCAAGCATTTTTTCTAAAATCGTGGCGGGTGAGATTCCCTGCTATAAGGTGGCCGAAGACGACAAACATCTGGCTTTCCTCGATATCGCGCCGGTGGCGATGGGACATACATTGGTGATTCCCAAAAAGGAGATAGATTATATTTTCGACATGGAAGACGGCGACTTGGCGGCCTTGACGGCCTTTGCTAAGAAAGTGGCGAAGGCGCTTATCAAAGTTTGTCCCGCCCCCAAGATCGGCATGTCGGTAATCGGATTGGATGTTCCGCACGCTCATATCCATTTGGTTCCTATCCATGGGGTAACCGATATCGATTTCGGTAAGGAGAAACTCAATCCTGGGCCCGCCGAAATGGAAAAAGTCGCATCGGCTGTTTTTGCTGAATTCAGGAAGTTGTAGCATACATGTACCATGGAAGGTAAACGGGGATTGTCCGAAAGGATGATCCCCGTTTTGTTTTCAACCGTTCTTTACTGAAACGCTCTGTTTTGCGAATGTATGTGTTCTTTTCGCTGAATTGTCGGTGATTTCTTTGTCTCTTTGCTTTGTTGTCGGCCTAAGATTATTAATATATTGTTATCTTTTGCATGCGATTGGGAAGTAAGACTATTAGGAAAACTATCTTGTCGCGGTTTGGAAAATTTGAGTCCGAAACAAGCGTTTGCAAGCCGACAGGAATGCTGATGAGTTAATGAAGCGGTGCAGGCAGCCATATAGAAAGTGGATGCTAAAAAGATAGGTGTCATTATCATATAAACTGTAATGCGATGAAAAAGATTTATTCAATTGGGTTGTGAAATGTTGGCGAACAAATTATTGGGACTAAATATAAGATCGACCAATCTTTTGGCTAAACCCAGGCAAGAATCGAGTCAGGAAATCAAAAATGAAACGGCTGTGGTTATAGCCGTGCGGGCTTTTTAAGTTGTTTATCTCACTCGATCTGGGTGTTGTTCGAGGAAAGAGGTCCAATCGGTCTTTTTCCTCGATTTTTTTTGGATACCGGTTATCGGGGTGATTTTGGTCAGACTTTCAAACTTGGAATGAATGCCGTGGCAGATGGCGGCGGCCATGGCATCGGTGGCATCTAAAAAACGCGGTTGGTCGGATTGGATTCCCAACACGCGGAAAACCATGGCGCAGACTTGCTCTTTCGATGCGCTGCCGTTGCCGGTAAGTGACTGTTTGATTTTCAGTGGCGCATATTCATGCACCTGCACCCCCTTCGACATCGCCGCCGCGATAGCCACGCCTTGCGCCCGCCCCAACTTGATGAGCGATTGTACGTTCTTGCCGAAGAAAGGCGTCTCGATCGACATGCAATGGGGAGAAAAAACCTCGATGAGCCGAATCACTTCTTCATGAATCTTTTCGAGTCGTAAAAGCGGATCTTCGGTTTTGGTAAGGTTGAGAACCCCCATTTCGACAGAGGAGAACTTTTGCCCTTGGGCGCGAATCACCCCATATCCCATAATGCGGGTGCCGGGGTCTATGCCCAAAATTATCTTTTCGTCGGAGACTCTATCCATGTGGGATTAGAGAATAAGCATCGCATCGCCGAAAGTAAGGAAGCGGTATTTCTTTTCGATGGCTTCCTGATAGGCTTTCATGATGAGGTCGTAGCCACCGAAGGCGCATACCGACATGAAAAGCGAGGAGAGGGGCGCGTGAAAATTGCTTATCATGCAGTTGGCGATGGTGAACTCATAAGGCGGGAAAATAAATTTGTTGGTCCATCCATCGTAGGGTTTGAGGGTTCCGGCAAAAGAAACGGAACTTTCAATACCCTTCATTACGGAAGTACCTACGGCGCATACTCTCTTTCTGGCTTCGATGGCGCGGTTCACTATGGTGGCCGTGGTTTCGGGAATAATGAGTTTTTCGGAATCCACACGATGTTTGGTAAGGTCTTCCACATCAATTTCCCTTACATTGCCAAGGCCGCAATGCAGGGTAAGGAAAGCGGTATTGATGCCCTTGATTTCCATGCGTTTGAGCAACGATCGGCTGAAATGCAATCCGGCTGTTGGTGCCATTACCGCTCCTTCGTTGGCGGCAAAAACGGTTTGATAGCATTCCTCGTCTTCAGGTTCTACATTGCGTACTTGAAGGATATGATCGGGAACAGGCGTCTGGCCGAGTTTATAAACCAAGGCTTTGAAATTCTCATAGGTGCCGTCGTAGAGAAAACGGAGCGTACGGCCGCGCGAAGTGGTATTGTCGATTACTTCCGCCACCAGTTCATCGTTGTCGCCGAAGTACAGTTTATTGCCGATACGGATTTTGCGGGCAGGATCCACATATACATCCCACAGGAGAGACTCGCGGTTGAGTTCGCGCAACAAGAAAACGGTGATCATCGCGCCCGTTTTTTCCTTTTCACCCGACAGACGGGCCGGGAAAACGCGGGTATCGTTCATAATGAACACATCGTCTTCGTCAAAATATTTCAGGATGTCTTTGAAAACTTTATGTTCGATTTTCTGCTTTTTCCGATCCACCACCATCAATTTGCAATCGTCCCGATCGGGGGTGGGATGCGTGGCTATCAGTTCGGCGGGCAGCGGGTAGTTGAATTGCGACAGTTTCATTGTCAAAGACCAATAAATTTTGACTAATCCGTTAGTAAGAAAGAAGATATAATCCGCTTTCTTCCCCACAAAGGGGCGCAAAGATATTGAAAAATAATGAGAAAATCAAGTTGTGGACTGTAAAAAGGCTTCCACGGAATAAGCGTCCTTTACATCGAAACTGCCGATTTTTGTACGGCGGAGAGCCGAAAGATAGGCACCGCAGCCTAAAAAATCGCCGAAATCTCTTGCCATGGCACGGATATAGGTTCCTTTGCTGCAAGAAATACGGAAATCCACCTCAGGAAGGTCGATTCGTGTCAACACGAATTCATAGATATGAATCGGTTTCGCGGAGAGTTGCAGTTCCTTTTCGGCTCGGGCGTATTGATAGGCGCGTTTGCCGTTGACTTTAACGGCAGAGAATACCGGTGGAACCTGCATGATATCACCTGTGAAATGTTGTACGGCTTCTTCAAGTAAGGCAGGGGTGAGATGTCCGTATTCTCCGCGATATTCCACTTCGCTTTCCAGATCGAAACTTTTGGTAACCGACCCGAGTACGAAAGTGCCCGTATATTCTTTTTTCTGCGCCTGGAATTCCTCTATCTTCTTGGTGAACCGCCCCGTGCAGATAATCAGCAGCCCGCTCGCCAGCGGATCCAGCGTGCCGGCATGCCCCGTCTTGACACGCCGCCCCACCTGTTTGTGCGCCCAGTTGCGAACCCGGCTCACCACGTTGAACGAGGTCCATCCCAAAGGCTTATCCACCAAAATCACCTGCCCGGTTTCGAGCGGATGCCGCTCGCTTTCCGGAATTTCCACCGTATTTTTCATCCACACAAAAAAAAGCGACCGAAACTTGCGCTTGGGTCGCTTTAGATAAGGGGCAACTATTTCTTTAAGTCGGCCAACTCTTTTTCCACTTGGGCAAGGCGTTCCACAATGCTGTCAAGATTCTTGAAATGAACGCAGGAACGTCTGAACACGGCCGGATCCAAAGGAGGCGCGCCGATGAGCACGGCGTTTTCCTTGCGCACCGAACCGGGCACGCCTGTCTGTGCGGCCAGCATCACTCCGTTGGCGATAACGCTGTGTCCGGCTACCCCTACCTGACCGCCGAACATGCAGTTCTCGCCGATTTTGGTAGAGCCGGCAACGCCCGCTTGCGAGGCCATCACCGTGTTTTTGCCCACCACCACATTGTGGCCGATCTGAATCAGGTTGTCGAGCTTTACGCCTTCCTTGATAACGGTGGAACCCATCGTGGCCTTGTCAACGCAAGTGTTGGCGCCTATCTCCACGTTGTCTTCCAGAATCACGTTGCCGATTTGCGGAATCTTTTCGTAACTGCCGTTGTTGGGGGCGAAGCCGAAGCCGTCCGCGCCGATGACCGCGCCGGCCTGCAGGATACAGGCTTTGCCGATTTGCGTATGGGCATACACTTTTACGCCGGGGTAGAGCGTGGAGTTCTCTTTCATTCTTACTCCGCTGCCCACGTAGCATTGCGGATAAATCTTGCAACCGTCGCCGATTTCGCAGCCCGAGGAGATAACGCAGAACTCGCCGATATACACGTCTTTGCCGATTTTGGCATCGGGTGCCACGAAAGCGAGGCTCGAAACGCCCGGTTTGGGTGTGGTGTATTCGTTGTAGAAGGCCAGCAGGCGGGCAAAGGCTTCGTAAGAATTGCCCGTACGGATCAAGGTGGCCGACACAGGGTGCTCGGGTATGAAATCCTTATTTACGATAACGGCTGTGGCTTTTGTCTCATAGATATGGGGCGTGTATTTGGGATTGGCGAGGAAGGTGAGTCCTCCTTCATGGCCTTCTTCTATTTTGCAGAGTGTGTGGATAAGGGCATCCGCAGATCCACCCTCTACGGTGCCACCGATAATCTCGGCGATTTTGGCAACAGAAAAACTTAGCATAATCCAGTTTCTTTAAGAGATTAATGACAGACAAAGGTACATCTTTCTATCCAATCTTAGACCGATCAGCGTTAACATGTACCTTCACGGACAGTCCCGTTGTCCGCTAAAGGTACATCTTTCTATCCAATCTTAGAGCAACCAGCGTCAACATGTACCTTCACTTCGCCGATGTTTATCTATCTCGGCATACCCCCAAGCTTTTTCTGCACAGGGTACGATAAAGTGGCAAACTTGAAGTATCTTTGTTCTCATGGATACGAATAGACAGCAAAAAATAAACCGGCTGTTACAACGCGAGCTGGGCGAGATATTCCGTTTGGATATGCAGCCGCATTTTCCAGGCATCATGATGACGGTAACCTTTATCCGTATTACGCCCGATATGTCGGTGGCACGGGTCAATCTGAGCCTTTTCCCTGACAACGACAAGGTTGCGACCTTGAAAAAAATCAAGGCCAAGACCGCCGAAATCAGAGGCTTGTTGGGGCAACGCATAAAAGATCAGTTGCGTATCGTACCGCGTCTGGAATTTTTTATCGATGATACCTTGGATCGGGTGGAACGCATTGAACAACTTTTGGCACAATAGCAGACTGTTTGTAAATTCAGGAATCATGCCGCAATTGCCTAAACTGCCTTTTTTTATTGCCGGACGTTACTTTCGGGCTAAGAAGAGTCCGTTGGTGACGCTTATTGGACGAGTGGCCGTACTGAGCATTGCGGTGAGTACGGCGGCGATGGTGTTGGTGCTTTCGGTGATGAACGGGATGAACCGCTTTGTGGCGGAACGCTTTTGGGGAGTGGATGCCGATTTGCGGATAGAAGCGGTGGAAGGTAAGTTTTTTGAGGCCGGAAACCTGTTGGAAACCGTGAGGCAGGCCAAGGGCGTGAAAGCCGCTTCGGGTGTTTTGCAGGATCAGGCTTTGCTTACCTATGGCGAACAAAACGGTATGGTGCGTCTTAAAGGCGTGGATACTTGTTTCATGGAGGTCTCGGATCTTAAGACACAGGTGTATTCAGGAAACTATAATTTGGATTATACTGAAACATCGGCTTTGGTGGTGATGGGGGGCGGGGTTTTTGCCCAAATGCAGATACCCCCTTCCCATGCCGGGGCTTGTCTGTTGTATGCTGTGGATGCCCGTTTGCTCAACGGCCCTTTCGCCATGCCGCAATCGATAGCTTCTTTCTCGGTCTATCCATCTGGTTTGTTCAGTTCGATTCCCGAATACGACAACCAGTATCTTTTTTGCAATCTGGCTTTCGCCCGCATAGTGTTTAAGGCACCGGGAAAACTTTCGGCCATAGAAGTCCGCGCGGATCCGTCCGTAGGGGTGAAAAAGACTCAAGAAAACCTTGTGCGGATTTTGGGAGGTGGTTTTACGGTAAAAGATAGGATAGAGCAACAGCAGAGTATGTTCAAAAGCATGAAGGCTGAAAAACTTATCGTGATTTCCGTTTTCGCTTTCGTGATGTTGATCGCTACCTTTACCATGGTGGCCAATCAGATGTTGTTGATGTATGAAAAACGTCGGGATATCGCCATCTTGGCAAGCATGGGAATGCAACGGGCGCATCTGCGCGCGGTTTTCTTCGGCAACGGGCTTATGGTTACTTGGTGGGGAACCTTTTCGGGACTGATATTGGGAAGTTTGCTTACTTTCGGACAGCAGTATTTCGGTTGGGTCAAACTAGGCGGTGGGTCGGGTAATTATATAACGGATGTCTATCCGGTATATTGGCAGGCGGGTGATGTTTTATTGGTATGGGCGGTGGGGATGGCCATCGGTATGTTGGCCTCGGCTTTGCCGCTCCGACAAGCGGGTGCGTTTGCCGCAACGGCATCGGGAAAAGCATGAAAACACTTCGCTTGCGGCTGCTGCGGTATCCATGACAAGAAAGTAGGATGTAATATTGAAGATGATTATGGAAACAAGTATTCGACAAAACAATTTGTGCGTTACCAATACCATTACGCGCAGGAAAGAGCCTTTTGAACCTCTTCACGCGCCTTTGGTGGGTATGTATGTGTGTGGACCTACCGTTTACGGTGATCCACATCTGGGACATGCCCGTTCTGCGGTAACTTTTGATATCGTGTTCCGATATCTGAAGCAATTGGGGTATAAGGTTCGTTATGTGCGCAATATTACGGATGTGGGGCATTTGGAACACGATGCTGACGAGGGAGAGGACAAGATTGCCAAAAAAGCCCGTCTGGAGCAACTTGAACCAATGGAGGTGGCGCAGTATTATACCAACCGTTACCATATCTTCATGGATAGGATGGGCGTGGAAAAACCCTCGATAGAACCGTTGGCATCCGGGCATATCATCGAACAGATAGAATTGATAAAGAAGATTCTGGAAGCGGGTATGGCCTATGAGGTGAATGGTTCGGTGTATTTTGACGTACCGTGTTATAACCGTAAGTATCCTTACGGTAAGTTATCGGGCAGGGTGTTGGATGAATTGTTGGCCACAACGCGAGACAATCTTGCCGCTCAAGAAGAAAAGCGGAATGCGGCCGACTTCGCCCTATGGAAAAAGGCGCAGCCTGAACACATCATGCGTTGGCCCTCGCCTTGGAGTGATGGTTTTCCCGGTTGGCATACCGAATGCACGGCCATGTCGCGTAAATATCTCGGCCTGCCTTTCGATATTCATGGAGGTGGCATGGATCTGATGTTTCCGCACCATGAAGCCGAGATAGCCCAATCAAATGCCGCTTTCGGGAAAGAACCTTGCCGTTATTGGTTGCACAACAACATGATTACGGTAAACGGCAAGAAGATGGGCAAGTCTTTGGGTAATTTCATAACCCTTGAAGAATTCTTTACCGGCAAGCATGAGGCCTTGGTGCAAGCCTATGATCCCATGACGATCCGTTTTTTTATCTTGCAGGCGCATTATCGCAGTACGCTTGATTTCAGTAATGAAGCCTTGATTTCTGCAGAAAAGGGCTTGCAACGGCTTTTGCAGATGCGTTCCGCCTTAGATCGGATCAGGCCGGTGCCTGTGTCGGGAGTGAAAGACTTTCTGGCGGATCTGGAAAACAAGTGTTATGCCGCCATGGACGATGATTTCAATACACCTGTTCTGATCGCACACTTGTTTGATTTTCTCAAGATCGTGAATGCGGCATCTGACAACAAGGCAGATTTTTCAGCGGAAGATATTGCGATGGCAAGGAATTTGTATGAAATTTTTGTGGAACGGATACTGGGTTTACAGACACAGTCCGGTGAGGGGAAGTCGGCCACTCAGCTTGCGGGGGTGATGGACATTCTGCTGGATATTCGTTTGAAAGCCAAGACCGCCAAGGACTTCTCCACATCCGACCTGATTCGGGACGAACTGAAAAAAATAGGCCTCTCGGTGATGGACGCTAAAGATGGGAGTAGCTGGAAGGCGGAGTAAACAACCTAAAATACGATTGAACAGATGGTAATGATGTACACAGAATCCGTTTCGACGGGAATTCCGTTGATATGGGTGGTTTTTATCGCTTTGATGCTGCTGAGCCTTGCCGTGCAGTCTTCGCTCAAGAGCAAGTTCAGACGGTATTCAAAAGTGTTGATTCCCGATGGCCTGACGGGTAAGGATGTGGCTGAGAAAATGTTGCGAGACAATGGTATCCGCGATGTGAGTGTGGTCTGTATCCCGGGAATGTTGAGCGATCATTATAATCCTGCCAAGCAGACGGTTAACCTTAGCAAGGATGTTTATTATGGAAACAATATTGCCGCCGCTGCCGTGGCCGCACACGAATGCGGGCATGCGGTGCAGTATGCTACGGCATATAGTTGGATTAAGATGCGCTCGGCTTTGGTGCCCGTTGTGAGTGCGGTTGACCGTATCGTTATGTGGGTATTGCTGGCAGGTGTGTTATTGGTAGAAACCACACCTTCCCTGTTGCTTTTCGGTATCTTTCTATTTGCGCTCACTACCTTGTTCACTTTGGTTACGCTGCCTGTCGAGATCGATGCCAGCCGTCGCGCCATCGCCTGGCTCGACACTACGCAGATAGCCACCGTGGAAACCCGTCCGCTCGCAAGCAGTGCCTTACGGACGGCGGCCTATACCTATGTGATAGCCGCTTTGACCTCTTTGGCTACTTTGCTCTACTATATAATGATTTTTCTCGGGCGACGGGATTAGGGACTAAGTCTACCGAACCATGTTCTTGAACAGCAATGCTCGGCTTAACGAAAAAGCTGGAGTTCATCCGACTTTTTTCGCGCCTCGGCAGAACCCAAACAAGTTTGGCTTCTGCTCTCGGCTTAACGAAAAAGTTGTTATCTTCGCGGACAGAAAGAGGGGAGAGTGGCTTGTTTGAGAAACAACGTAAGTTGAAATCAATCTAAAATATATACAACCATGAGCGAAATCGATTGGAAAAATCTGCCCTTCGGTTATTACAAG
>CAZPBB010000004.1:0-34379 GCA_964584745.1 uncultured Bacteroidaceae bacterium
TCCCGGTGCTGGCCAAGGCAGGCGTTCACGTAAAATGGTTCGAGGATATAAAGGATTATGCGCCTCAAAAACCGACGGCTTCGTTCCGGGTTCAGAAAAAACTGGACAGCCGTGTGCTGATTCTTAAAATTCATCCGGGCATGGCCCCTGATATTATGCGTTTCCTTTTGACAAATAGTGAATTGCGTGGTATGGTGTTGGAAACATACGGATCGGGTAATGCGCCTACCTCAAAAGAATTCGTCAGTGCTCTTGCCGTGGCTGTGGATAAACATATTCCGGTGCTCAATGTTACCCAATGCGCCGAGGGAAGTGTGGAAATGGGCAAATATGCGGCCAGCACGCAACTTCAGGATCTGGGGGTTGTCTGTGGAAAAGACATCACCACAGAGGCGGCGGTTACCAAAATGATGTACCTTTTGGGGCAGGAGTTGCCTTATGCGGAGGTCTGCCGCTGTCTGAGCGAGCCTTTGCGTGGAGAAATGTCGGGCAGTTAAGGGGGATTGGAGGTTTGTTTCTAACGAAAATAATCGTATCTTTGCGCCTATTTTTGGGGTATTCCCGTTGAGGGGAGACGGATTCCGATCCGGCTTCCTTGGCATTGGGGGCTTCCCTCGAGAATAAAGTAAGGAAATACAATAAAATCAATTTATAACCATGCAAAACAAGGGTGTCATAAAGTTTTTCGCCATAGCTTTTGCTATCATTTGCCTTTTCCAGTTGTCGTTTACGTTCTTCGCCCGTAAGACGGACCGTCAGGCCGATGTGTTCGCCACGAACGGCACGGCTCTGGAAGCCAAGGCACTGGCCGGCGACAATGCGACGCGGGAACGCTATGTTTTCGATTCGATTTACAATCAAAAACATCAGTATTTTATCGATTCTGTAGGTAACGATGTTATCTATAACATTTGGATCCGTAAATACACCTACAAGGAATGCAAGAGCAGGGAACTTAATCTGGGTCTTGACCTTCGTGGAGGTATGAACGTTACCATGGAAGTTTCCACGGCCGATGTGGTTCGCGCCCTTTCGGGTTTCAGCACGGATTCTTTCTTCAACAAGGTGGTGGATGAAGCCATTATCGTGAATCGGACTGAACCGAACACGAATTTCGTGGATGTGTTTGCCCGCATATGGAACGAGAAAGATCCCAACGCGCAGATGGCGGCCATCTTCAGTTTTGAAATGAAGGATGTGAATGCCTCTTCCACCAACGCGCAGGTGATTTCGGCCATCCGCAAGGAAACCGCGAGTGCGTTCGACCGTACCTATCAGATTCTCCGTACCCGTATCGACAAGTTCGGGGTAGCGCAGCCCAATATCCAGAAGTTGGCGCAGACCGACCGTATCCTGGTGGAACTGCCGGGTGTGAAAGACCCCGCCCGTGTGCGCAAACTGCTGCAAGGAACGGCGCAGTTGGAATTCTGGGAAACCTATGAATTCAGCGAATTGATGCCTTACCTGCAGGATGCCAACAGCTACCTGCTTTCGGTTCAGAAACTCAACGAAAGCGAAAATCCCGAAAGCAAGGAAGAAGTGGCTCCGGTGGCCGAAGCCGACAGCAACGACCTCTTGGCCAAGATTGCCCAGAACACCGAAAACAACGAACAAGGTTTGGATGAAGCCCAGTATGCGGCGCAGAATCCTTTGTTCGCCGTGTTGATGCCGGCTTTCTACCAAGGCGATGTACAACGTCAGGGACCGGTGGTAGGTTACGCCCGTCAGAAGGATATGGACAAGGTGAACGCGATGCTGGAACAGTGCAAGGCCAAGTTCCCCCGCAACGCCAAGTTCGTTTGGTCGGTGAAACCGGTACAGGACAACACCGACATCTATTCGTTGGTGGCTCTGAAAGTGAATACCCGCGACGGCCGCGCTCCGTTGGGCGGCGATGCGGTTACCGATGCCCGTCAGGACTTCGGTCAGAACGGCGGTGTTGAAATCAGCATGAGCATGAACACCGAAGGCGCCCGCATCTGGAAAAACCTTACGGGTAACAATATCGGACGTGCCATCGCGATTGTTCTGGACGATGTGGCCTATTCATGGCCTACCGTAAACGGCGAGATCGCCGGCGGACGTTCCTCCATTACCGGTGGCTTCACCGTAGAAGAAGGTCAGGACTTGGCCAACGTGCTCAAGGCCGGTAAACTGCCCGCTCCCGCCAATATCGTGCAGGAAGCCGTGGTGGGTCCTTCCTTGGGTCAGGAATCCATCACGCACAGCATGATTTCGTTCCTGCTGGCTTTCGTGATGATTCTCATCTATATGTACATATTCTATAACAAGGCCGGTTGGGTGGCTAACCTCGCCTTGATAATCAATATGTTCTTTATTTTCGGTATCCTTACCTCCCTGGGCGCGGTGCTGACCCTTTCGGGTATCGCCGGTATCGTGCTTACCTTGGGTATGGCGGTGGATGCCAACGTAATCATCTACGAGCGTATCAAAGAAGAGCTCCGCACCGGCAAGTCGTTGCGCATGGCTATCCACGACGGTTACAAGAACGCATATTCCGCCATTATCGACGGTAACGTAACCACCTTGATTACCGGTATCATCCTGCTTTATTTCGGTACGGGGCCCATCCAAGGCTTCGCCACCACGCTCTGCATCGGTATCCTTACCTCCATGTTTACGGCCATCTTCATTTCCCGTTTGATTTTCAGCCGTTGGTTGGACAAGGACGCTTCCATTTCATTCAGCCACAGATTCTCCGAAAACTTCTTGTCAAATGTGAAGATTGATTTTATCGGCAAGAGCAAATATTCATTTATTGTTTCAGGTATCGTGGTGCTTGTCTGCGTAGTTTCACTTTGTGTACGAGGCTTGAGTCTCGGTATCGACTTTACCGGTGGTCGTACCTATGTGGTTCGCTTTGATCAAGTTGTGAGCGCCAACGAACTGCGTGCCAGTTTAACGGACGCTTTTGACGGTGATGCTCCTGAAGTGAAAACTTTCGGCCCCTCCAACCAGGTAAAGGTTACCACCAAGTATCGCATTACCGAAACAGGTAGCGAAGTGGATGAAGATGTAGAAAACCGTCTGTATGAAGGTTGCAAGGATTTCTTTGTAACCCCCATTGATTACAAGCTCTTTAATGAAGACAAAACCGTAGGGCAGATCAGTTCGGAAGTAGTGGGAGCGGCTGTGGCTACCGATATCACCCGCTCTGCCTTTATCGCCGTCGCCATCGCGTTGATATTTATTTTCGGATATATCGCCGTTAGGTTCAAACGTTGGCAGTTCGGTCTGGGCGGTTTGGTGGCTTTGGTTCACAATGCCTTGATTTCGATTGGGCTTTTCTCGCTCTTTTATGGGGTGTTGCCGTTCTCTCTCGATATCGACCAGGCTTTTATCGCCGCCATCCTGACCCTTATCGGTTACTCCATCAACGATACCGTAATCGTGTTCGACCGTATCCGCGAAAATATGAGCCTGTATCCCAAACACAGCTTGTTTGACAATATGAATACGGCTATCAACAGTACTTTGCCCCGTACCATCAACACATCGTGTACCACTTTGGTTACCTTGTTGATGATTTTCATCTTCGGCGGCGAAGTGATCCGCGGGTTCACTTTCTGCATCCTTTGCGGTATTATCATCGGTACCTATTCCTCTATCTTTATCGCTTCTCCGATTGCTTACAGGCTTTTGATGCGTAAGCAGAACAAAGAGCAGAAAGAAGCCAAGGCAAGAGGTATTTATACGGGTAAGGCGGCCTGATCCTCCCCATGACCTGCTCCTGTTGGGAGAGAAAACGGAATTTCGGTGTAAGAGAAATCGTATCCCGGAATTCCGTTTTTTATTTATGGGTTTGTTTTTCTTGTCGATAGGTAAAAAAGAATATCGCATCTGTCTTTTTACTTTTTTTTGTTTGAGATTCTCCGTACATTCGCAAAGTGGACAATTACTTAAAAGTATGAGCCGTAATCGCGTTTTCGTTAAGCCAAAAGCACAGTACAGGATATCGTCTGGTACGGCCGGGGAGGGAGAACGCCGCTCGACTTCCATATATTCCATATGGTCGGTTGTTTTCTTGCTTGCATCCTTGCTTTTCACGCAGGCGTCATTCGCACAAAACCGTCAGATAAAAAAGGCGGATACGGCTTTCCATTACCATATGTACGATGTGGCGGTTACCCAATATCAGAAAGCCTTTACAAAGATGAGCCGTCGCAGTAGGCAAGCCGATCCGGATTTCAAGAACAGGATACTCTACCAGATAGCCGAATCTTACCGTTACAGCGGTCAGACAAAGTTGGCTGCCCGTCAGTATCAGCGTTGTATTCGCGCCGGCTATCACAAAGTGGAACCGAAATCGTTCTTTTATCTGGGTGCATTGCAATTGAGCGAAGGGGACTTCGATGCCGCCATTTCCAGTTTTGAAAACTATCTGGACTATATTCCCGACGATAGTGCGGGCATACAGGGATTGCGCGCCAGTATCATGGCCCGCAAGTCAGCCACAGAGGCTTCGCGTTACGAAGTGGAGAACATTCGTAAACTCAATACCAATTCGGGCGATTGGACACCGCGTTTTTATGATTCCGAAGGCTCTGTCGTGGCGTTTTCATCCACGCGTGAAGGTGTTACGGGAAAGAAAACCGATGCATGGACAGGACAGCGTTTTTCAGATATCTTTGTGGCCAAGCAGGATGCGAAAGGGACATGGAGTCAACCCGAAAAATTGGATCGGAACGGCAAAACCAGCACTTCTTCAAACGAGAGCGACGCTTCGTTCTGCAATGACGGGAACACGATGTACTACACTTTTTGCGGAAGCGAAAACAAGAAACGGAACAGGTGTATCATCAAAACCTCCACTTTCGACGGAACGGCATGGAGCGATCCGGTGGAAGTGGTTATAGGCGACGATTCTGTTTCCGATTTTGTACATCCGTTTATCACCGAAGACGGTTCGCGGCTTTATTTTGCCTCCAACCGGGCGGGCGGTTACGGAGATTTGGATATCTGGTATGCGGTGGGCAATGGCAATACCTTCGGGGAACCGGTCAACATGAATTGGGAAATGACCGATAGTGAAGCGGAAATAAACGCACGGAGGGAAGAAAGGCATGGCGGTCGCCTTGTCAACACCGAATACAAGGAGGCCTATCCTTATTTGCGCAACGATACATTGTTTTACTTCGCCTCTACAGGGCATAATTCTTTGGGTGGCTATGACATTTTCCGCGCCGTTTTGCGTGAAGGGCGTTTTACGGATATAGAGAACCTCGGTTATCCGATCAATACCAATGCCGATGATTTCGGTATCTGCTTCATTCCGGGGCAGAATAAGGGACTTTTCAGCTCCAACAGGGGCGGTGGCCGTGGTAGCGACGATATTTATTCTTTCTATCTGCCCGATATCCTCTTTACCATTTCGGGAACCATTACCAGCGAATCCACCCTGCAGCCTGTCGCAGGGGTGGAGGTTTCCCTGGCAGGCAGCGACGGCATGTTGATAAGCACCACCACCGATGCCAAAGGGTATTATATCTTCAATACGGGTCAGGTGAATGAAAACACTACCTATAAGATTATCGCCGAAAAAAAGAACTATCTGGGTGCGGAAGGAACGGAAACTACCGTGGGATTGGTGGCGAGCAAGGATTTTGAGCATGATTTCGTGTTGACGCCTGTGCCGCGCGGACCGGTTGTGTTGCCCGAAATACTATACGATTTGGGCAAGTGGGATTTGAAGGAGCAGTATCAGGATTCGTTGATGGATTTGATTGTCTTGTTGGAAAAGAATCCCCGTCTGGTTATCGAGTTGGCTTCGCATACCGATTCCCGGCCGATAGCGATGACCAACGATTCCTTGTCGCAATACCGTGCGCAATCGGTAGTGGAATACCTTATCTTGCGCGGTATCGATGGCGAGCGTTTGTTGGCAAAGGGGTATGGCTCTCATGAGCCGCGCAGGATCAATCATGCCACCACATCATGGTATAAAGGGGTTCCGTATGTGTTCGATTCGGGTGCGGTACTTACCGATGCTTATATCAGTGCGTTGCAGGATAAGGATAAACAGGAGGCGGCGCATCAGTTGAACCGTCGTACCGAATTCAGTGTGCTGCGTGAGGATTTCATCCCTTCAGGTAACCGTAGCCTGAGTTCATTGGTGGCGATGGCGGATTTGGCAAATGCCAATAAAATACCCTTTACGCCCAATCCCGATGGAAAACCGGAGATAAGGGTGATTGTGAACGGTATCGGAATGCGGGCGGTGGTGGACGAGAAGGCCAAGACCTGCGCCATGTCGATAGATGCGGCTATGCGTTTGTTGCAAGTGGGAAATTTAGGTAAGAATAGTTTTAAAAACAAAGAAAAGGCATTTAATGCCGAAGGAGAGGTGTTGCCTAACCAACGCTTGCAGATTAAGGAATTGCGGACAGGAAAGTATTTTCTTCAACGCATCGAAATGACTACGGTGGAGGAACTGCCGGCCGATATTATTCTCGATAAAATCTCTTTTGGAAAGATAGGGGGATATGAGATAGACAAGGAAACCAACCAAATTATTATACAAGAGTAAAAGACTAAAAAAAATCAGGGATATGGAAGCAAATACAAAGTACGAGCAGCGCGGAGTCTCCGCCGCCAAGACTGAAGTCAAGAATGCCGTAAGCGGTCTCGACAAGGGGATTTTTGGCAATTCTTTCTGCAAGATCATTCCGGATGTGATGGGGGATAACCGAAAGAGTGTGTTCGGACCTTCTTATTGCAACGTCATGCATGCGGACGGAGCCGGAACCAAAGCCGTATTGGCTTATCTTTATTGGAAAGAAACCGGTGATCTTTCGGTATGGCGCGGCATCGCGCAGGACGCGGTGGTGATGAACACCGATGACTTGCTTTGTGTGGGGGCCACGCGCAATCTGGTGCTTTCATCCACCATAGCCCGCAACAAATTCTTGATTCCCGGCGAGGTATTGAAAGAAATTGTGGAAGGAACGCAGGAATTTATCGACAGAATGGCCAAGGAACATATCAATATAACGTATGCAGGCGGTGAAACGGCCGATATGGGCGATAGCGTCCGTACGATTGTGGTCGATTCCACGGTAAGTGCGCGCATGAAAAAAAGTGAAGTGGTTTCTTGCGACCGAATTCAGGCAGGAGACGTGATTATCGGGTTGGCCTCTTTCGGCAAGACCGCTTACGAAGATGTTTACAACAGCGGTATCGGTAGCAACGGCCTTACCAGTGCCCGTCACGATGTGCTCAAACATGAATACGCGGCCAAATATCCTGAATCTTACGACAATGCCGTTCCTGAAAATCTGGTGTATTGTGGTGGCAAGTCGCTTACCGATGATGCCGGAATTGAAAATATGACCGTAGGGCAGATATTGCTTTCTCCCACCCGTACATACGCGCCGGTGGTGCAGGCTATCTTGGAAAACTATCAACCCAGTATCCACGGCATTGTGCATTGCACGGGCGGCGGGCAGACCAAGGTGATGAATTTTGTGAAGAATCTGCATGTGGTAAAGAACAGTCTGTTCGCCACACCTCCCGTCTTTTCGATGATACAGGCCGAAAACGGTACCTCGTGGCAGGAAATGTACCAGATTTTCAATATGGGACATCGTATGGAGCTGTATGTGAAGGAAAATATCGCGGCCGATGTTATCAAGATAGCCCGTTATTTCGACTTGGAGGCCAAGGTGATAGGCTATTGCGAAAACAGTTCCAAGAGTATGTTGACCATTGATGGGGAACATGGAACATTAACCTATTGATTTTAGGTAAAGCCTCTTTTGTGCCGAATTTTTCGGTTAAAAAGCAGTGTCTACGGTAAATGATTGTAATTTACTGTTGCACTGCTTTTTGTGTTATAATTAACAATGCGCTGTTAGCGGTTTCGGCAGTTGGTATGGGCTTGCTCCTTGCATTTATTCTACTTTCGCACGAACTATGAAGCGTATTGCATGACGGAACGATTACAATATAGGACGCGACAGCGCGTTTTACATAATACCTCCCGGAATTTTTTCCTTTGTATATTGGTCTTGCTCCCCTTTATGCTGGAAGCGCAGAGTTATTATGTGGTGAAAGGACAGATCTACGATGCGGCCGACAAGTTAACCTTGCCGCAGGCGCAGGTTGCGGTGGTGGATGCCAACGGTATGGGGGCGGTGGCGGATATGGACGGTAACTATGTGTTGAGCGTGAACAAGGCCGATGTGGAGTTACAGTTCATGTATCTTGGGTATAAAGAAAAGATCATCAAGGTTCATTTTGATAGGAAGGATGAGGTAAAGGTGCTCAATGTGGGCATGGAAACCTATGCCAAGGCCTTGAATGCGGTGCAGGTGCAGGGAACCCGCCTGAAGCGCGACAGCAAGACTTCCATTCAGACCATGGAAGTGGTGGGATTGGAAAGCATTGCGCAAAATAATGTAACCACCTTGGACAAAGCCTTGAAAAACGTGGCGGGTCTGGCCATTGTAGATAATGAGCCGCAGATGCGCGGCGGAAGCGGATTCAGTTCGGGTATGGGGAGCCGTGTGATGCTTCTGCTCGACAATATGCCCATGTTGCGTGCCGATGCCGGACGTCCCACATGGAATCTGATTTCGATGGACGATGTGGAGCAGATTGACGTACTCAAGGGCGCGGCTTCGGTATTGTATGGTTCGGCAGCCATCAACGGCGCGATAAATGTTCATACCAAATTCGCTTCTGCCGAACCGGTAAGTTCGATCAAGCTTTATTGGGGTGCCTATGCAAAACCGAACAGTATCCCCATGACGGTTACGCATAAGTATGACGAGAACGGAGGTGCAACGCCTCCTGACTTTATAGACCGCTATTCTACACAGGAGGTTAAAGATGAGTCGTGGAATACTGGTCTACCCATGAAATACGGCATGAGTATCACGCACTCGCGCCGTATGGCGAAATGGTGGGACTTCGGCGCCAATCTGGACTATGCCCACGATTTTGGCTACAGACTTGACGGTGAGGTACGCACCGAAGATAATTTCCGTTACAAGCGGATGCCGGATCCCAACATAAAATACTCGCAGGAATATCTGAAAGACGCAAAAGAGGATTACGAGTATATGCAATATAAAGCGGGTTACGAAAAGTATAGGAAAGAATACGAAGAGGCGGAACAACGCTATAAAAGTTCCAGAAACCGGGTGCAACCGGCTGAACAGCGGGTGCGGGCGGGGCTTTCCAATCAGTTTCATATCAACGACAACTGGACGGTGGCGCTCAACGGAAATTTCCTCTATTCGCACAACTTTATGTATAACTTCTGGGCGAATGCGTTTGACGGGAAATACCGTCCTTTCGGAAATGTGGACAACGGCAAGTGGGCGACTACGTTGAGCGAATTTTCCGATATCGTCTTTTTGATAGACCCGCACCTCAAATATGTATCGCCTAAGGGAGGTGTTCACGAGTTGGACAACCGCTATATGTTCTCGCGCAACAACGTGCTCAATATCACGGGGCAGGATGCGGCTTCCCAATCGGTATATAATACCTACCGCTACCGCAAGACCTTTGCCAAGGCCGCCGATCTGGCGCTTACCGCCGGTATCACCAATTCCTACACCTATTCGAGCGGAGAGGTTTTTTCGGGCAACGCTTTGGCCATAGGTTCCAAGGGGGTGCATACCGCCGATAATCTGGCGGTGTTCTTCAAATTGGAAAAACCTTTTCTGAAAGAACAGAACCTGCGTCTGGAACTGGGCGGGCGTTATGAATTCTGTTTTGTGGACGATTGGCATGAATCCGCCCCTGTGTTCCAGTTGGGATTCAACTATGAGATTCCCCAGTCGGGAAGCATCTTCCGCTTCTCCGTAGGGCAGGGCTATCGGGCGGCTACCATCGGCGAGAAGTTCATCACCACCCGTGTGGGGATGTATGGCTTCTATCCCAATCCCGACTTGAAGTCGGAGAAAAGTCTGAATTTTGATCTGGGTTATCGTCAGCTGTTCAAGTTCGGCAAGGTGATGAAAGGCTTTTTGGATGTGGCGGGCTTTCACCAATACTATTGGAATTACATCGAGTTCTTTATGGGACCGTGGAATCCCGATGAAAGCGAGTTGATATACCGGCGTTTCGGTTTTGAGTTTTTCAATACGGGGCTGGCTACCATCAGCGGGGTGGAGGCGAGTCTGATGACAGAATTCGACATCGTCCGCAACTTTCAGATAAACTTGGCGGCCAACTACACCTATTCTTTGCCTGTATGTCGTGAACCGGAAAAGATATATCATTCCACCTCCACCAAAGACTACAAGTACAGTAATTCTTCGTCGAACACCGAGGGCAATATACTGAAATACCGCATTCAGCATATGGCCAAACTGGATGTGGACTTCAGGTTCTGGAAAATCTGGAGCGTGGGAGTAGGGGTGCAATATATGAGCGCGATGAAGAATGTGGACGGGGTGTTTATGGAAATGGACCGAAACGAGCCCGGACATAGGGACTATTTGGATGATTTGTACAGAAACGGTTTGGAACTGCCTTTCTATGGCATAGGCGAATTCATGCGTAAGCATAGTTGGGGGTCGATTGTATTGGATTTGCGGGCGAGTGTGGACATCAACCGTTTTACCGTTTCGGTGGTGGTGAATAATGCCCTCAACGCTGAATATTCCTTGCGTCCGTTGTATATCGAGGCTCCGCTGAGTTTCAATGTGCAGGTAGTGTATCGCTTTCAAGACATCAATCCGATAACGTGGTTTAAACGCAAACCCGCCGATGTGGCGAAATTGTAAATGTAATTTTATAAACTAAGAATCATGAAAAAGAAACTTTTTGTATTATGGGCCTTGCCGTTTTTATTTAACGCTGTTTCGGCTCAGAATTATCCTATCCCCGACGGGCATTTTGAAAAGTGGAAAACGGGAACCACCGATGCAGGTGGCACTTACGATGAATTGGCCAATCCATTTTGGGCAAGTTTGAATATGATTTCGGGGCTTCCTCCAGAAAGTTTCACGGGCCCGGTAACAATGTTCAAAGATAAGGGACGTTCGGGTGCGGACGATGATTTCGCCCCCAAGATGGTATCCAATGAAATGACTTTCGGTGTAGAGGCAAAGCATATTTTCTTGCCGGGCGTTGTGGGAACGTTGGAGGTATTGATTCAGGAACAGAGTGCCATTTTCGGACGCCCCTTTCCCAGCCGTCCCACCGCGCTTAAGGGTTATATGAAATATCTTCCCGTGAACGGTGACAGCGCGAGCATTTTTGTGGAAGTCTATAAATACAACGAAGCGGCGGGCAAGCGTCAGAAAATAGCGCGTGTTGAACACATCTTCAAGGAAAAAATGGAGGATTGGACGGAATTTGAATTGCCCATCAACTATAATTCCGATATGACACCCGATTCGATTACCGTGCTCTTTGTTTCCAGTGCCGGTTATGATTTCGACGACTTGTTCAACTGCAAGGGACAGGTCGGCAGTACGCTGTGGGTGGATGATGTGGAATTTGTATATGGTAATACTTCTGTGTGTGAAAATCCGGTATTGGCATCTTCCAACCTCTATCCCAATCCTTCTTTCAACGGTGTTTTCAACTTGAATGTAAAGGCCGCTTGCAGAATGGAAGTGATTTCGGTTGCCGGCCAGATGGTGATGCGGCAAAACCTGGCTACCGCCGGTGCTTATACGGTTGATCTGTCCCATTTTGCTCCGGGTATTTATTATATCCGCTTGTCGAACAGGGAAGGTTCGGCAACGTTGAAAGCGGTGCGACGCTAAGCAAGAATTCCGGCTTAGGTGGAGAAGAACATGGCACCTTCCACCCGATTGATCCGTCTCCGAATTTTCGGAGGCGGATTTTTTTTTAGCATCCATCAAGCGTTGTTGCGGTGCGTTTGTACGATGTTTCGAAAATATCAAGGTAATGGAGTTGGAAAATGGTGAGGTCGATGTGGACACTTTATTTGAAAACCAATTTGATAAACCGGTTTCCCGATGAAATTTCGGTAATTTTCAGTGAATATGTTTTTGAGTTTCCTTATTTCTGTAATCAATTGATGTGTAAGTAATTATATTGTTTTCTAGGAGAGCGGGATAAGCCTTGTGATGAAGTTCAGCGGATAAGGTGAAAAATAGGGAACAGAAGCGTTTTAAATTTGTTGTGTAGTTGATGTATTATGGTGATGGTCCTTGGGCGGCCATTGCCCTGTCAACAAAAACAAAACTACATGAAAAAAACGTTCAATCCTCTTTTGTTTTTGATGTTGTGCGTGTCGGGAAGCTTTTTTTATGTATCCCGGATTCAGGCACAGACCAATACCTTCTACAATACGCCGCAAGCCCCCAATTTCGATTTTGAGGTATGGGATAATCCCGAACCTTGGGGCTGGAACTCGAGTTCGTGTTTCGAGGCGGGAAATGCTGCAAGTCAGTTTAAATATACGCAGTCGGTATGGTCTTCGAATGATGTCCGCCCCAACAGTCAAGGCATCTATTCGGCCTATATCCGTGTAACCCAATCCAGTTGGTATCATTATAAGGTTCCGTTTGGTGCCACCTCGAAAGAAATGATGGGAACCTTGACGACGGGTACGCTTTATTATTACGATTCGAAAGAAAACTCCAAGTCCTGCATCTATACGAATACCGGAGACGGCTCCAAGCGTTGGGCATTTACCGGACGCCCCGACTCGGTGGTCTTTTGGGTCAAGAAAGGGGCTAACGGTGGACATCCGGCCGACTTTACGATGTATCTGCACAACAATGCCAAGTTGGAAGACCGCAATCCCAATGGCACGGCAGGAAGTAACGCCACGGTCATCGGTTCGGCCAATTGCAAGATCACGAATACCGACTGGCGGCGTATCAGTCTGCCTATTGCTTATCAAAGTCAGGACAATCCCGCCTATCTGTTGATGAGTTTTACGGCGGGCAACAACTTCCGCGAAGTGAAGGAGGGCGACGAACTTTGGGTGGACGATGTGCTGCTGATCTACAATCCCGTTCTGACCATCGATACCGTAAGCCCTCTGCAGGTGGCGCATCACGGCAGCCAAGCCATTACCCTGAACGTTCCCTACACATTCTATTCGGGAACGCAAGCCCCCCTGAACCCTAACGCTCAGAACGAACTGCGCGTGTATATCTCGGACGAGAACGGAAACTTCGACAACAAGAAACTGCTGGCCTCCGAGAAGGTGAACGGAGGCGACAATATCAAGCATCAAGGGCATATCAAGATTACCTTGCCCGCCAATACGGTCGATTCCGACAAATACAAGATTCGGATAGAGGCTTCCAACTATCCGCTGCAAAGCAATATCATAGAGCTGAATATCTATAAACAGTGGTATCTCACCATCAATCAGGCGCAGGAATACGGCACCACCAACGCGGTGAGCCGGCAGCTTTGCAGGGCCGGTAGCCTGCAGACCGCCATCGCCACGGTGAACAATGCGGATTGCCGCTTCCTGTATTGGGAAGAAGGGGGAAAAACCGTGGAGGGCGCAGGGGCGGAATATTCGTTCAACATCACCCAAGACCGCAACCTGACCGCTATCTTCGATACCACCTTTACTCTCCGTTTTGCACCACCGGTGGGCGCCACCGCCTATTTCGCCAACAACAATCTTACGGAAATAACGCTCTTGAACGGAGATACGGCGAAATTCCGCGCCGATATCGACGCGGGCTACGTCTTTAAAGGTTTCCGTTTAGGGAGCAGAACATGGAGCGGCTTGTCGAAACCTTCGTATGATTATGCGGTGGCGCGGGGCGGAACCGTGGAGGTCCTTACCGACAGCATTCCCTACGAATACGAGTTCTCGGTTTATCCGCATGCCAAGCTTGGAACGGTGAGCGGAAGCGGTACCTACAAACATTTCAGCACCGTAACGGCAACGGCAAGCCCCAAGGAGCCGGTGGCGTACAGTCGTTTTTTGCATTGGGAGAATATGGCCGGCGATGTGGTGGAAACGGCACCTGTTTTGCGGATAGAGAATATCAGTAAGGCTGGTTCGTATCGTGCCGTTTTTGAAGAAACTTTTTATCATGTGAACCTGAGCGTGAGTGATCCACTGGACGGGTATGCGTTACAATGTTCCCAACGCAAGGCGGACAGCGCATACAGCGCTTTCGACCTTACCAATATCACGTTACGGGCTGTGCCGGAACGAGGTATCGAATTTCGGCATTGGGAAGTAACCAGAAACGGGCTTTCAAGCGGTATTATCGAAGAAAATCCCTACAATCTCACAAAGAACACGCATCTGGATGCCGACTATGCGTTCAAGGCCGTTTTCGATACACTTACCTATACCCTTGAGGTTTTGGCGCAGAACGGTGTTGCGGAAGGCACGGGAACGTATATGTACGGCAAGAGCGTGGTGCTGCGTGCCACGCCTGATAAAGGCTACCACTTTGAAAAATGGCAAAGCGGATCGGCTGTTTTGGGAACGGCGGACACCCTTTTGTTAAGGATCCTGTATGACAGTGTTGTTACGGCGGTTTGCGCCCCCAACGAATATGCCGTCAATATCGAATCCAACGATGCGCAGTTGGGAAGCGTGGATATGCCAAGCCATCTTTGTGCTTATGGCAATGTGCTTATACTGAATGCGCTTCCTGTTTCCGGTGCGGAACTCCGTTACTGGGTGATAGACGGCGATACGCTTGGAACGTCATCTTCCTACAGATTGCGGGTTGAAGATTCCTGTCATGTGCTGGCTGTTTTCAGCCACAGCCGCGCCCATGTGGTGATTGAAGAAACGAATCCTTCCTATGGAGTGACTCATGGCGCAGGCCTGTACGAGTGGCATTCGCCGGTAGAAATCAGGGCGGAAGTTTTTGAAGGCTACCGTTTTGACGGATGGAAAACTCCGCAGGGCGATACAATAAGACAGGATACGGTAAGGATATCCCGGATAGAGGGCGATACGGTGCTGAACGCCTTGTTTTCGCCCATTACGTTTCAGGTGACGTTGTTGGCCGATAAGGAAGGAAATGTATGGGTGGGCGATATGGCGGACGATTTGAAGGAACGGCAGGTAGATTATATGGATTATGTACAGGTTCGGGCTGTGCCGCACAGCGGTTATGAATTTGAGGGGTGGTATGATAAGGACGGCAGGAGGTGCAGCACTTATCCGCAAGAGGGGTTCTCGGCAGACCGCGACACGGTATTGACTGCGCGTTTCGTGCCTGTCCGTTATGAGCTGAGCCTTTTCGTCAAGCCTCTGGAAGCGGGTGTTTTGCATGGAAGCGGACGGTATTCCTCCGATACATCGGTAACCGTAAGCGTGGACACCTCAGATGGTTATATCTTCTTAGGGTGGTACGAAGCGGATACGTTATTTGAAGCGGCATCGGAATTTTCAATCAAGCTTACTTCCGACCGTTATTTTACCGCCCGGTTCATGGAAAACCGATATTGGATCGAAGTGAAGGCCGACGACCCCGCCAAAGTGGATTCCCTGTACGGGGAGGGTGAATACCAGTATGCCTATAACGCCAATGTCTATGCGTATGCCGCTCAAGGTTACGAAGTGGCGTGCTGGCTCAACAAGGCGGGCGATACGGTAAGCTGGAAGAATCCTTATCTGCATGATGTTTCCGGACCGGAGGCGCTTACCGCCCTTATGCGGCCCGCCAAGTTGGAAACGACTTTCTGCATCAAGCCCGATGATGCGGGACGTGTGCGTTGCGGTGATGTGTTTTATGATGTTTCTGCCTCCGCTTCGGCGCAGCCAGCCTATGGCTACAGGTTTTCGCATTGGGAAGACATGGAGGGAGAACCTATCGGAAGCGATGCCCGGTTAACCTTTTCCACCAAGGCCGATACTTGCATCGTGGCGGTTTTCGATTCTTTGGAATTCCAGATTACAGGAGAGCCTCAAAACCCGCTCAGGGGAGATGTGATGGGTAGCGGCACTTACAAATATCTTTCTACCTGCACTTTGAGTATCACCCACGACCTGCATTATCATTTTGCCGGTTGGTACAATCAAGAAGGAGAACTGTTGAGTTTGCAGCATACATGGACGTTTACGGTAACCGAACCCCTTCATGTTACCGCTTATTTCAACCCCTTGCCCGTTCTTACCAATCTTTCGGTGGAACCGGAAAACGCCGGTTTGATACGATACAACGGCGGTCAGATGCAAGGAGAGGTAAATGTGTTGTACGAAGACAGTATCCGGCTTCAAGCCGAACCTGCCAAAGGTATGAGGTTTGCCAAGTGGATGCGTGTGGATCCATCGGGATTGGAAGAAGAATGGAAAGACGAAAACCATGTTTTTGTGCCGCAAGGAGGAAGCTCGGTTACGGCGGTTTTCGATACGGTGATATATCCTGTCTCGCTTTCTGTGGAACCGGCAGAGGCCGGACAGATACAAGGCGGGGGAGAATACAAATATTCCTCTTTCATTTCCTTGCGGGCCGGGGCGAATCCGCATTACCGTTTTTACGCATATATGGCGGGCGAAGAAGTGCTTTCTTACGATAGCGCGTATTCCTTGCGGGTGGATTCGGCGATGGAAATACAGGCGTTGTTCCGTCCTGAAGAATATTGGATTCGACCGGTCTCCGGCAACCGGAAACAAGGAGACGTTAACGGAGAGGGCGTATATCCTTATGGTTCCACCGTGCTTTTGGAAGCCTTTGCATGGAACGACAGTGTGGAATTTGCCTATTGGAGCCATTATCCCGATGGAAACGATACGGTTTCGTGTCAGGCGAGGATGAACCATAGGGTGGAAGGAAATGATTCTTTGGTGGCGTTCTTTAAACCGGCAAGTCGTCTTTTGCAGGTGGAAGTGAACGGCAAGGGCCGTGTGGAAGGTGCAGGCTCTTATAGGCATGGCGGTAAGGCGGAATTGACGGCGGAAGCAGTGGGGGGATATCATTTCGTGGCATGGAAAGAATATGACATGGAAATTGGCAATGCGCCGGAAATTTCACTTTTCATGCGGCAAAACCGCGATATAGAGGCTGTTTTTGAACCCGATACATTTCAGGTGCGTTTGGTTTCACGGCTTGACGATGTGGCCGTTTTCGGATCCGGCGGATATGTCAACGACAGCAGAGTCAATATCTGGACGGGCGGGGTTCCGGCAGGATACCGTTTTGTGGCATGGAAAAACGAAGCGGGAGAAACGGTTTCTCGGGAATCCGATTTTGTGCTGCCGCTTATCCATGATACGGTTCTGTATGCCGAATGGCAACCGGCGCTTTTCCGGATAGACTTGCAATCCGAGGGTGAGGGCGAATCGGCCGGGACAGGCGAATACCGTTACGGAGAAAAGGTCTTGTTGACCGCAACACCGGCGGATGGCTATCGTCTTAGGGGGTGGTATCACGGCAGCAATCTGTTTTCCGAAAAGGATACGCTGGTAGTGGTGGCCGTTTTGGATCTGGCGTTGACGGCCGTTTTTGAAAGAGATATCCTTCCGGTCGTATCTGTCCTAAACAGGGAGGAAGGCGGAGAGATTTCGGTTCGGGAAGAATCGGAAACCTCGGCCACGGTTACCTTGCAGGCATATCCGAAAGAAAGTTTCCACTTCGCATACTGGAGTGTGGGGGATAGTATCATCGGCACAAATTCCCAGATGGAAGTGGCAAGGGAAGAGGCTTTCTGGACGGTGGCGCATTTCATGCCCGATGTCTATTACGTGATCTTGCGCAGTTCCACCCCCGAAGGATTGAGCGAGATAAGCGGTTCGGGTTCCTTTTACAAAGGGGAAAGTACCAAGTTGAAAGTTACGGTTCGGGAAGGATACGAATTCATAGGTTGGTTCGAAGAAGGGGGCGATACCCCGGTATCGGTTCAAATTGAAGACATCTTTACGGTTTCGCACCCGATGAAACTCGATGCCAGAACCAGGGAAATCATCAAACAATAGGAGAGAGAATAATGAAAACCCATATATCTTTTGGCAAGTTACCCGGACTGTTTTTATCGGTTCTTGGTCTGTTTTTCGTGATGCCGGAAGTTTCGGCGCAGTCGGTAAACGGAACCCAGCAGTTGCTTAACCGGGGTTTCGAAGACTACGACAATCTGGGCGAGAAGAGCGTGGAACCGGTGGGCTGGAACTCGTTCATGACCGCCAAGACCAGCGGGATAACTTCGGCAGGACAGGACCGCCGTCTGGAACGGGTTTCCGATGTGCGCCCCGGTACGGCGGGAACGTATAGCGTGCGGATCTTCTCCACGCAGGTGCTCGGTATAAACGCCAATGGAACCATTACCACGGGACGTCTCAATATGGGAAGCACCACCGCCACCGATCCCAGCAACCATAGTTTTACCGACCGCGGTGCGGAGGGCTTCTATTTCCCGTTCACGGTAGTGCCCGATTCGATGGTGATCTGGGCGAAATACGCGCCGAACAGTGTGTCTGACCAGGGGCAGATACGGGCCATCGTCCATAATGACAATGCCACGGTTGATCCGGGAACGGACATGAATCAGGCTGTGGCGATCGCTACGGTGCGGCCGGTAAAAGGCAATGGGGGTTGGGTCCGGTACAGTGCCCCTTTTGACCGTAGCGGTTGCGGCAGCCGGGATTCCCGTTATATTCTGGTATCCATCACCACCAATAAAACCCCCGGTGGTGGGCAGGCGCAGCTTTGGGTAGATGATATCCTGTTTGTATATAACCCTACGGTTTCCCTTAACAAACTCCCCGTCACCAGTTTCAATATGCGTAACGGAGCGCCTACCGTCAGTATTCCGTTTACGGTCAAGGGAACGCTCGCGCTCAATTCCAATCCGGCGCAGAAAAGCCGCGTGGTGGCGGAACTTTCGGATGCCGATGGCAGTTTTGCCAATCCGGTGGTTATCGGCAGCATGGAAACCGAGGAAAGCGGTGTGCTGACGGCGAGCATTCCCGCTTCCACGCCGCTGGGAGAACATTATAAAGTGCGTCTGCGCGGTATAGACCGCAACGTATTGAGTTCTCCCTGCACCGAAGATATCGTGTTGATGCGTGGATATACCATCGATGCCGAAAGCGATAATCCCGATTACGGAACGGTTACGGGGGGCGGTGCCTATCAGGAAGGGGCTGAGGCGGTGCTGACGGCCGTGCCTTTTACAGGGTATCATTTCGACCATTGGGAAGAAAACGGAGAAACGGTAGCGGGTGCGGGAGCCACGTATCGTTTTATGGTGAACCGCGATAGAAAGTTAAGTGCCATTTTTGTCATCAACACATACCGGTTGGAACTGAATACTGAAGGGAACGGAACGGCCAGTACCCTGTCGGGAAAATATGTCTTTGAGCATAACGCAAGGGTTACCCTGGAGGCTTCCCCCGATGAAGGTTATGCGTTTTCCGGTTATTATTCGGATGGAGTTTTGCTGTCTAAGAGCGACCGATATCAATTCAATATCCTGCGGGATATGCGGATCACCGCCAAATTTGAACGCGGAAAAATCAACATCACGGCCACTACGGCGCAACCCGATTTAGGTAGTGTGAGCGGAAGCGGTCAGTATGAGGCCGGCAGTGCGGTGAGGGTAATCGCAACCCCGTTGCCGTATTGTGATTTCGTGGCGTGGATGGAAGGTCGGGACACGGTGAGCAAGGATCCTGTCTATACCTTTACGGCGCAGAAAGACCGTAGGCTTTCGGCGGTGTTCGAGCAGGAATATCATACGGTTTCCGTTACTTCCAATATCGTGGATGCCGGGATCCTTTCCGGGGGAGGCCGTTATTCCGCAGCCCGCGACAATACCACCATCATCCTGCAGGCCGAGCCCAACAGAGGATATGAGTTTCTCTATTGGAAATCGGATAAGGACGGTCGGGAATACGAAGACAACCCGTTTACGGTTTTGGAAGAAGGTCGTTTGACAGAAGATCTGGCTTATACGGCATATTTCGCCATTGAAGAATACAATATCATATTGGAGGCTGTGCCGGCAGGTGCGGGTACGTTGGAAGGCGCGGGTGTGTATCCGTTCAGAACGCAGGTAACGCTTCGTGCCAAGCCTCTTGACCACTATGATTTCGTGGCGTGGGTAAGGATCGACCACGGCTTGTCGGATACTGTTCGCAAGAACCCATTCATGTTTCCCATCGAGGAAGGCAGGGATCGGAAGTATAAGGCTTTGTTTGCGTTGAAACGGCACAATGTAATGCTTTCGGTTGAACCGGAAGGCTATGGAACGGTGAGTGGGGAAGGGGTATATGCCCATTTCGATACCGCTGTTTTGCAGGCGGAAGCCAAAGCCGGTTATGAGTTTATCTACTGGGGGGTAAGACGCGGTTTGAATATAGATAAGGTTTCGGAAGAAAATCCATGGAAAATGGAAGTATTGCAGGATGTGGATCGGGTTGCCGTGTTCAGTGAACGCCGCAAGGAAGTGCATGCGGTCTGTATTCCGTCCCAGGCAGGTAAAGTGAACGGCGAAGGCCTGTATGCTCCCGGTTCGTATGCCCTGCTGGAGGCGGAACCTGCCTACGGATACCGTTTCGTGCAATGGGAAGATGCCGGGCATACGCCTTGTACGAAAGACAATCGCCTGCACTTGCAGGTTAAGGCGGATACGATGGTCTATGCCCGTTTCGCCCCCTTGCGCTATACGTTTACCTTGATGACCGAAGGGGCCTCCCCGATAGGGAAAGTGCGTATCGATGACGGAGATTTCGGCACGATGCACACGCAGGAGGTCCATTATGGCGATACGCTCCGTTTGGTGGCGGAACCGGTTAAGGAAGGATATGCTTTTACCCAATGGCGCACGGTTTATACCAAGGATGGAAAGATCAGGGATTCCCTCTATTCGCGCAAGAGCGAAGAAATATATGTGGTGAGGGGAGAATACAGCCTTGTGGCCTATTTCAATCCCAATTCGCATCATGTATCGGCCTCGGTCCATCCGCAGGCCTCTTGCGGCGAAGTGCTCAACCAAGGCAACTATCGCCATGAGTTGTGGATGGAGTTGGAGGCGAAGCCTGCCAAGGGGTACGATTTCGATCATTGGGAAGACGCCAAGGGAAATATCATGGCGGAAAAATCTCCCCGTCTGCAGTTGCAGTCGCTTGGCGATACCTCTGTACAGGCTTTCTTCAAGACCGATACCTTGCAGGTGGAGGTGGAAATCTGGGGGGGAAAAGAACATGGCGTCGTACGTGGAGAGGGGCGTTACCAATATGGAAAGGATGCGCGTTTGGAGGCGGAACCGGTATATGGTTATGTGTTTACGGGCTGGTACGATGCGGACGATACCTTGAGAAAACATTGTCTGTCGGCCGCCCCTGCCTACGATTTTGCCGTGTTCGGGAACAAACGGCTGGCGGCCTTCTTTTCACCGGGCAGGTTTACGCTCCGCGCCGATATGGAACCGCAGGATGCCGGACAATTGAAAGGTACGGGCAGTTATTCCTATCTTTCGGAAGCCATCTTGCGGGTCAGCCCTGCGGGTGGTTATGCGGTAAAATATATACTCGCCGACAGGGAAGACGGTATGTTCGACACTTTGCGTGAAAATTTTGCCGGTTTCCGCATGGACAAAGACAGGCATGTTACCGTTTATTTCGAAAACACGCCGTATTCGTTGCAGGTATTCTCCTCCAATACCGATTGGGGCAGCGTTGCATGGAATCAGACTGTCCGTGCGGTAGGGTATGGAAGCAAGGTGGCGTTGAAGGCGATACCCAACGACAACTATGCTTTTTCGCAGTGGCGCGACGCGTGGGGCAAAAGGATTTCGCGTACGGCCGAGTTTACGATAGAAATACTTTGCGACACGGTGGTGTATGCCGATTTCGTTCCGGCTGCCAAAAAATTCAAGGCCGAGCCTGAAGACGTGCGGCACGGCTATGTGGAAGACTACAACAACCGTCCTCCTTATGGCAGTGTGGTAACGGTAAATGCTGTTCCTACGGAGGGCTATGAATTTGACCGTTGGGTTCTGGAAAACAATCCGGACAGGGTGGTTTCCCATTCTTCCGTCCTTTCGGTATTCATTCGGCAAGACACCGCTTTCAAGGCCCGTTTCAAACCGGCGCATAGGAAAATCAATCTCAGCACCAATATTCAACGTGCCGGCATTGCGCGGATAGGAATCGTACAGGAAGAAGACACGGTGGATGCCGGGCGGTATGCCGATGTCTTGCACCGATCCAAGGTATTATTGGCGGCGATTCCTGCCGACAACTACAGTTTCTCTTCTTGGGTCAAGACTGATTCTTCCCGTCAGGGAGGGATCACTTTGGGCACAAATCTTGTTTTGGAACTTGATGTGGATGACGATATGGATGTCGAGGCCGTATTTGAACCGAAACTCTATCAAGTGAGGGTACAGGCCGAACCTTCCGCTTTCGGTAGCGTGCAGGGGGGAGGTATATATCGTTACGGCGATGAGGTTACCGTAAAGGCGGATAAAGTAGGTGATTATGTATTCTTGGGCTGGAAGACTGCCGATGGTTGGATTTCAACCGATCTTTCCTACCTGTTCACGGTAGAAAAAGATACGCTGCTGACGGCGTGTTTTGCGGAAGATTCAGTGCGTGTGTCGGTTTATGCCGATATGGGCGGATGTGTTTCCGGTAGCGGAGTATATGAAAAAGGCAGTTTGGTCACTTTGGTAGCGGAGCCGTCGGAAAGGTACGTGTTTGACGCGTGGTGCGATAAAAGCGGCAATCGGGTAAGCGCCCGGAATCCTTATTCGTTTACCGCCCAGAATTCGATAGATTTAAACGCAATGTTCTCGCCTGCGCTTTTGTTGGTTATGGCGGAAGCCGGTGAGGGCGGCATGGCGTTGGGTGGGGGGCGCCTTGTATATGGAACTTCTATCTTGCTGGAAGCCGTTGCCGATCCAGGCTATCGTTTTGTGCGTTGGGAAAGCGAAGAAACAGAGATAGACAGTCTTGCGGCCGCCTTGCCGGTGTTGAGTTGGCAGGCTACCGAAAACAGCGTTTTCAAGGCTGTGTTCGAACCTTTGAAATACCGAATAGAAACAAGTGTCTCTCCGTTGGGAACAGGGACGGTTACCCATGGCGGCATGTTCGATTATGGTTCGTCGGTTTCTTTTGAGGCCAAACCGGATGCGATGCATGTATTCAAGGCTTGGACATTGAACGGAAAAGAAATTTCGGGTGAAGCGGTGTTGAAGACAACGGTGGAAGAAGCGGATGTTACGTATGTGGCCGTTTTCACTCCCAGACGCTACAATGTCGTTACTTCGGTTTATCCTGAACGTGGCGGAGTGGCTTATGGCGGAGGATCTTACTACGGGGGCGATACCGCACGGATAGGTGTGTACCTTTACGACAGCGTTACATTGAAAAACTGGACCGATGCCGATTTCAATATTGTCAGCACGAGTAAGGATTTCTGGCGTATCGTAACGAACACCGAAATATTTACGGTAGCGGTGGATGCGCCCATCCAAGTGAGGGATACGATTCCCGATACAACGGTCGATGTTCCGATTGCCCGTTTGTTGGTGTATCCCAATCCTTTGCCGTCCAATGAAGATCTGCATATCAAGGCAGGAGATAAGAAGTTGATAAGTATCCGTCTCTTTAGCGTTTCGGGACGCTCTCTCCTATATCGGAAATTCTCCGAAACAGGAGAGCAGGAGGTTCTTTTGCGTCTTCCGGATCTTCTGGCGGGATGTTATTTCTATGAGATTAAATTGGAAGGCGGTACGGTGGTGAAAGGGAAACTGATAAAACTATAGGTGTTTCTAGTTTAGAGAATGGTGTGCGGATTGCCGGTTGCGATCCGCACTTTTTTTTGTATCGGGAAAAAGACCTCGCGAAATTAACCTGACATTGTGAATGGATTGCTTTCAGGCATCTGTTTTTGCATGCAGGCTTGCCGTATTTTTGCATGAGAAAGTTCAAGAATCATGAAAGAAATCGATTTGAGCCGCTATTTCACACCTTGCCCGTATATGGAAGCGGGCGCTTTTTACCTTGACAATACCGAACGTTTAGGAAAACGGGTTGAGAAATACACGGTGGAGGAGCATTTTCCATCGGTAGAGGGGGCGGATGTGGTGATTATAGGGATGGAGGAAAGCAGGGGCGGAATCGGACAGGGAACGGCAGAATCCTTACGTTGCAACGGTGCGGAGCAGATCAGGCGGGAACTCTACAATCTCTATGCGGGTGTTTCTTTCGGCAAGATAGTGGATCTGGGCGATTTCAAATGCGGAAAGAATCTGGAGGATACGTTATTTGCCTTGAGCGAGGTGATTGCCTGCATGACTGCCCAACATACGGTAACGGTGCTGATCGGCGGCACACAAGATCTTACTTATGCCGCTTATCGGGCTTATGCCCGTCTGCACCGTATGATCAATATCCTTTCGATTGATTCCAGGCTCAATCTGGCCGATGGTATCGATCAGGAATTCGATCCGGTGAACACACCTGTTACCAATCATGCTTATATGGCGCGGATGGTGGTGGAACCCGACAATTATCTATTCAATTATTCCAATCTGGGTTATCAGACTTATCTGGTGGATAACGAGGCGGTGCGGTTGATGGGACGTTGCTTTTTCGATGCCTGCCGTTTCGGTAAATTACGCGAAAATATACAGGAAGCAGAGCCTTATATCAGGGAGGCGGATTGTGTAAGTTTCGATATGAGTGCGGTAAAGAGGAGCGACAGTCCAGCCAATCCTTGGGTGCGACCTACCGGTTTTACCGCAGAACAGGCTTGTCAGATGACCCGCTATGCCGGTATCAGTAAAGGTGTTTCAGTATTGGGTTTCTTTGAATACTATCCGGCTTTGGATATGGCTGGAACCTCCGCCCAACTGATAGCCGAGATGATATGGTGCTTTATGGACGGCATGGTGCATCGCGTCGATGATCATCCCTTGGCTGGTTCGGGGCTGGAGTTCAAGACTTTTATCGTACAGAACGACGATACTGATCAGGATCTCACTTTTCACAAATGCAAGCAGACAGACCGCTGGTGGTTGGAACTTCCCTGTACGGACGAACAGAAAGAGCACTATGGCCGCCATTGTTATATGGCCTGCTCCTATCAAGATTATCAGACCGCACTTGAAAAAGAACTTCCGCCGAGACTGGAAGCCGCTGTACGTCGCCTCAAATAGGCTGTCTCAGCGTATTGTCGCGGATGTTTGCGCGGGCAGATAGGTTCCTTTTCCATTATAGATGCAGATACCCGGCAGGGTGATGGGCTTTCGGTTGACTTCCGCATAATCCGTATTGGGGAAAATCTTCAGCGTTTTTCGTTTGGTGAGTTGTATTTCCACAAACAGCGGGTCTTCCGTTTCGGCAGGATTCGTTGAGGCGAATACCGTGCGGATGCCTTTATCGGGAAATACTTTTTCGATAGGTTGGAAATACCGTGCGGAAAGCGAATCCAGATTCCCCAAATCGGCTTCACGGCAAATGAAAGGTGCGATATCCTCGTTATCGATAATGCCTGTCAGAACTTTGCCTTGCGGGTGATACATGGCTAGCATTACATCGCCGCCGTTATGTCCGTAGGTGGTCCAGCCCATGTAGAAGTGGCGGTTGATGACTTCGGTCAAGGCGCGGACGCTTCTGCGGCCGGCCTTGTGCGCGACAATGGTCTGTTCCAGACGATTCAAGGTGCTGTCCGCTATTTGTTCGATACCGAAATCTTTTTTCAAGGCCTGACGCAAGGAAGAAGCGATGGAACCGGGCTCGGATGTCTCTTTGACCGCCACGCGGCGAACCGTTTTTTCAGCGCTTGCCTTGCAAGCCTTGATAGATGCAAACAATTCTTCTGCACTTGTGGCGGCGTAGCCTGAATTGAGCCTGCGGTTGCCGATGCTCAGACCGCCGGTCTGGTGGTCGGGCACTACAATTACCAGCGTCTGGCCGTCTTGTTCGGCAAACTGCATGGCGGCGTTTACGGCGCGGTCAAAGGCCAGAAAATCGAAAACAGTGGCGGTAAGGTCGTTGTTATGTGCGCCCCAGTCTATCTTGCTGCCTTCCACCATCAGAAAGAAGCCTTTCTCGTTTTTTGAGAGCACTTCGAGCGCAAGGCGGGTCATCTGTTCCAAGTCGGGCTGTTCCACGGGATTGCGGTCTATCTCGTAGTCCATTTCCTGCGGAGAAAACAATCCCCATATCTTTTTTCCACCGTTTTGAACGGCTTGCTGCACTTCTAAGAAACGGCGGGAATAGAAAATACCGTTCCGTTCCAATACTTCCAGGGCGGGAAAGTTTGCGCTGTCGATAAAATGACTGCCGCCGCCGAGCAAAAGGTCGCAAGGGTTATGCACCATCTGCTTGGCGATGCGGGCGTATTGGTTGCGTTCGGGCGTATGCGCAAGGAAGGATGCCGGTGTGGCATGCGGAAAATAGCAGGTAACGGCCATGCCGGTGGCTTTGCCTTGCAGTTTGGCGGCTTCAAGAAGCGTAAACATGGGCGTGAACGCCTGCAAGGAGTCGATAGGGAAGCGATTGCCGCTTCTATCCATGCAACGGGATGGATAGGTGGCTATAAAACCGTCTTGGGACCGATGTCCGGTGGCGTAGGTGCTGCCTGTAGGTGCGGAATCGCCGATAGGGCTGTCGGAACAATAGGTCTTTACCAAACCGCGGATGCGGTTGTCGAGCGCGAGCGGAAGGCCGTTGTTTACCCATCGGCCCAAGGCGAGCAGTTCGGTGCTGCAACCGTCGGGAATCATTAGAATGACGTTTTTGACGGGTTGTGCGGCTGGTATGCCGTAGCCCAACAGACAAATCAGAATAACAATTGCGATTCGTTTCATCGGCGTTTATAATAAAAACAGGATTCAAAGATAGGGGTTTTTCGAGAGAGAAAGAGGCTATTGGGTGATATCCGGACGCTTCTGCGGAAGGGGGCTTTCTTTTCTCGAATGAAAGCATTATCTTTGCCGTCCTTTTAACCAATAAAACAACAAGAACATGCCTGTAAGAATCAGACTGCAAAGATTCGGTAAGAAGGCTGCGCCTTTCTACCACATTGTAGTAGCGGATGGTCGTGCACCTCGAGACGGGAAATTCATCGAGAAGATAGGCACGTACAACCCTATGCAAAATCCTGCCCAGATTGAATTGGATGTGGATAAAGCCGTTAAATGGATGAGAAACGGGGCGCAACCTACCGACACTGCCCGTTCTCTCCTCTCCACCAAGGGGGCGATGTTGAAGCATCACCTGCTCAGAGGGGTCGATAAAGGCGCTTTTTCTATGGAAGAAGCCGAAAAGCGCTTTCAGGCTTGGGTCGCCGACAAGGAATCCAAATTGCAGAAGATTGCCGATGAAAGCAAATCCAAGAAAGAAGCCGGCCGTACCAGCCGTCTTGAAGAAGAGAAGAAAATAAGGGAATCCATCGCCGCCAAGGTGGCCGAAAAGAAAGCCGCCGCATTGGCCGCCCAACAGGCCGCTCAGGCTGAAGCCGCTGAACCTGCGGCGGAAGAAGCCGCAGTTGCGGAAGAACCGGCCGCTGAAGCTCCTGCCGAAGCATAAGAGGGTAAGAGGTCAATACATTCCTTCGAGCGAGAAAGGAGCGTTCCGTTGAGGTGCGCTCCTTTTTCTTTTGTATTCACTTGGCTAACTTTGTCCCGTTAAATTGAGAATTCATGTTGCACGCCCTTTTTGTCTGGATAAAATCCATTGCCGACTTGTTGGTGGCAAACGGTTGGAACGCTACCTTGGTGCGTTTGCTGTCTGCTTTGTTTATCGTGGCCGTACTGGTGGCGGCCGCTTGGGGTATTTATTGGTTTGTGCGTTTCGTATTCCATAAGATTCTGATGGGTATCAAGCGCAAACGGCACAAAACTTGGCCGGAAATCTTTATCAGGCGCAAGTTGCTTCATTATTTCTGTTACTTCCTGTTATCCGTGCTCTATCTCAAGATGGTGCCTTATATCTTTGAAGAACTGCCGGCATGGATTCCCTTTATGCACAAACTTTTCTCGCTTGTCGTATTGGTCTTCGCCATGCGGGTGGCTACCGGCATCCTTTGGGTCTTTTACGATTTGTACAAGGTGAAGTTGCGGGAACAGCCCATTGCGATGAAAGGGCTGATACAATTTATCTGTATCGGTGTATATTTCTGTTCGGCCATCATCGCCATCTCCATCTTGGTAGATAAGTCGCCTTTGGTTTTCATAGGTGGTTTGAGCGCGGCTTCTGCCGTGTTGATGTTGGTGTTCAAAGACAGCATCACCGGATTGGTGGCCGGCGTACAGTTGGCGCGCAATGACATGGTTCGTATCGGCGACTGGATCACCATGCCCGCGCAGGGTGTGGACGGTACGGTAATCGATATTTCACTCACCACGGTAAAGGTGAAGAATTTCGACCTCACGGTCATTATGGTCCCCGCATACCTGCTGATAACCCAATCGGTGCAGAACTGGCGCGGGTTGAACGTATCGGGCGGCCGGCGCATCATGCGCAGTGTCAATATCGACATTACTACCGTTCAGGTCTGTACGCCTGCCATGCTGCAGGCGTTCGCCGAAATTCCGGCCTTGAAGGATTTCATTGTCCCGATCATGAACGATGCCGTCACTTTGCCGCTTACCAATGTGGAAGTATATATGAAATATATGGAAAGCTATCTTCGCCGGCATCCCGGCATACAGCAAGACGCCGATTTCTATCTTTTGGTTCGGCAGCTGCCTGCCGAGGATATCGGGCTTCCCGTGCAGATTTATTGTTATGCCAATACACCGGTGTGGAAAGACTACGAGGCGATAGCCACTCAGATCATGTCTCATGCGTTGGCTATCCTGCCCGCATTCAGTCTGGGTATCTACGAAAGAACCGGACAGAACGATGCCCGTCAGTTGGATATGTCCCGGATAAACCGTTAAAAATCACGAAACGAATAAAATTTTCCGCATCAATGAAAAGAATGCCCCTCCAGATACGTTTTACAGATATCGATGTTTTCGGTCATGTGAACAACGCCATCTATGCCGAATTGTTCGATACGGCCCGTTACACTTTTATCAAAGATGTGTTGCCCGATCTCGATCCCAAGGGAAAATCCATCGTGCTGGTGCATCTTGAAACTGATTTCCGCAAACAGATTCTCTTTACCGACAGGATTTGTGTGGAAACATGGATCAATAAGGTAGGCGATCGTAGCGTAGGAATGCGCCAACGTATCGTGAACGAGGACGATGGCAGTGTGCATGCCGAATCTTACGGGGTGCTTTCCACCTATGATGCCGCCTTGCAACAGTCTTTCCCCATGCCCGAAAAATGGCGGAAAACATTGGAGGATATAAAGGAAGAATAGGAGGCGATGGATATGATAAGCAAGGATTCCTGCTACTTTTTGGGAAAGATTGTGCGTACATCCGGCTTGAAAGGCGAGGTCTTCGCTTTTTTTGACGTGGATAACCTTTCGGACTATGCCGGATTGGATTCGGTGTTGCTGGATATGAAAGGTTCTCTGGTGCCGTTTTTTATCGAAAGCATACAGATACGGCATAACGGCGCGGTGATTCGTTTTGAGGACGCCACGTTGGAAGACGCGCAGAAATGGGTGGGATGCGCTTTGTTCCTGCCCTTGGATACCTTGCCGCCGCTTACGGGAAACAAGTTCTATTACCACGAGGTGATCGGTTTCGAGGTGGTGGATGCACAGGCGGGCGCGATAGGTCAACTGTGCGATATCATGGACAATGCCGCCCAACCGGTGATGTGCGTGGCCCATCCATCGGGAAAGGAGATACTGATACCGCTTATAGACGAGTTTTTGACGGAGGTGGACAGAGAACGGAAAACTTTGCGGATAAAAGCCCCTGAGGGGTTGATTGACTTTTACATGCGGTAAATTCCATATGTTGCCTTTCGTATTCAAACATTTTTCGGTGCAACATGAACGATCGTCGATGAAAGTGGGTACCGATGGCGTTTTGTTGGGTGCGTGGACACCCTTGCCTGACAAGGAACCGGTTTTGCCGATATTGGAAGTGGGTTGCGGTTGCGGACTTGTTTCACTTATGTTGGCGCAGCGTCTGTATATGCGGGGATGGGGCAACAGGGTGGTTGTGCGGGCGATAGATATTCATCCGCCTTCCTGTATGGAGGCGGCCGAAAATGTAGAACGGTCGCCCTTTGCCGGCTTGGTGGCGGTGGAACAGGCAGACTTTCTGCATCTGCCGTCTTCTTATGCGGAGGGCTCTTGGGAGCTGATCGTTTCCAATCCCCCTTTTTTCAGTCATGGGCTTAAATCGCCCGATGCCGGACGAAATACAGCGCGGCACAACGATACCTTGCCTTTCGGGGCTTTGGTAGGCGAGGCGGGAAGATTGTTGGCCGATGAGGGACGTTTGGTGCTGGTATTGCCGCCGGAAGCTTTCAGGGAAGTAACACATTGTTTGCGTAAAGACCGTTGGCAATGGCGGCCTCATTGCGTCACACGCGTGTTCTCTCGTCCCGGAAAGCCTTGTGAGCGGGTGCTGTGCGAATGGAAAAAAACGCAGGAATCGGTTCCCGTGTATGAAAACACGCTGTTTATCCATCATCCGGACGGAAGTTACGATGAAGCCTATCGGGACTTGGTACAGGATTTCTATCTTTGGGCATAGGGGCTTTTGGCAGTGTCTGAAAAATTAACGAACTTTGTCTGCTATGGCTGTATGGTCTTTGCCTATAGCCTGTTCAAAACGAAAAAACTGTTGCATGAAAACCGACAAATCATTGGCCGGACTTCAGATGCTCAATTGTGTTAAAGTCCTGGAACGGGGGCAGTCTTTGCTCTATCCCACCGATACCATTTGGGGACTCGGTTGCGATGCGACCAATACGGAAGCGGTATCCCGCATTTATCGGATCAAACATCGGGAAGAAGACAAGAGTTTTATCATTCTGGTGGATTCGATGGAGATGTTGCAGCACTATGTGGAAGAAATTCCACCGATGGCCTACGATTTAATAGAGGCGATGGATAATACGCCGCTTACCGTGATATATCCGAAAGGAACCGGTTTACCGTCCAATGTATTGGGCAATGACGGCAGTGTGGCCATCCGTTTGGTGAAAAACCTGTTCTGCGCCCGTTTGGTGAACCGTTTCGGCAAGCCTGTCGTATCCACTTCCGCTAACCTTTCGGGGCAACCTTCCCCGCTTTCCCTGTCGGATATCTCAGATGAACTGATAGCATCGGTGGACCATGTGGCTATCGTGAAAGAAAGCGCTTCGCGCGAACTCAGACCTTCGCGTATCATCAAGTTGGAAAGCAACGGAATGTTCAGTATCATCCGCGATTGATTTTTCCGCGGATATGCCGGTCTTGAATGTATGAGAAAAGTTTTTTTTATTTCGGTATGTTTAACGCTGTTGCTCGTTCAGCCTGCGCGGGCTATCAGTTTCCGTGGTCCGAGCGTACCCAATACACCGCTTTACGACAGTCGTCTTTTCCATTTCGGTTTCACTCTGGGGCTCAATTTTATGAATTTTTCCATCAAGGCCGATGACAATCTCGGTTTGGAGGGGGACTCTCTTTTGAGTATCCGCAACGGTTTCCAGCCCGGTTTTTCGGTAGGGGTGGTAACGGACCTGCGTATGGGAAAATATTTCAACTTGCGGTTTATTCCCACCTTCAGTTTGGGACAACGGGCCATCGATTATACCATCGCCCGTCCAGGAACGGCGGTAGAGAAAGTGAGCAAGCAGGTGGAGAGCATCATGGTATTTCTGCCGCTTGAGGTAAAGTGGAAAGCCGCCCGTATGGTCAACAACCGCCCTTATGTTACGGCCGGGTTTCAATACACCTTGGATATGGCCACCCGCAAGTCTAAGAAAAAAAATGCAGCCAATCCCGACGATGAGGTGAAACTGAAATTGGGACGACATGATTTCGGTGTAACCGTCGGGGTGGGATGGGATTTCTTTTTGCCTTATAACAACAAACTGGCGATTGAATTAAAGATGTTTTTCGGTTTGCGGGATTTGTTGGTGCGGGAAAACGATATATTTACCGGCAGGATCAACCGTTTGAGCAGCCGGATGTTGCAATTGAACATCACTTTTGAATAGCGGTCTCCATGATTGAACGATTGCAGTTGTTCCTTTCTCCTCAGGCCGTTTCAGATCCGAAACGGCTGTATGCGCAGGTGGCTGCTATCTTGAAGATTCCTATTGCGGACATTACCCATGTGGCTATGCTTCGGCTTTCGCTCGATGCCCGCCCCCGTGTGCCGCGCTATGAGGTGATGGCCGAAATCTATACCCGTCCCGATGTTTTTGTGCCGGAGAAATTCCGTTTTTCGATACCGAGTCTGCCGATGGATTCCCCGCGGGTCGTGATTGCGGGAATGGGGCCTGCCGGAATTTTCGCCGCGCTTACCTTGGCCGCCGCGGGTGTGCGACCGATAATCCTTGAACGGGGTAAACCGGTTCGGGAGCGCAAGCGGGACGTGGCGCGTATCGGGCGTGAGGGTGTGTTGGATACAGAGTCGAACTATAGTTTCGGTGAGGGAGGGGCGGGTTGCTTTTCGGATGGCAAACTGTACACCCGATCCAATAAACGGGGGGACGTGCAACGTGTTCTGCGTACTTTCGTGCATTACGGGGCGAAGCAAGAAATCCTTTATCAGGCGCATCCGCACCTGGGGAGCGACAGGATGCCCGGCATGATAGAGAAGATGCGGGAATCGTTATTGGAAGCGGGAGCGGAGATTTATTTCGGGTGCCGTATCACGGATATCCTTGCGGATCGGCAGGGCAGGTTCAGGGCGGTGGCCGATGCGCAGGGCCGTGAATACGGCGGTGCCGCTTTGGTGCTGGCTACGGGGAATTCCGCAGGAGACCTATATCGTTCTTTGTACAAAAGCGGTTTCCGGATAGAGGAAAAACCTTTCGCGATGGGGGTCAGGGTGGAGCATCCACAAGCTTTGATAAACGCCATGCAGTATAAAGGAGCGGAAAAGCAGATGTCTTTGCCGCCGGCCGAATATTCGTTCGCCTTTCCATGGCAGGGAGGGGGGGTGTTCTCTTTTTGTATGTGTCCGGGTGGTGTTATCGTGCCGGCCTCTACTTCACCTGCGGGGTTGGTGGTGAACGGCATGTCGGATTCGGAGCGCAATTCGCCCCGTGCTAATGCGGGATGGGTGGTGAACGTGGATAGGACGGTACTGCATAGCTACGGCCATCTCTTGCCCGATACCCCTTTGGCCTTGCTTGATTTTCAGGAAGAGATGGAGCGGAGGTTTCTCAGTACGGGAAAGGGTTTTATGGCGCCGGCGCAACGGATCACCGATTTTGTGAATGGAAAGCTGAGCCGCGATTTGCCCAAGACTTCGTATGCACCGGGCATTTTTGCGGCATCGATGGATGCCTATCTGCCGGACTTTATCGCAGAGGCTTTACGGGAAGGGTTTCGTCAGGCAGGTAAGAGAAAGCCTGCTTTTATAAGCGGAGAAGCCATTTTGCTAGGTTTGGAATCGCGTACGTCATCACCGGTGCGGATTCCGCGTGATCCTGAAACTTTGGAATATGAAGGCATGTCGGGGCTTTATCCTTGCGGGGAGGGGGCCGGTTATGCGGGAGGTATCACTTCTTCGGCTATCGACGGTATCAATTGCGCCGAAAAGATATTGACCAAATGGAATAGAAAAACGGTTTTCGGTTTGACTGAAAACGAATAACGGCTTGCATTGGTTTTGCCGGCAGGCGTAAAATAACGCATTATGGAAGAAAATGATTGGGAGCTTTGCTCGTTTATCTTCAAGAAAGATGCCTTGAAGAGGAAGGTTGCAACGCATGCGGCGACAGCTTTTTCTATGCTCAAGGAAGAGAGCAGGGCTTTTTTTGAGGATTTCGGGCGGATGAAAGAGAAAGATTATGCCGATTCTAAAATCAACCTGCAATATTCCGATAGGGGGGAGATGGAATTTTCGCTGGGCTTTTCGAGCGATGTGCTGTTGTTCAGCCTTCATACCAACGTGTTTGAGTTTTCGCGCAACCATGAGGTGATGAAAACGCCCTATATCAAGGAAGACAAGGAACGTTCGTATTGCGGGGTGATTCACATCTACAATTTCTTGGCGGATTCGATCCAGTTTGGGCGAGAAAACGATTTGGGGTATATGATCGGTCGGGTATTCATCAACAAGGAAAACCACTATTTCATTGAGGGAAAGCAGGAACTGGGCGTTTTCTATTCGCGTTTCGGTTATTCGGTATTCGATAGGAAAGCTGCGGGAAAATTATTGCGTGATGCGATGAACTATTCAGCGCATTTCGATTTGCTCACGCCTCCCTACGATGAAATAAAGGATATAACGGTGGCCGATGTACAGGAAGCGCTTGCCTATAAACGGATGATCACCGGCAAACGGCTTGGTTTTCAGTTTAAGGCAGACCGAACTAAATAGTTGGTCTGTAACAAAAAATGTAACTTCGCACCATGAAAGGAATTATTTTGGCCGGTGGCGCCGGAACGCGCCTG
>CAZPBB010000005.1:0-211 GCA_964584745.1 uncultured Bacteroidaceae bacterium
CGCCCCTAGGAGCCCGGGAGAGATCCCGGGCTTTTTTTTTGCGGCGGAACCGGGGACGAGCGGAGGACCTGCCGGGGCCTTCCCTCTTGTGCGGTTATAAAAGGGGGGAGCCCGACAGAAAGGACTGTCGGGCTCCCCCCCCCTTTGGGCGGTATCAACGAAGCATCTCGTCGTTGCCTCTTATCCAGTATAAACCGAAAAGCGTTTTGAA
>CAZPBB010000005.1:311-32069 GCA_964584745.1 uncultured Bacteroidaceae bacterium
TGGTGGGATGCGAGCCGAAGCCTGAAAGTCAGAGAGGGAGCGTACAGATGTACGTAACCGAACTGACAGAAGGCTTCGGGGAAGCAGACCGCCGTTGTTCATATCCAGTATAAACCGAAAAGCGTTTTGAATGGTGGGATGCGAGCCGAAGCCTGAAAGTCAGAGAGGGAGCGTACAGATGTACGTGACCGAACTGACAGAAGGCTTCGGGGAAGCAGACCGCCGTTCAAAACGCTTTTTATTAGATTTCCCAGGTATCGCCGCTATTAAGCAGGTCATCCATACATTTTATCTTAGACTCTTTCCGGGCCTTCTCAATCTGGTCTTCCATCAATTGGTTGAACGTCATGGCCGGCGTGGAGCGGATAACGCCCATCGCGACAGGAAAATCGGGCCGTTTCATTTTGGCCAGCATCAGGTGGATGCCGGGATCCTGAGAATACACATCGTGTACCAGAAGATCTTTTTCCGTAATGCCGTCTTTTCCTAATTCAACCACTTCGAGCCTGGTTTGGTTCAAGCGGATACCTTTGTTCTTTTCTTTCCCGAAAATCATGGGTTTGCCATGTTCGAGAACAAGTTGGTGCTCGTCCCGTACGTCTTTACCTGTAATGTCGGCATGCGCCTTGTCATTGAAGATAACGCAGTTGTCGAGTACTTCGATTACCGCGCAACCATCGTGTTTGGCAGCCTGCATCATTACTTCGGTCATCAACTTCACGTTATTGTCGGGAACGCGGGCGAAGAACGTACCCTGCGATCCGATTACCAATTCTCCAGGATTGAACGGGTGTTCAATCGTTCCCATGGGCGAAGTCTTGGTAATGGCGCCCATAGGTGAAGTGGGGGAGTATTGGCCTTTGGTGAGGCCGTAAATCTGATTGTTGAACAAAACGATGTTCACGTCCATATTGCGGCGTACGATGTGGATGAAGTGATTGCCGCCGATGGCCAATGAGTCGCCGTCGCCCGTGCTGATCCATACGCTCAGACCGGGATTGGACAGTTTCACACCTGCCGCGATGGCGTTGGCACGTCCGTGAATACCGTGAAAACCGTAAGTGTTCACATAATACGGAAAGCGGGAAGAACATCCGATACCCGAAACGTTCACATACTTTTCTTTTTTGTAGCCGATTTCGGGGAATACGCTTTCCATGGCTGTCAAAATGGCATGCGAACCGCAACCGGGACACCATTTTACCATTTGGTCGCTGGCAAAATCCTGCTTGGTGAGTTTTTCCGAAGATTTTTCTATGGCGATTTTCATACGATTGTCTTTTTTCGGTTATTCGGCCAACAATTGGTTGAAGCAGTCCACCAGTTCGGTAACCGTGAACGGCAGGCCTTGAATCTTGTTGTATTGTTTCATGCTCAGATGGTCGAATCTGCCACGCAGGTAGTTTACAAACTGTCCTTCGTTCAATTCGCATACCACAATTTTCTTGTGGCCTTCCAATACTTCCTTGGTATTTTTGGGAAGCGGCATGATATAGTTGAAATGTGCATGGGCAATGCTCTTACCTTGTGCCTGCAACATTTTAACAGCCGTATTTACCGCACCTTCCGTACCCCCCCAGCTTACAACCAAAAGATCGGCATCCGCATCACCGTCTATCTTTTGGGCAGGAATATGGTCGGCGATTTTTTCCACTTTCTCGCGGCGCAGTTTGGTCATTGTGGCGTGGTTGAGTGGATCAGTGGACACGCTTCCTGTAATGTTTTCCTTTTCCAGACCACCGATACGGTGGCGCAGACCTTCCGTACCAGGCAATGCCCAACCGCGCACCAGCGTTTCAGGATTACGCAGATAAGGTTTGAAATCGGGATCATTGGCGGGAACAATCGGCGGGTTGATGGCCGGCATATCCGCCATTTTGGGAATCCGGAACAATTGCGAACCGTTACCTAAGGAACCATCCGAAAGCAAGATACAGGGGGTCATGTGTTCCATGGCCAATTTTGCCGCTTCATAAGCGAAGTTGAAGCAGTTGGCCGGTGTGGAAGAGGCAATGACGATAAGCGGCGCTTCGCCGTTGCGGCCGAACAATGCCTGATAAAGGTCGGACTGTTCCGATTTGGTAGGCAGACCGGTAGAGGGACCGCCGCGCTGAACATCCACCACCACGATGGGAAGTTCGGTAATCACCGCCAGACCGAGGGCTTCGCTCATCAGCGAAAGGCCGGGGCCGGAAGTGGAAGTACAGGCCAATGAACCGGCAAAACTGGCACCGATGGTGGAACAGATACCGGCGATTTCGTCTTCGGCCTGAAACGCTTTGGCGCCGAGGTCGCGGCGCTTGGTTATTTCAATCAAGATATCGGTGGCAGGTGTGATGGGATAGGATCCCAGAAACAGGGGGCGTCCTGATTTTTCCGAAGCGGCGAGCAAACCCCATGCGGTGGCTACGTTTCCCGTGATATTGCGGTAGCGGCCTTTTTCCATCGAAGCTGAACCGATATGAATCGTGGATTCCACGATTTCGGCGGCTTCGGCATAGTGGTGACCGGCTTCCAGCACTTTTTTGTTGATGGCGATCATCTGCGGTTTTTTTGCAAACTTCGCTTCAAAAAAGTGGTAGGTGGATTCCATGCTGCGGTCGAAGATGAAATAAATCATACCCAATGCAAACATGTTGCGGGTCTTGTCGATGGTCTTGTTGTCCAGACCGTCGTTCTCGAGCGTTCTCCGAGACATGCTCGTGATAGGTGCAGGAACGAGGTTGTAGGACGACAGGCTGCCGTCGGTGAGCGGATTGGTATCGTAATTGGCTTTGATAAGCGCTTCGTCGGTAAAGGTGTCGGCATCTACGATAACCGTGGCGCCTTTTTTCGCCCATTTCAGGTTCGCTTTCAACGAAGCGGGGTTCATGGCAACCAGAACATCGCAAAGGTCGCCTGAAGTGCGTATCTTGGTGGCGCCAACATGAACTTGAAATCCGGATACGCCGGCCACCGTGTTGTGGGGCGCTCTGATTTCAGCCGGATAATCGGGAAATGTGGACAAATCATTGCCCGCCAAAGCGGCCGCGTTGGAAAAAAGGGTACCGATGAGCTGCATGCCGTCGCCCGAATCTCCCGCAAACTTGACAACTACGGTCTGTTTGTCCACATGAGGGATTTTTTTAGCCATATCTTGTTTTTCTTTTATTCTGGATATATTCCGGATAGGGATTTTATCCCCGTACACGGGCGCAAAGATAGCCAAATTTTCGTATAAAATTTCGGACAAAAAATCAACCTTTTCGTTAAGCCATGCGCAGAAGCCAAGCTTGCTTGGATTATGCCATGGCGAGAAAAGGTCGGACGGGTTTGGCTTCTGCCCCCGACTTTTTGTATCTTTGCATCTATTTTACAGTTGCTAAAACAATAGTCGAATGAATAATAGGGTTTTCGGACGCATGGCGTTTTTGTTCGCAGCCTTTTTTACGCTTCTGATGCCGGTCTGGGCACAAGACGTGGATGTTTTTGCGTATGAAATATGCGAGGGATTGACGATACAGCCCAGCAGCCTATATCGTGTATATAATGGATACGAGATAGTATCCGTAATGGATAAAAACAATAAAGACATCAAGGCCGAAGCCCGTATCACGCCTCCTCTGGGCGTAAACAACTATACGATCCATTACAAGAAAACGCAGACAGGTGAGAATTTTTCAAAATCAACCACGGTAACCGTATACGGAAGGCCGGAATTCGTGGTCGAGACGAATCACCCCGAAGTGCTTTCGGGGGGTGTGGTGTGCGAGGGAACAACGGTTACCTTTCATGTAAAGACCAAAACGAATCCTGTTACATGGACAATATCAGGCTCCTCTGTTTCTACGCAAACGGATGATTTCACGTATCAGGTAACGGAGAGTTGCAAGGTCAACGCGCAATCCTATAACGATGCATGTGGTGCCGTTGAGAAATCGTTTGTGATCAAGATGGCCGATAAACCGGATATCTCGGCGGCATACCCGATTCTCGATACGGTAATCAAGGGCGAGTATTGTACAAGTTGCGGTTGGTTGCCCGATTTGAAGCGGGTGGTGAAAGGTGCAACCGGTGGAGCGGTGATAGACTGGGATAATTCTTCCTTGCAATGGACAACGAGTCCGGGAACCGGAATTGAAAAACTCGTACAACCTGGAATCAATCGTTGGGAAGTGCATCTTCAGGCCGTTATGAAAGTGAGTGGAGACAAGTGTGCGGATGTTTCCGCTACCAGAACCTACGATACGAATTTTTATATCCGGCTTGATAAAGGGGTGGATTGCCGTCCTACCGTAAGCCCTGTTTCTGTTCCTTTGAAGCCTTGCGCCGCTACGCGGGTACGGTTGATTTCACCCAGTGGTGGAACCTTATTGGATCCCACGCTTACTTCCAAGGATGCCGATTTGGCCGGAACGGGAGCGCCTAAGGCTAAAATTCCTGATCCATCAAGAGATATCCGTGCATGGGATTTGGTATGGCAGAATTATTCGGGAAAGAAAAACACCCCTGTTTTAGAGGTAAAAGCGGACTTTACACAAAACTGTCCACTCAGTAAACAGAAACCGATTCAAACCTTGTCTTTTACGCGAGAGGTTTCCACACGGATAGATACCAATTATTTGGTTTATAATTATGAATATTGCCCCGATGAAGTGGCTGAGCTTGAAATAACCGGGGATTCGAAAAAGATCAAGCGTATTGATGTGGAATTTGTATCGCCCAGTGGCATAAGCGGAAGAATGCAGAAAAAAGACCCTCCTTCGCCGAACAGCCTTCTCTCTTATAGAACAACCTCGGCGGTGGCGGAATCCGCTGTCGGCAATTATAGCCCGCTTACCCTCAAGGCAAGTTACAGTGTGGATACGGCTTCGTGTTCGTTCTCGGTAAAGGAAACGAAGGTGATTACCTTGAATCAGAAGAACTGTAAGATGGGGTTTGAGGTGAATACGGCGGAAGGATGTATCGGAAACAAGAATGAACAATATTTCGTTCTTTCGAATAAGCCGGAGAACTTCATCCCCGACTCGGTTGTTTTCGCTCCGAACGAGACTTTTGTACTTGTTCCCGGTTCATGGAACGCCGATTTCAGTAGATTTTCTTTCCAGGCCTATTATCCGGGAGCGGACAAGAAAGAAAAAGAGGAGGGCGATATCTCGGCTACCCTGTATTACCATAACGGTGCCGGTGCACCGGTGGTGCGTAAAACTACGGAAGGCGTACTTAAGGTGAAGACCTGTCCGCCGGAAGTGCGTAGTGTAACCAAACTTACCACGCCAGTCTGTCCCGGTGCGGCGGTCTTTTCTCAGATTGAATTCAAGAATTCATCGCTTGATACCAATCGTTCCCGGGTGGACTTTATCGCAGATGCCGATTATATCGAGAAATCGAAATGGAATATCACGGCATCGGCCCGATATTTCGATATACAGAACTATCTCCTTGAGAGCATCAATTACCGTGTCCTCATCACCTACAACCAAGGCGATTCCATTTATAAGCTGGATACGTTGCTGGTAAAAGGCAACAATACCATTCCCGCTTTTATAGAAGTATCTTCCGATTGCAACTTGATAAAGGAAAACGACGGGGCTGCATGTTGCCATAACGATGCGGTGGAGATTGCGATCCGCAGCGGGAATGCGAATGAATTGCTTCAACGGATAGAGTGGAAACTTTCAGCCGGTCAGATTATGCCCCAACTGATCGGGGAAGAAGAGGATCCGAGCATAAAAGGCGGAAAGATTCTGCGTTACAGAGTTACGGCCGATATGCGGGGAATATATCCGTTCCGGGCGTTTTCCAAATTGCAGAATTCAAGATACAAACAGGATTTGGGGGATTTCGTGCATGATGATACGGTGCGGATCGATGTAAGGGAAGAACCGCATATCTGGCTTCAGGATACGATATATGCCTGCAAGGGTTCAACGATGGATTTGAACGATTATATCAATTGGGATGTCGTTTCTTCCATTGTTACGCCTTCATCACTTAACTATAACGTAAATAAGGACGATGACTTGTTTTCTGTCAAGGCACAGCTGCAATACAGTTGTAGTTCGGGAGAAAATCCCTTGACGGAAAGCGTCCGGATTATAGCCGAGGATCCCGTTTACCTGGATCCCAAACTCGACACTGCGGTTTGCCCGAATACGCTTATTCGGTTTGCGGTAGCCACCAACGGTCGGGTAAGTTGGTTCAGGCGTGTCCGATTGCCGGGCGGTGGGTATTCGGATCAGGATACACTTTGTTTTAACGAACCGTTTTATTCTGAAGCGGCCAAGCCTTCCGACAGGGTGGAAAAAGACACGGTTCTATATACCGTCTATGCAGAAAGCGTTTGCCCCGGTTCCCATATGCAGATTGCGTTCCGGGCCACGCCGCATAAACTTCCCACATTGAGGATTGTGGATAATTCGGTGTGCGGTTCCGAACCTGTGCGTCTGGAAGTGGAATATGATAAGACGGCCATCGACTCCACGAGAGATGTGGCATGGAGGGTGAACGGGCAGCGTCCTGCCTCCGACTTGATTACCGTTGCGCCCGGAAGCAGCATAAAGGTGGAATGCTCCGTAACGGATCAGAATACAGGTTGTGAAAACCGGGATGAGATAACCTTGCATGCATGGGCATTGCCGAATGTGCGCATATCGCCCAAGACAGCCGGAAACACGCTTTGCGTGAAAAGAGGAACGCAGCAGACCTTATCTTCAACGGGAGCCGACAGTTACGTATGGCAGTTGAAAGGATCTACCCTTACAGCATCAGGAAAGACTTTCTCGTGGCAGGGAAATCAGGATACGGTGCTTTATGTGACGGGAACGGAGAATGTTCATCATTGCGCTTCGAAGGATTCGGTAAAGATTACGTTCTATGCCTCGCATCCGGTGGCGGCTGACACGATTGCCTGCTATGGCGATCAATTGAATTATTCCGTGCCGCCTGAAGAGGGGGTTTCCTATCAATGGTATCTTTCCGATGGAACACCGCATTCATGCGCGTGCGCCACAATCGGTTTCGATCCGTATGAACCTTCCGATACGGGGGTATATATCCTGCAATATACGCGGGGTGAATGCGTGGACAGCATGAAGGTCGGTTTTTCAATGTATAGGGTACCGCAGTTGGATTTCGCTCAAAGCGGTGTTTTCTGTGAGGGAGAGAAGTTGGCATTGGAGGCCGTTACGGATTTGAATCCGTCGGAGATCGCGCAGAGCGTTTTTTCGTGGTATGATGGAACGGGCAACGAGCTTCAGTCGGGTTTAGGCGGTGTGGCATATGAAGGTGCGGATTTATCGGTGGCGGATGCCGGCGGCAAGATCATATTGCAGGTTGCCTTGAAGCAGTGTGTATATAGAGATACCCTTTCTATACAGGTGGATGCCCGCTCTCATCCGGCTTTTGAATTGGCGGATTTTTATTGCGAGGGTACACGGCTTGAGCTTAAGGCGGAAGATCAGGGCGAAGGTTCGCGCTACCGTTGGTATCTGGGGTCAGGGGCATTGGAAGAAAGCGCTTCTCCTGTGTCTGTGGTGCCGGCTTTGCGGATGGCCGATAATGCGGATATTACGTTGGTCATCACGCGGGGGGCTTGCGTGGATAGTTTAACCAAGCGGCTGGAGGTTCGCTCCGTTCCCATACCGGATATTTATGTGGAAGGTGGCCGGATGGATGCCGGTACCGTATTTTTCTGCGAAGGCATGCCGATATCCTTACGTTCGCAGGGACTGTTGGCCACCGATACGATGGCCTGGTATTTCGGAGGAGAGAAACTGTCAGGGTCGGAAAGCGGTTCCTACCGCATAGAGGCCGCCGCTCTGTCCGATGCGGGTCAATATGATTTTGTGGTGAAACGCAACGGCTGCAACGGCGACAGCAGTTTATATGTAGATGTGCGCGTGATGCCGCAGATCATGATGGCCGATACCTTCCTTTGTTCGGGGCATTCTTTGGAATTGGATGCTTCAGATCCCCGTTATCCCGGTGCGACTTTCCATTGGGATGGCTTGGGAACCGATGCGGCGGTGGCAACGGTTACTTCGGGCGGAAACTACAGGTTGTATCTCAATTACAGAGGGTGCGAGACCAATAAGGTGATAGAGGTGAGTGAACGTCCTTCTCCGCATATCGGTTTTCCTGCCGATACGGCCATGTGTCAAAGAGATTCCATTTTGTTGGAAGGCCCTGAAGGCATGGGGCTTTATCGTTGGCAGGACGGCTCGAATACCAGGGCGTATCTGGTGAAAGAAGAAGGCGGGTATTCGCTTTTTGTGGAAAACGGCGGATGTACTGATTTTGCTGAGATATACGTGAAAGAAGAATTTTGTTCCAATCTTTATTTTCCTACCGGCTTCACACCCGATGGAGACGGGATCAACGATGAATTCGGCCCGATCACCACGGCCGAAGCCGACCAGCTTGTCTACTGGCTCCGCATTTTTAACAAAAACGGAGAAGTGGTGTTCGCAAGTGAAAGACTGCAGGAAAAATGGGACGGTACGTTTAAGGGAAAACCGTGTCCGCCGGGTATCTACCTCTACCGTTGCAGTGCCAAAGTGCGCGATGGCAGCAGGGATCTTTCGACAAGCGGCAGGATAACGCTTATCAGGTAAGCTTTGTCCGTAGGTATAAAAAAAGCGGCATATATATGCCGCTTTTTTTATTGAATAGCCGGTTCCCCTTAGGCGAGCGCGATGGCTTCGTTAGGGCAAACACCGGCACACGTGCCGCATTCGGTGCATTTGTCCGGATCGATGGTGTAGATGTCACCGGCGCTAATAGCTTCCATGGGGCATTCATTGATGCACGAGCCGCAAGCTACGCAGCTGTCAGAAATTTTGTAAGCCATTTTATTCGAGTTTTTAAGGTTTGTAGCCGCAAAAGTATAAAAACTAAACGAGCCCGCCAATATATTTTGTACCTACTTTATACACATGGGCTCGTTGAAAAGAAGCCATCTGTCTGCCGGAGCGGACAAGCCATATCCGCTAAATTTGCGACAGGATTATGAAGATAGCTCTTTTTGCGGCCGATTATGAGATTTTGCGCTACGCGCGGGAATTCGCTTCTTTGCAAGACGACGAATGGGTGGGCAGTTTCCTTACATCTGGCAGGCCTGAGACTTTTTCGGCGGCGGAAACGGCTGTCTTGCCTGCCTTTTATTCTTCCGCCGACCGTTTGGCGGAAACGGCTGATTTGGTGGTGATGGGAGGAGATCCTTCGTGTCGTTTCGACTACGTTGCCCGTTTCTTGCGGAAAGGAAAGGCTGTGTGGTCAGATTGGCCGGTAAGTCCCGTATATGCGGAAACCTGCAAATTGGCTGCTCTGGCGGAGGAAGCCAAGGTCTGTAACCAAGTGGCGCATGGCGGGCGACGGCATCCGTTGTGGGTGGCTTCCCGTCCGTATTGGAGGAATGCCCGCATGATACGTACGGATATCTGTCGTCCTGTAGGCGATTTAGGAATCAACCGGATTGAAGAGATTCTGGTTCCGTATATAGACAGGGTACTTTCAGTAACGGACGAGCCATTGAAAAGGGTTCGTTCCCGCAAAGTGAAGGTGGGGGGCAGGGGAAATTTTTCGGTATGGATAGAAATAGAATTCAGTTCAGGGCTCATGGCTGAGTTCTGGATCGACAACGTTTCGGCTTCGGTATCGGAAAAGATGCGTTGCATCGGGGCGGACGCGGTAGTTGACTTGGATTTTTTTACCTTTGAACTTCGGGTGGAGGAAGCGGACAGGGCAGAAGAAAGATTAACCTCGTTGGAACGTGAAACAGAACGTTTCGCCAAGAGTTTTCTGGCTGAAGACCTGCAGGGATTCACGGATGCATGCCGGAATGGCCGTCAGGAAAGACCGGACTTCTCCCACAGCGGTAAATTGCAGGATGTATTGGGACAGATAAACCGCTCTTTGCAATACTATGAATAAGAACAGGCATACGGTATGGATATGGGGAACCGCTCCGGAGGCAGAAGCGTTTGTGGTCCGGCAGTCGGCTTTGCATGCAGGGATGGTTACCTATTCGCAATCATGGGAATCGTTGTTGGTGGAAAAAAACGGGAAGAAGAACGAACGCCCTGGCCGTATCTACGCATTCCCTACACAAGCGGAATATCATTCACTGCCATTCTTTTTCAAATCCTTGTCATCGTGGCCCCGCTATGAAGTATATGTGGCCTATCCGGAACAATATGTGTGTCCGTTGCCCGACAACCGAAGGGAAGAGATAGGGGGAATCGTATTTTTCCGTTTCATATTTCGCAGGATGAAACCTTTGCAAAGAGGTATCAAACGGCTTTTTGATTTGCTTTGCGGCGGATTGGGCTTGGTGGTGCTTTCGCCGGTTTTGTTGCTGTGTGCCATCTTGGTGAAGATGAGTTCGAAAGGCCCCGTCTTTTATAGTCAGGAACGTATAGGAAAAGGTGGAAAACCTTTTCGTATATATAAGTTCCGTTCCATGCAGACCGATGCCGAGGCGGGAACACCCCGTCTTTCCAGTCTTGGAGATCCGCGCATTACGCCTTGGGGCAATATCATGCGCCGTTATCGGCTGGATGAGATACCCCAGCTTTGGAACGCCATAAAAGGTGATATGGCGGTAGTGGGGTATCGTCCTGAACGTCTTTATTTTATCGATAGGATAGAGGAAAAGGCTCCTTATTATCCTTTGTTGTATGCGGTCAAGCCCGGCATCACATCATTGGGCATCACCACCTTCGGGTATGCGGAAAACGTGCCGGAGATGATAGTTCGGCTCTCGAGCGATATGGCATACTTGGAAAAGGTATCGATAAAGGAAGACTTGCGGATATTGGGCAGAACTTGCCGGGTTATCGTATATGGGGTTGGGAAATAAAAGAAAATGCAACAAGATACATTCAGACATAAGGGCATGCGGCAGCGTCTGATAACGGAATTGCGCAAGAAGGGAGTGGCGGATGAAGCCGTGTTGGGAGCCATAGGAAGTGTTCCCCGTCATTGTTTTCTCGATTCCGTATTCGACACCCGCGCTTACCAGGATGTGGCTTTCCCTATCGGAGAGGGGCAGACCATTTCCCGCCCGCTCACTGTGGCGCAACAGAGCGTGTTGATAGAGATTTTCACCGGAGCGAAGGTGCTGGAAGTGGGAACAGGGTCGGGTTACCAATCATTGGTTCTTGACCGCTTGGGGGCGGAGGTGTATTCGATAGAACGTCAGCGTAATCTATATATGAAGACCAAATCTCTCTTGGCCGATTTCAACAGTGGCGTGCATTGTTTTTATGGCGATGGTTACAGGGGACTGCCGCAATATGCGCCTTACGACCGTATATTGGTAACCTGCGGGGCGGCGGACTTTCCCACCGAACTTTTCGCCCAGCTCAAGGTGGGGGGCATCATGGTGATTCCATTGGGTTCTCCCACGCAAGTGATGACCAAGGTGGTACGCAAGACAGAAACAGATATGGAGGTAACCGAACACGGCGATTTCAGTTTCGTTCCCATGCTGAGCCGAAAATCGAACTGATGGCCTTACGTCTTTTCCATATTCCGCAAGTATCCGGTTCCACGCAGGAAGTGGCCAAAGAACTGCCTTTGCAGGGGAATCCTGACGATGTACGGGTGGTTTATACTTTTTTTCAGCAAACCGGCAGAGGACAGGCCGGTAACGTGTGGTTCGGCGGAAAAGAGAAAAATATCGCGGCCACTTTTGTTTTGGAACCATTCTTTTTGCCGGCGGAATATCTTTTCTTGATGAATATGGCACTCAGTCTGGGTATTCTGGATTACGCGCGTCAGCGGCATGCGGCTTGCTTTCTCAAATGGCCCAACGATATCTATTGGCAGGAACGGAAAATAGGCGGTATCCTTTGGGAATCCAGGATAGGGGAAACCCATTTGCAATGCCTGTATTTTGGTGTGGGGGTGAATATCAACCAAGACTTCTTCCCTTCCACGATTCCGAATCCGGTTTCGTTTCGGCAGATAGACCGAATATGCCGGGACTTGCAAGCGGAGATGCGGGAAATGGCCGATAGTGTGTACAGAAACTATACGGAATTGCGCACGGAATGGGGGTATGGAAAACCGGCAGAAACGCTTGCCCGATGGAAAGACGCTTATCTTTCCGCGCTTCTGTATGGCGGGCAATGGCGGCTGTTCGTATGGCAAGGTCGGGAACTGGAGGCCTGCATCCGGGATGTGGATGAATATGGCAGACTGGTATTGGAAACCCGATCGGGAAGACGCATCGTGGCCGATATCAAGGAAGTGCGATATCGGTTTGATGAATAAAGCAGTTGGGGGGGAGCTGCAATGGCTTTATTCCGGCTTCATTTCTGAAAATGCCGAACAGGGCGCTTCCGCTTCCGCTCAATGAGGCGTAAATCGCGCCGGCTTCATAAAGGCTTTGTTTTATTTCATCCAATTGGGGAAAGCGCGGGAAAAGCGTTTTTTCAAAATCGTTTTCGATACTGGCTTTCCAGTCCGTGATGTCTTGTTGTAATAGATCTTGCAATGGTAAAGGTGCTTCTTTCGGGCAGACGTTCCGATAGGCTTCTACCGTGGAAATGCCGAAAGGCGGCACGACGACAATCAGAGAAAAGTTTTGCGTTTGGATAGAAGACGGCAACGGTATCAATTTGTCGCCTTTTTCATGACCGATACATGCGGTATCTTGTGTAAAGAAAGCGCAGTCCGCGCCTAATCCGGCAGCCATCTGGCTTATCTGCTGTGGTGGAATGTCCAACTGAAATTCACGGTTCAGCCCCATCAGCGTATAGGCGGCATCGGCTGATCCTCCCCCCAACCCCGACTGCATCGGTATCTTTTTGAGAAGATGGATGCGGCAGGGGGGGCGTTTCCCGTTGGTCTTACGGTCTATAAGCGTGCGGGCTTTGAGGATGAGGTTGTCATTTTCCGTTCCGGGTATGGCCAATCCCTCGCAAATGAAACTGTCGCGCGTGTCGGGTGTGATCTCGAGGATATCGCAGAGCGAAGGCACTTTGAAAAAGGAAAGTTCCAGGTCGTGATATCCGTCGGAACGCTTGCGCAGGATCCGAAGACCGATATTGATTTTAGCCGGCGGAAAAAACAGCATGGTTTAACTGTTCATCGAAGCCAGGAATTCTTCGTTGTCGGTGGTTTGCGGCAAGCGGGTATTGAGGAACTCCATGGTTTCCACGGGGGTCATGTCCGAGAAATGGTTCCGCAGAATCCAAATCTTCTGACGGATTTCCTTGTCTTGCAGCAAATCATCGCGGCGGGTGCTGGAGGCCACGATATCGATGGCCGGGAAGATGCGGCGGTTGGAGATCTTGCGGTCAAGCTGGATTTCCATATTGCCCGTGCCCTTGAATTCTTCAAAGATCACTTCATCCATCTTGGAGTTGGTTTCGGTAAGCGCTGTGGCGATGATGGTGAGCGAACCGCCGTTTTCAATCTTGCGCGCCGCACCGAAAAAGCGTTTGGGTTTCTGCAGGGCATTGGCTTCCACACCGCCCGAAAGCACCTTGCCCGAAGCGGGACTTACGGTGTTGTAGGCACGGGCCAGACGGGTGATGGAATCGAGTACGATAAGCACATCGTGTTTACATTCCACCAGACGTTTGGCTTTTTCCAGCACGATATTGGCGATCTTTACATGGCGTTCGGCCGGTTCGTCAAAAGTGGAAGCGATCACTTCGGCCTTCACGCTGCGTTGCATATCGGTAACTTCCTCAGGCCGTTCATCAATGAGCAGCACGATGATATACACCTCCGGATGATTGTGGGAAATTGCATTGGCCAATTGTTTGAGCAACACGGTCTTCCCCGTTTTGGGCGGAGCCACGATCAAACCGCGCTGCCCCTTTCCGATGGGCGTGAACATATCCATAAGCCGCATCGATATGGAGTTTTCGGGCGCATCGGTGAGTTTGAATTTCTGATTAGGGAAAAGCGGGGTAAGGTAATCGAAGGGAACGCGGTCGCGGATCTCTTCGGGTGTCCAGCCGTTTACCGAAAGCACTTTGCCGAGCGGAAAATATTTTTCACCTTCCCGGGGCGGTCGTACGGTACATTCCACCGTATCGCCGGTTTTGAGGCCGAGAAAGCGGATCTGTTGCGGAGAAACGTACACATCGTCGGGAGAACTGAGGTAATTGTAGTCGGAAGAACGCAAGAAACCGAAGCCATCGGGCATGGTTTCCAACACGCCTTCATAGGTAACGAAGTTTTCAAAACTGTAGGCATCGGATTGCGGTCGTTTGGCACCCACCATACCTTTTTCGGTTTGCAGGGCACGTGACATCTGGTCATCGTCGATGCGGTTGATCCTTTCGTTTTCGATTTCCTTTTGTGTGAAAGCGGCTTCTTCAGCGCTTATCTCGGAGGAAACGACCTGTTCGGCATTGCGATAGCGATAGTCGTTTTCTTCAAATTCATTGGAGATACGTTCAGGATAGTCTTCGTATCCGTTTTCCTGCTTGTTCCGGAGAACGGGCGGCTGAATTCCCCGGTTACGGTCATAATAATTGCTGCGTTCTGCCGTACTGCGGTTGGGGTAGCGGCTGTTGAATTTCCGTATGGGGCTACTGCTTACCGGCGGCAACGTCACTTGTTGAGGTGCGGGAGTCTCTTCGGTCGGCAACGCGTTGTCAACGGATTCCGATTGGATTTCTTCCCGTATTTTTTTTGGACGACCGCGTTTGCGGGGAACCGGCAGACCATCGGGGCCGATAACCGGCGCGGCTTTGGGAACCGCCGGTGTATCTGGATTCCGTTTAGGACGACCGCGTTTGCGTTTCAGCGGCTCTTCCACGGCAGGTTCCTGTATGTCCGGCGTTTTTGGGGGCTGCGGTGTTTCGGCTTTTTGCGATACCTTTTGGATCGCTTGCGCGTCTAAGATTTTATAAATCAAATCCTGTCTTGACAATCTGTCCGCATGACGAATTGAAAATTCTTCGGCTTTCTGACGCAAAGTGGCGTCATCCATGGCATTGAGATCGAGAATGTTCAGCATAAAAAGAAATAAACAAAAATTTAAGTCGCCCTCGGGGCAGGGCTAAAAACAAAACCCCGTGAAAGTCGATATTAGGTATTAAAAAAAGATCGAAACGATCCGGAAACGAAACGCCCGGCCTTACCTTTCGGAATAACGGAGCAAAGATAGCAAAATAATTGGAACGGACAAAACGTTTTTTCCTTTCTTAGAGCGCAAGCACCTTGGCTACGGCCAGCATATCGGGATTGATTCGCTGGTGATGTTTGGTGGCTTTTTCGAACGGAATGCGCACGATTTTGCCGTTCACTGAGCCTATCATCATGCAATCGGCACCGGTCAACAAGGCTTTCACGCTTTCGTAACCCAGACGGGAAGCCAGCACACGGTCGGCGCAGGAAGGGGTTCCCCCTCTCTGGATATGTCCCAGAATCGTAACACGGGTTTCATAATCGGGTAATCTTTCCTTTACCAAAGAGGCTACTTTGGATGCACCGCCCATTTCTTCGCCTTCGGCTACGATAATGATGCCCCAAGTCTTTTGTTTGCGTTGGTCGTAGCGGAGTTTGGCTATCAGATTGTCGATGTCGGTCTGCGTTTCAGGAATCAGAATGTCTTCGCAACCGGTGGCGATACCGCTGTTGAGCGCGATAAAACCGGCATCCCGCCCCATTACTTCCACAAAAAACAGCGTGCCGTGTGAACCGGCCGTATCGCGAATCTTATCCACTGCGTTTACCACGGTGTTGATGGCCGTGTCGTATCCGATGGTGAAGTCGGTGCCGTAGAGGTCGTTGTCAATGGTGCCGGGCAGGCCTACGATGGGAATGTCGGGATGACGTTTGTGCAAGGCGAGCGCGCCCCGGAACGTGCCGTCACCGCCAATCACCACAAGCGCGTCTATGCCTTCGTCCACCAGATTCTGATAGGCGGTGTCAAGCCCTTCTTCGGTTTTGAATTCGGGACAACGTGAGGTCTTGAGGATAGTTCCGCCCCGATGAATGATATCGGCCACCGAGTATCCGAACATGGGGGCGAATTCTTTATTTATTAACCCTTTGTATCCGTGGCTGATACCGACGGCCAACAATTTCTCGGCCATGGCCGTGCGTACGACCGCGCGGATGGCGGCGTTCATGCCTGGTGCGTCACCGCCGGAGGTAAGAACGCCGATTTTACGGATAGGACTTGCGGTAATACCGGAAGCGGGGATGGGGTTAGCCGTATTGCGATTCATGGTAGTGGGTTTTCCGTTGGATGTTGGACCGGCGTTCTATTTTTTGGTTTTCGCCTTTGTCTTTGTTTTCTTGGTTGCGGCCGTTTGGGTTGTGGCGGTCTTTGTGGTTTTAGACTTTTGGGCGATGGCGGCGGCTTTGCGCGCCGAACGGGCACTTGGCTTTTCTTCGGCGATGATGCGACGGCATTCTTCCAATGTCAGCGCGGCCGCATCGGTGCCTTTGTCTATCTTGTAGTTTTTGTTCTCAAAACAAAGGTAGGGGCCGTAACGTCCGTTGAGGATCTGCAAAGCCGGTTCTTCGGGGAAGGTGCGAATCACCTTTTGTTTTTCCGCTTTCGCTTTGTTTTCGATAAGTTCGATGGACCTTTCGAGTGAGATGCTGACGGGATCGTCGGTTTTGGGAATGGAAACGAAACCTCCTTTAAAACGGAGATAAGGACCGAAACGGCCGATGGCGGCCACGATCTCCTGATTTTGATAGGAACCCACCGTACGGGGCAGACGGAACAGTTCCAAGGCCTGTTCCAATGTTACCTCTTCCATCGAAACCCCTTTCTTGAGGCCGGCGAAAGCAGGCTTTTCGTCGCTTTTGGTATCCCCTTTCTGCACGACGGGACCGAAACGCCCCAATTTCACGTAAATATTGAGGCCGCTGACGGGATCTTGGCCCAATAGCCTTTCTCCGCTCACTTTTTCCGAATTTTTAGCCGTGGCTTCAACCTGGGAGTGGAAAGGCTTGTAAAAACCGGAAATCATTTTATTCCATTTTATATCGCCTTGGGCGATTTCATCGAATTGTTTTTCCACATCGGCGGTGAAGCCGTAGTCAACGATGTCAGCGAAATAGCGGATCAGGAATTGGTTCACCAATATTCCTGTGTCGGTGGGAAAGAGTTTCGCCTTTTCGGCACCGGTGTTTTCCTGCAAGGTCCTTTCTTCTATATCGCCGTTTTGCATTTCGAACGCGCAATAGGAGCGCGGATGCCCGGGGCGGTCTTCCTTCACCACATATTCCCGCTTGAGAATGGTGGAGATGGTGGGGGCGTAGGTGGAAGGACGTCCGATGCCGAGTTCTTCCAGCTTCTTTACCAATGAGGCTTCCGAATAGCGGGGCGCATGTTGGCTGAAAATTTCCCTGGCTCCCATGCGTTTGAGTGTGAGTTTGTCTCCTTTTTTCAAAACAGGCAGACGGTTTTCGCCGCTTACTTCCTCTTCTTCATCGCCGCTTTCGGCATATACTTTGAGAAAACCGTCGAAGAGGATGGTTTCCCCGCGGGCGGAAAAGTGTAGGTTTTCAATCGCTTTTTTCTTCATTTCGGCAGAAACCGGGCGGGCTTGGCTTTTGCCCTCGGGTACGGGGAAATGTTCTTGAATACCGCCGATGGCAATGTCAATAACCGTTTTTTCTATCTCGGCTTCCGCCATTTGCGAAGCGATGGCGCGTTTCCAGATAAGGTCGTAGAGCCGCACCATGGCAGGGTCACCCGATATGGCGGTGCGGTCCATCGCTGTAGGACGGATCGCTTCGTGGGCTTCTTGTGCGCCTTTGGTTTTGGTACTGAAATTGCGCGGCTTGCTGTATTGGGCACCGTAGGTGCTTATAATCTGGTTTTTGGCCATTTCAATCGCCAAAGAAGAAAGGTTCACCGAATCGGTACGCATATAGGTGATGAACCCGCTTTCGTAAAGTTGTTGGGCCACCATCATGGTTTTGGAGACAGAAAAACCCAGTTTCCGCGCTGCTTCCTGTTGTAGCGTGGAGGTGGTGAAAGGGGCGGCCGGTGTGCGTTTGGCCGGTTTCACTTCGATGGATGCGACGCTGAACCCAGCATGGCGGCAGGATTGTAAGAACGCCAACGCTTCCTGTTTGGTTTTGAAACGGGTGTTGAGTTCAGCCGTGAAGTTGCCGAAAGAGGCCGTTACCTTGAAAACCGATTCTTCCTTGAAACTTTTTATCTCTTCTTCGCGTTCCACAACCAGACGTACCGCTACCGATTGCACGCGTCCGGCCGAGAGGTTGGGGCGTACCTTGCGCCAAAGCAGGGGCGATATCTCATAACCCACCAGACGGTCCAGTACCCGGCGGGCCTGCTGGGCATCCACCAGATCGTAGTCCAGACCTCGTGGATTCTCGATGGCGTGGAGGATGGCGGTCTTGGTGATTTCGTTGAACACGATACGCCGCGTTTTCTTCGGATCCAATTTGAGAACCTGGTCCAAATGCCATGCGATGGCTTCTCCTTCACGGTCCTCATCGGATGCCAGCCATACGAAGTCGGACTCTTTGGCGGCTTTGCTCAACTGGGCAATCAAAGCCTTTTTTTCAGGCTGTATCTCGTATTCGGGCAAAAAATCTTTTTTTGTGTCGATACTGAGATGATTTTTAGGTAGATCCCGAATGTGTCCGAAGCAGGAAAGCACATGAAAATCTTTCCCTAGAAATTTTTCTATGGTCTTGGCTTTCGCCGGAGATTCAACGATGACAAGGTTCTTGGACATCTCGTTTGTTTTTGGCCGGAAGCATGGAAAAAGCAGGTTTCGCCATGCCGGTGGATTAAGGGCAGGGAGGTGTCCCTACCGCATTTTGGAGGCCGCAAATATAAACAAAGGAAATAACACGGAAAGCGACCCGCGGATTTGCTAAATTTGCCGCGTGTTGAAAAACGGCTCCACACCTGAAAGAAAGACAAACATGAAAAAAACGTGTCCGCGTTGCGGGGCATCTTTTGAATGCCGGCACAACGATATTGTACGTTGCCACTGTACGAAAGTCTCTGTGGATACTTCCTTGCGCCTTTTTCTCAAAGAGAATTACGATGGGAAATGCCTCTGTGTCTCCTGTTTGAAAAAACTGGCGGAGGAAACGGGAAAAAAAGCGTAAATTTGTTTTTAGAAGGAAGTCAGAAAAGGCATAGGGAATGGATAAGAAAAATACGCCGGAACGTCAGATTGTGCTTCGCGGAGTGCGGGTCAACAACCTCAAGAACGTGGACGTGGCTTTTCCGGCCGGAAAACTGATTGTGGTAACGGGTTTGTCCGGTTCGGGTAAATCCTCCTTGGTTTTCGATACCCTTTATGCCGAGGGGCAACGGCGTTATGTGGAAAGCCTCAGTTCCTATGCCCGTCAGTTTTTGGGCAGGATGAGCAAACCTGAGGTGGATTTTGTGGACGGAATTTCACCGGCGATCGCCATTGAGCAGAAAACCCTCAATTCCAATCCCCGCTCCACGGTGGGGACGGTTACGGAGATATACGAATATCTCAAGTTGCTTTACGCCCGTATCGGCAAAATCTATTCGCCGGTATCGGGGCGGGAGGTGAAGCGACATTCGGTAAGCAATGTGGCTGATTTTGCCATGGGGATGCCGGCGGGCACCAAGGTCTATATCCTTTCCCCCTTGTCTATCAGGCAGGGGTTGAGTGAGCGGGAATACCTGCAATTACTCGAAAAAATGGGATACAGCCGTTTGTATAAATCGGACGGAAAGGATTCGGCCAAGTCGGAAATCAGGGAAATAGCGGTCATGCGGGAATCGCCCGATCTGGAAGGTTGCTATCTTTTGGTGGACCGTCTTTCCATAAAATCCGAAGAAGAACCGGGTATGCTTTATTCCCGTATATTCGATTCGGTGCAGACGGCGTTCAACGAGGGCGAAGGACGTTGCTTTTTGGAATGTACTTCGCCCGAAGGGAAAACCCGTTTTCTCGAATTTTCAAACCGTCTGGAGATGGACGGTATGACTTTCGTGAAGCCCAGCCCCAATTTTTTCAGTTTCAATAATCCCTATGGGGCTTGCAAGTATTGCGGCGGCATAGGCACGGTGGATGGTGTGAGCGAGGAACTGGTGATACCCGATACTTCCCTCTCGGTATATGAGGATGCGGTGGCCTGCTGGCGGGGTGAGAAGATGAGCGAGTGGAAGCATGCGTTTATCCGGCATGCGGAAAAAGATGCGTTTCCGATACATCGCCCATACAAAGAATTGACGGAAAAGGAAAAACATTTGCTTTGGCATGGCGGAAGGTATGCGAAAGGCATTTACGATTGTTTCAAATTCATTGAGAAAAATTCCTATAAGATTCAATATCGGGTAATGGCTTCCCGTTACAGAGGCATCACCGTTTGTCCCGAATGTCACGGAAACCGTCTCCGTGAGGATGCCGGATACGTGAAAATAGACGGTAAAAGCCTGCCGGAACTGGTCAATATGCAAGTGGGGGATCTGGCTGAATATTTCAAGCATATTCATCTTACAGCCTACGAAAGGTCAGTATGCGCACGGATGTTGGTGGAGATAGAAAACAGGCTCTCTTACCTGCAGAACGTGGGCCTTTCCTATCTCACGCTTTCCCGTCGAGCCTCCACGCTTTCGGGGGGGGAAGGGCAACGGATACATTTGGCCAATTCTATCGGCAGTGCGTTGGTGGGGTCTCTTTATATTCTGGATGAACCCAGCATCGGTCTCCATCCCCGCGATACGGAGCACCTTATAGAAGTGGTGAAGCGGTTGCGCGATTTGGGCAATACGGTGATTGTGGTGGAACATGACGAGTCGATGATGCTGGCCGCCGATTATATCGTGGATGTGGGACCGCAGGCGGGCCGTTTCGGCGGAGAGATCGTGTTTGCCGGAACACCGCAGGAACTCTTGAAAAAAGGCACGAGCCTTACGGCCAAGTATCTGCGGGGTGAAATGTCGATACCCGTACCGAAAAGCCGTCGTGGTTGGACGCAATATATCGGGTTGACGGGAGTGAACTGCAACAATCTGAAAAATGTGGACGTGCGTATTCCGCTGGGCGTGATGACGGTGGTTACGGGTGTGAGCGGTTCGGGCAAGACCTCGCTGATACGACAGACGCTTTATCCTGCATTGCAGCGTGCGCTGGGCATCTTCCAAGGCGGTGCCGTACTCAAGTACCGTAAATTGGAAGGCGATTGGAAACGGCTCAAAGCCGTGGAACTGGTTGACCAGAATCCCATAGGGCGTTCCAGTCGTTCCAATCCCGTTACCTATGTCAAGGCTTTCGATGATATACGGGAATTATATGCTTCCCTGCCTTTGGCGAAGAAACGGGGCTATACGCAGGGTTTCTTTTCTTTCAACGTACAGGGCGGACGCTGTGAAACCTGTCAGGGCGAGGGCACGATACGGGTGGAAATGCAGTTTATGGCGGATTTGTATCTGGAATGTGACGAATGTCATGGAAAACGCTTTAAGGAAGAAGTGTTGGAAGTGAAATACCGGGATAAAAATATTGCCGAAGTGCTGGAAATGACCGTGGACGAAGCGGTTGAATTTTTTGCGTCCGAGATGGAATCGACGGTGGTGAAGCGGTTGTGCGCCAAGTTGCAGGTATTGCAGGATGTGGGATTGGGGTATCTGCACCTGGGGCAATCCTCCAGCAGCCTTTCGGGCGGTGAGGCGCAGCGGGTCAAACTGGCTTATTTCCTGAGTAGGGGTATGGCGCAGGAAGAAGGGCAAACCTTGTTTATTTTCGATGAACCTACCACAGGTTTGCATTTTCATGATATACATAAATTGCATCTTGCATTTGATGCGCTTATAGAACGCGGGCATACCGTGCTGGTGGTGGAACATCAGCCGGATGTCATAAAACTTGCGGATTGGATTATCGACGTAGGGCCTGAAGGAGGAGATGCCGGCGGAAACATCGTGTTTGAAGGTACGCCGGAAGCGTTGGTAAAGGTGAAGGCCTCTTATACGGGGCGGTTTTTGAAAGGTTTGATTCAGCCAGATGTACAACGCCGGCCTGATTCAAGTTATGCTGTGGCGCAAAAACCGGCGATGCCTCTCCGCAAGAAAAAATAAAGCCCTTTTTCGTCAAGCTGGCGCAGAAACCGGGGCTGTCGGTTCTGTCATAGCGGAAATTGAGCGTGACGAGTAAAAAGATACGTTCGGAAAGGGCGGTAAAAAAACAAAAAAATGGAAATCAAAAAGGACTGGCCGCTTCACTCTTGTCAGACCATGGGCATCGATGTGGACTGCGCTTTTTATGCGGAGGTGGAAGATCGGGAAGATCTGGCGTGTCTGCTCAAGAATGAGACCTATAAGAACATGTCGCTTTGTTGGTTGGGCGGGGGGAGCAACACGCTTTTTATCGGTGATTTTCCCGGCCTTGTGGTACATTTGGCCAACAAAGGAGTGGAAGTTGTGGAAGAAGACGGCATGTCGATCAGGGTAAGGGTGCAGGCGGGCGAAGTGTGGAAGGATTTTGTAAAAACTACCGTGGGGGCTTCATGGTGGGGCGTGGAGAATCTGTCGGGTATTCCCGGTTCGGTTGGCGGTGCGGTGGTGCAGAACATGGGGGCTTATGGTGTGGAGATAGCCGATGTGATACAGAGTGTGGAGGTGTTTGATACAGAAACCTTCTGTTTTCGGGAAATACTGGCGGAAGAATGTGCTTTTTGCTACCGATCAAGCCGGTTCAAGCATCAGGATAAATTGATAGTATGGTCGGTACTGCTTCGTTTGAGCAAGATACCGGTACCGCGTCTGGAATATGCGGGGTTGAGATGCAGTTTGTCGGGCGCACAGGAAGCCGATCAGGTTGCTATCGCGCAGACGGTGATGGCTTTACGTAAGCAAAAATTGCCTGATCCGAAACAATTGGGCAGTGTGGGCAGTTTTTTTACTAATCCCGTTATCTCCCAAAAACATTATGGAACGCTTTCCCGTTCCTATCCCGCCATGCCGGCTTACCCAATTGGCGAAGACATGAAACTTTCGGCGGCATGGCTGATAGATCAATGCGGTTGGAAAGGCTATCGGGAAGGAGATGCGGGGGTATATGAAAAACAACCGCTGGTATTGGTGAATCATGGGATGGCAAGCGGCGAAGATATATGGGATCTGGCCATGCGCATCAAGGAGAGTGTGCGTAAGAAATTCCAAGTAGAGATAGAGCCTGAGGTATGTGTGGTCAATAGCGTCGCCCATTTGGAAGAATCCCGCTACAAGGGCATTTTGGATAACATGTTCAAATGTCTGCCTATGTTTCAGAGGGTGGGGGCGGCGGCCTACAAACCCGATTTGCAGAACATCGAGCATTTGATGGCGGCCTTGAACGATCCTTATCGTCGGTTCAAGAGTATTCATGTGGCCGGAACCAATGGAAAAGGCTCCTGTTCGCATATTCTGGCTTCGGTATTTCAGGCGGCCGGTTATAAGACAGGTCTCTACACATCGCCGCACATGCGCGATTTCAGGGAGAGGATAAAGATAGACGGGCAGATGATACCCAAGAAGGAAGTGGTGGCGTTCTATGAAAAGCACCAGGCCTTGTTTTCCAAGGTGAAGGCTTCATTTTTCGAGATGACAGTGGCCATGGCCTTCGATTATTTCGCACGGGAACGGGTGGATATCGCCATTATCGAAGTGGGAATGGGCGGCCGTTTGGATTCCACCAATGTGATTACGCCTCAGTTGAGCCTTATCACCAATATAAGTTGGGATCATATGCAGTTTCTGGGTGATACCTTGGTTAAAATCGCCGCTGAAAAAGCGGGCATCATCAAAACCGAAGTGCCGGTGGTGATCAGCGAAAGCCAATTGCAGACCCGTTGTGTGTTCGAACGCACCGCCAAAGAAAGGAATGCATCTATCGTATTTGCCGATTCCGTTTTTTCCATACAGAACACCCGCTCCGACGCAAGGGCTTTTTATTTCGATCTTTATAAATACGGTAAACCCTATTTGGAAAACATGGCCTGCGACTTGGCGGGCGACAGTTATGAAGCCAAAAATATCATCGGATCCGCCTGCGCCTTGGACATCCTGCGCCAAAAGTTCGATATCTCCGATACGGCTTTTCGGGAAGGTATGGCTAATGCCGGTGAAAAGACAGGCTTGCTGGGCCGTTGGCAGTGTATCGGTACATCCCCGCTTATCTATTGTGATACGGGACATAATGAAGCCGGTATCCGTCTTGTATTGCAACAAATCGCCAAAGTGCCGCACAGACAACTGCATATTGTATGGGGGATGGTTAGAGACAAAGATATCGACCACATACTGGCTTTGTTACCGCGTTCCGCAACCTACTATTTTTGTCAGGCGCCGCAGGAAAGAGCCTTGCCGGCCGACTGCTTGCAGGAGAAAGCCAATGCATGCGGTCTTGCCGGAAAAAACTATGGTTCGGTGCGGCAGGCGTTGGACGCGGCCAGAGCGCAGGCAGACAAGGATGATTTGATTTACGTGGGCGGCAGCACTTTTGTTGTGGCTGAAATTTGTTAAAACGGGCCGGAAATGAAAAAGATACCGGGAACTTTTGCGATAGTATGTTATATCGTGTTGATTGCGGCCGTTCTCACTTGGTTCATACCAGGCGGTGAATATGTGCGTCATACGGTAGAAGTGGACGGAACTTTACGCGAAGTGGTGCAGGATGGTTCGTTTCATTATGTAGAACCGCAACCGCAAACCTATTCCGTTTTGTATGCGCTCTACGAAGGATTCGTGGATAAGGCCGACATTATTGTATTTGTCTTGATAGTCGGTGGCGCGTTCTGGATATTGAACAGCACAGGGGCAGTGGATTCAGGTGTACGGGCTTTCGTGCGTTTTACCCATCGGTGCCGAAAACGGAAATGGCTTGCCAAGGTAGATATAGATTCCATCGTATTGGCTGTTATTATGGTTATGTTCAGCCTTTTCGGGGCGGTTTTCGGCATGAGCGAGGAAACCATCGCCTTTATCGTGGTATTCGTACCTATGGCTGTTTCTATGGGTTATGATTCCATTACGGGGGTCTGCATCTCCTATCTGGCCGCGCACGTAGGGTTCGCAGGTGCCATGCTGAATCCCTTCACGATAGGTATCGCGCAAGGCATCGCCGGCATTCCGCTCTTTTCGGGGCTGGGTTATAGGGTGTTCTGCTGGGCGGTACTTACCGCAATAGCTGTGGGGTTTGTGTTGTGGTATGCGAAGAAAGTGAAGAAACATCCCGAAAAATCGCCGGTTCACGCACTCGATTCCTATTGGCGAAAACGTTCTGATGAGGAGGAACGCCAGGCGCAGGAAAATCATGAAAAGGGCGGTTTGCCGGTTTACATCGTGTTTGGGTTTCTATCGGTCGTTCAATTCTATTTCGCATGGAAATATCCCTTTACCGAAATCGCGGTGGGCGAGGGTACGTGGCGGATCTGTCTCTTGCCCGTATTGGGGGGCCTGTTTTTGGTATGGGGTGCGTTTTCGTGTCGTAAAACGGTGGCGGCCTTTAATATGCAACTGTTGTTTTTCACGGTGTTCTATCTAGTGGTCGGTGTGTTGGGCTACCAATGGTACACAATGGAAATTTCCGCGCTGTTTCTGGCCATGGGGCTTTGTGCAGGATTCGCATCGGGTAACGGATTGGACAAAGTAACGAGGCTGTTTCTGGAGGGGGTGAAAGATATTTTGGTTCCGGCCATGATTATCGGTCTTGCCAGCGGCATCATCTTTATCTTGCAGGAGGGGAAGGTAATCGACACCATTTTGCACGGGGTGGCTTCGGCCATGTCGGAAATGGGTGAGGTGGCTTCGGTGGGGGTGATGTATGCTTTTCAGACCGCGCTCAATCTGGTGATGCCTTCCGGCAGTGCGAAAGCGGCCTTGACGATGCCGATCATGGGGCAGTTCGCCGACCTGATTCATATTTCGCGACAGACTACGGTGCTGGCCTTTCAGTTTGGCGATGGTTTCACCAATATGATTACGCCTACTTCCGGTATCTTGCTGGGCGTGTTGGGCGTGGCGAAAATTCCCTACACCGTTTGGTTCAAGTGGGTGTACAAATTCATCCTGTTCTTGATCGTGTTGGGCTTTTTGCTGATCCTACCCACTTTGTTTTTCAGTTTCAACGGCTTTTAATGCCGTTGCCAAAAAATATATGAACGATGGAAGTGTATAAATTCGGCGGGGCATCGGTAAAGGATGTCAGTTCGGTAAAGAACGTAACGGAAATACTCCGTTCCCAACATGAAGGTCCCACCTGCGTGGTGGTTTCAGCCATGGGAAAAACCACCAACGCTTTGGAGACGGTGCTGGATGCTTTTTATTACGGAAAAGAAAACAAGGAAGAGAGTTTCAAGAAAGTGATGGCTTCGCATATTGAAATCATGCACGGACTTTTTCCCGATGCCGGCCATCCGGTTTTCAGCAGGGCGAAAGCTTTGTTCGGAAAACTTTATGCAACCCTTGGCCATATTGCTGCCATGCCTTACGACAAGGCCTACGATCAGGTGGTTTCTTATGGAGAAAGGCTCTCTACCTGTATCATTTCGGCTTCATTGACGCAAGACGGTATTCCCAATACCGAACTGGACGCTTCCTGTCTGTTGCTTACCGACGGACGTTTCAGAGAAGGCAAGATTGTTTGGGAACCTACGGAGAAAAGAATCGTTTCTGCTGTTCAGGAGGCCCTTTCGGATGGGAAGGAGATTGTGCTTACGCAAGGCTTTATCGCCTGCAACGAAGAGGGGGAAACGGTAACTTTAGGGCGGGAAGGATCCGATTATTCGGCGGCGGTGTTCGCTTATTGTCTGGATGCAAGTCGCATGACGATCTGGAAAGACGTGCCGGGTGTGCTCAACGCTGACCCCAAGTTCTTTTCCAATACCTGCAAACTGGATTACATTTCTTATTACGATGCCACCGAACTGGCTTATTATGGGGCGAGCGTGATTCATCCCAAAACCATAAAACCATTGCAGAACAAGCATATCCCTTTGCATGTGCGCTCTTTTATGGATGTGAACGAAAGTGGTACATGGATCGGGCTGGATGATGTGCGCAACAGCGATATCCCGTCGTTTATCTGTAAGAAAAATCAAGTGCTGCTGTCGCTCTATCCCAAAGATTTTTCGTTTGTGGACGAAATCAATCTTTCCGAAATATTCGATTGCTTCGTGTCTCATGGCGTAAAGGTGAACATGATGCAGAATTCGGCATTGAGTTTTTCGGTTTGCGTGGATGGACACAGGGGGGATATGCAGGCGGTGCTGGAGCAACTTTCAGAACGTTATAATTGTCGTTTCAACGGTAATCTGGAGTTGGTTACCGTACGCCACTACACACAAGAAGTGATAGACCGTATTGTCGGCACGCGGCAGGTTCTGCTGGAACAACGTACCCGTCAGGCTGTACAGTTGGTGTTGCAGGCTTGATAGTTCCTGCATGTCGGGATCAAGCGGAACATCGCCTCGGATATTCGACTGGATGTGAAAAAAAGAACCCTTGTATATATAGCCCTTATCATGTGTATGGCCTTGGTAGGTCTGCTTTCGGTGCAGTACTACCAGAGCCGCCGCATGTTTCTGCTCAACCGCGAGTTTCTGACGGCAACGGTAGATGCGGCCATGGAAGACGCGGTGCGGACGATAGATGCCAGAATGTTGGCTTCGCGGCAGGCGAGGGCGCGGAACCGTTTGCGGATGAGTGAGGCGATAGATTCACTGAGCGAGCAGATTATGCGCATCCGTATTACCTATCCGCAAGTTACGGGACGACCGGCCGGAATCGTGTGGAATGCTGACGGGCGATATATTTTAGTGGAAGACCGTATACGGCGTATGGAGTGGTGCGATACGGTAGGGGGCGTGGTGGTAAGCGGCAGTTTCCTGCAGGCCGAGGAGGAGTCGCTTCCTTTGCCGGATACGCTCAGGGAAAGGGTACGGATGCGGTATTCCTCTTTGGCCCGTGAGTGGGAAGACTTGATGTATGCCAGCCGCCTGATGGACGAGATGATGCGCCATTCGTGGCGGGAGATGCCGGAACGGGAAATCGGCATGCAGCTTTCGCCGGAAGAAGTGGATTCGATTGTTTCGGCCCATCTTTCGGCACGCAACCTGCGCACCGCCTTCGAGTGGGGCATCTACAGCGAATACAGTTCCAAACTGCTTTTGCAAAAAACGGGCAATTACGGTATCAAACTGTTGCAAAGTCCGTTCAAGTACCGTCTTTTTCCTGAACAGGCAACAGAATATCCCACCTATCTTCTGCTCTATTTCCCGGACAGGGTTTCGTTTATCGTTTCCCGGATGTGGTATCTTTCGTTGGCTTCCGTTTTTCTATTCGCCCTGCTGATTTATACTTTCGTCTATACTTTGCTTTCCATCTGGAAACAGCGCAGGCTTTCCGAAATGAAAAGCGATTTCATCAATCATGTTACGCATGAGATAAAGACACCGGTGAGCACGATCGCGCTTATCTGCGAGTCTTTCGATGACCCGGACGTACATTACGATGAGGCGGGGCTCAAGAATGTGCTTGACATTATCCGTCATGAGAACCAGCGGTTGCAATCGCTCAGCGGACAGATTATCCAGATATCCAAGATGGAGTCGGGCAACTATTTTCTGAACCGGAGCCGTTTCGAGATGCGCAAGGCCATAGAGGAAGCGGTCAACAACACGGGGTTTCAGGTGATGCACAACAACGGGCGGATACAGACTTCTTTCGGCGCCTCGAATGACTGGGTGTATGGCGACCGGACGCATATCGTCCATATCATATCCAATCTCATAGACAACGCCAACAAATATTGTGCGGAAAAGCCGTTGATAGAGATTTCCACCTTCAATACCGAGGGGGGATTGCAGATAGACGTGAAAGACAACGGTATCGGCATAGCCAAATCGAATCTAAAAAAAATCTTCGACAAACTCTATCGGGTGCCGACCGGCAACAAGCACGATGTGAAAGGGTTCGGATTGGGATTGAGTTATGTGGCATCCATCATGAAACAGCATGGCGGCAAAGTGTGGGTGGAAAGCGAGTTGAAGGAAGGATCGGTTTTCCATCTCTTCTTTTTACAAGAAAAAGACAACTTAATAGGCTGATAATTAGATTGTAGACGTTGCAGGGTTCGATAAATCGGAAATTGTGCGTTATAGAAGAAAAACAGGTGTCTGCCGGAAGGGGTGCCTTATAATTTCTTAAATTTGCCGTTATGAACGATTCCGCAAATCCTATCTCGATTTTGTTGGCGGAAGATGATCCCAATCTAGGGTCTTTTCTGCAGGCGTATCTCAACAGCAAGGGATACAAGACGCATTTGTGCCGGGACGGGCAGTCTGCATTGGATGCGTTCAAGGCAGGGGGCTTCAATTTTTGCATCACTGATATCATGATGCCGGTGAAAGACGGCTTTTCGTTGGCCAAGGATATCCGTAAGATCGATGCTGCCGTTCCCATTCTCTTTCTGACGGCAAAGACCCTGGAGGCCGATCGACTGAAAGGCTTCCGCTCAGGTGGGGATGACTATCTTACCAAACCGTTCAGTATGGACGAACTGCTGTTGCGCATACAGGCCATCGTGCGCAGAACCGTGGGACTGCAAAACAGGAATGCCCCGGAAGTGTTCAAGATAGGTGATGTTACCTTTGATGTGGTATCGCGGAAACTGGTGAATCCGCAGGGAGAGTCGCAGGACCTTACCACACGGGAAGCCGATTTGCTGAGATTGCTTTGTCAGAACGAGAACGAGGTGGTGGAGCGTAAGGACGCGCTTGTAAAGGTATGGAAAGCAGATAATTATTTCAATGCCCGCAGCATGGATGTATATGTTACCAAGTTGCGGAAGGCTTTGGCCAAGGCCGGTTCGGGCGAAATCATCAATGTACACGGAGTAGGATTCAAATTAGTGGGTAACCGCCATGAAAAATAAGTGGAAGAACGGATTGAAAGGTATGTTTCTTGGGGCAGGTGCGGCAGTGATGTGTGTCATGTTTTCCTGCCGGGACGAATACGGTTCGTTTGCCGGCGGCGAGGTGGTCCTGCGTTTTTCGCAAGATACGATACGCTTCGATACCGTGTTTACCACCCAGACCAGCATCACCAAGGTGATCACCGTAAGAAACCCTTCGGATAAAGCCGTATCGATAGACCGGGTTTATCTGCAAGGCGGTGCCTCTTCACGCTTCAGGTTCAACCTGAGCGGAGATACGGCCATTTCGCAACGGAATGTGGTGCTGGCACCTAAAGACAGTTTGTTTCTGTTTGTCAATACGGTGATAGACTACCGCGATGAAAACAATCCTTTTGAGATACAAGACTGCATACGTTTTGAACGGGAGGGCGTGAAGCCGCAACAAGTGGTGTTGAGCGCATGGGGGCAGGATGCCCATTATTGGGTCGCAGACCGCAGGACACGTGTGTTATATCGGGATCCGTTGCAGACTTGGCAGTCGGATTCGCTTGATTTTTCGTATTTTTTATGGAATGAAACAGAATATCCCGTAGAGGCGGAACGCCCGTATGTGATTTACGGATATCTGACGGTGGATGCGGGACAGACGCTTCGCATACCGGCCGGAAGCCGTTTTTATTTCGCCGCCAATTCGGGAATATGGGTGCGGAACGGGGGGCGGTTGGAAGTGGATGGAAGTCTTGAGGCTCCTGTGCTGTTCACCTCTATACGGCAAGATGGAAACTATCGGAATATGGCCGGACAATGGGGCCGGATCTGGTTGGGCGGTGAAAGCGGTCCGCACAAGATCGATTATGCCGTGATACGGAATGCCCAGAGTGGTATATGGCTGGATTCCTGTACGGGAACAAGCGGGCTGGCGATTACCAATACCTGCATTGAGAATATGAGCCGCCACGGACTTTTGGCGCGGCAGAATCAGGTGGAGGGCGTGAATCTGGTGATGGACGAAACCCAGGTGAACCTGTGTTTGAGCCAGGGTGGCAGTTATGCATTTACTCACTGCACGTTTTCAAATGACTATTCGGGCGGATATATCGGCGTATATAGTCGCTGCCTTTTCCTGAACAATTATGAAACGGGCGGGAGTGGAGAGAAGAAGGTCTTCCCTTTGCAGAAAGCCGATTTTCTCAACAGTATATTTTACGGGCGAAACAGCCGTCAGTTGGAAATAGACTTGGCCGAATCCGAAACATTGGCCGAGCTGCGTTTTTCCCATTGTCTGATACGGATGGATCCTCCATTCTCAGGCGAAAGATTCGACAGTTGCATTTGGAACAAGGCACCGTTGTTCGCCGCACCTGACAGTTATGGTTTCGGGATAGACACATTGGCTTCACCGGCTGTCGGATTGGGCAATCCCGCTTATGCCATAGGCGCGGCCGCCTACGATATCGCGGGTCGGCCGCGAACGGATACGGCTACACTCACGGCCGGCGCCTATGAATTTGTGTCGAAAGAAAATGCATCGGCACGCCGCCGTTTCCCCCATTGAGCCCGGCATAAATCGTACCTATTTTATGTATCACCCGTAGAGGCTACACACTCCGTAAGAAAGAAGAAATCCGTACGTGTGTTTCTAAGCAGATTTTCCATAAGGAGCGACTTTTCGGTATCAAGTTTGTCGGTGCGGTTGGGTCGCCCACCAATACACTTTTCCCATTGACACAAAACAGCCGGTGATGAGCCAAAACTTATTATTTTGTCCGGTAGGAGAGGATAGGGGGGAATGTTGGTTGTGTGCGGGTGTTATGGTCAAAAAAATAAAACCGCTCTTTTTTCGTACCTTTGTGCCCTATGTCAGATACAGTTAAACAACGAACCCTCAAAGCCCCCGTCACCCTTTCCGGGGTGGGCCTGCATACGG
>CAZPBB010000006.1:0-31819 GCA_964584745.1 uncultured Bacteroidaceae bacterium
TTCCCAAGATGCGTATCGAGGAAGCGGCGGCGCGCAAACAGGCGCGTATCGACTCCCGTACCGATACCATCGTAGGTGTGAATAAATACCGTCTGGACAAGGAAGCGCCCATCGAAACGCTGGAAGTGGATAACACTACGGTGCGCGAAGCCCAGTTGGCGCGTCTGGCCAAGTTGAAAGCCAACCGCAATCAAGCGGAAGTGGACGCGGCTTTGGATGCGCTGACCCGTTGCGCCGAAACAGGAAATGGAAATCTGTTGGAACTTTCTATCGATGCGGCCCGCAAACGGGCTTCGTTGGGCGAAATCTCTTATGCGTTGGAAAAAGTATTCGGACGTTACAAAGCTACCATTAAAACGATATCAGGCGTGTATTCATCGGAAATCAAACAGGATGCCCGCTTTGAAGAGGCGGTGGCGAAGGCGAATGCCTTTGCGGATAAAGAAGGGCGTAGACCCCGTATCATGATTGCCAAGATGGGGCAGGACGGGCATGACCGCGGAGCCAAGGTGTTGGCTTCGGGCTATGCCGATTTGGGCTTTGACGTGGATATGGGACCTCTTTTCCAGACACCTGCCGAAGCGGCCAAACAGGCGGTGGAAAACGATGTGCATATCGTGGGCGTTTCTTCACTTGCCGCCGGTCACAAGACTTTGGTTCCCCAGTTGGTGGCCGAACTCGAAAAATTGGGTCGTCCCGATATCTTGGTTGTGGTAGGCGGAGTGATCCCTTATCAGGATTACGCATTTCTGTTTGAACACGGTGCCTGCGCGGTGTTCGGACCCGGTACAGTGATAGCGGAAGCGGCCATCGAAATGCTGGATATTCTGGAAAAGACTTCCGTCGAGTAGCAACGAAGAAGGAAGATTCCGTTACGATGGGCGCAACGCGAATGTGCAGGGGCGAAACGAGCGGAATCATGAATCCCGATGAAACGGTAAGCCCGTAGAGTCGGATAAAATACAAGGATATGAATCGTCATCTTTTGCTTATCAGCAATTCCACCAATGCGGGTGAAGCTTATCTGGCTTGGCCGGCCAAGGATATAGAATCCTTTTTCAAACGTTTCGGCATTAAGCGTGTGCTGTTTGTGCCGTATGCGGGCGTTACGCCGGGTTATGATGCCTATGCTGACAAAGTGGCGGGGGTATTCGCCAGAATGGAGGTGGCCCTTGACTCGGTTCATCGTTTTGAACATCCCATTACGGCGGTGCAGAATGCTGAATGCATTGTGGTGGGCGGTGGCAATACCTTTCATTTGGTAAAGATGATGCAGCAGACAGGTATCATGAAGGCCATCCGTGAAAAAGTGTTGCAAGGATGTCCGTATATGGGTTGGAGTGCGGGTTCCAATGTGGCCTGCCCTACCATCCGTACCACCAATGACATGCCTATCGTGCAACCGGATTCTTACAATGCCTTGAATCTGGTGCCTTTTCAGATCAATCCCCACTATTTGGATGCCAATCCTGCCGGACACGGCGGAGAAACGCGCGAAGACCGTATCCGCGAATTCATGGTAGTGAATCCCGATATCTATGTAGTAGGTCTGCGTGAAGCCACTTCGTTGGTGGTGGAAGGCGACAAGATGGCATTGACAGGAAGCCGCAAGATGCGGCTTTTCAAAGCAGGAGAGGAGACACGAGAGATAGAACCGGGGGATGTTTCGTTTCTTTTGCGATAAATCTGATTGCGCGGATTTTTTAGGCGATGAAAATAGAGGGCGAACCGTAGCGGTCCGCCCTTCTTTTATCCATATGCTTGTGGAACTTATTTCTGCGTGTCGATAAACACTTCGATGGCGCCCCGTCCGTATTTGAGGGTGGATGCGTCCATGTAGTGCAAGCCTTCGTAGTTTCTGAGCCTTTTTTCTATTTCGTGCTTGAGGATACCGTTGCCTACGCCGTGGATAAAGACGATTTTGGACAGACGGCGGCTGATGGCCTGGTTGAGGCAGGTTTCAAAAACGGCAAGCTGTTTGGTAAGATAGTCTTCGGGGGTGGCGTCTTTGAGTTCTTTTCGCGTTTCGCGCAACTTTTCCACATGCAGGTCCACTTCGGCCGCGTCTTTCTGTATCATGTAAGGCTGGAGAGGATTGGCGGGATCAGGTACGAACACATGGCCGGTTTCTTTCGGCGGGTTTACCGTTTGCTCGGAAAACAGGCGTTGATGTACGAGACAGTTATTCTGCCTGTGGTCTTCTATCGTGCACATGGGAACCAATAAGGCTTTCTCGCGCATGAAGACGGGCAGGATATAGTTTTCAGTCTGTCCGATACGTTGGGCGCGGACCTTGTAGTCTTTGCTGAACGGTAATAACCAGTAGGCCGCATCGTCCTGAAAAAAGAGGCATTGCAGAACCCCTTCGGTCCAAAGACCGAGGTCTTCGCGTTCTATACTTTCCACCAGAATCTTGGAATAGGGCGGAACGGAGGCGTAATCTACACCGTAAAAGGCTTCCGCTCCCCGGGTAGCGAGGCTGTAGAGCAGGGTATAAGGGGTGTAGTTCACCACATACAACTGCATGGGACCACGCAACATAAACTGCTGGTCTAAGGGAACGAGCGCGATATAGATGCCTTCAGGTTGCGTTTTTTTACCGGTGAAACCGCGGGGAAGCGGGCTGATGCGATCGTCTTCATCCGGGGTATCCGCCGTTAGGGGGCGTGGCGGAACAGGGCTCTGTAAAAGGTCTGCCTGCGTATAACCCCATACATCCTGAGGCTTTTGCGGCGCGGATTTTTTTCGCTTTTCGGATTCCTGATCTTTTTGCGGATTCCCATAGGAGGCTTTCCCTTCGTAAAAAAGTCTTTCGGCGGTGGAAGCGGGCACTGCTATCTTAATGAGATCGGTAATCGAACAAGGAATTTCAAAACCGTCTACGGTAACGCCCACCATGGTGGGGGAAATGATTTTGCTTACTGTTCCCTGTCCTTCCTGATCCATGAACTTTACTTTGTCTCCGAGGTTGAATTTCATTGCTCCTTATGGTTGGTTTGAGGAAAGCAAAGGTAGCGCTTTTCTTTTTTTTCGCCTCTTTCGGCGCTGCGTGTGCCCGAGCGGTCAAAGGTACGGTTGGGAAATATTGGATTGATCCGATGGAAGATGCCCGGCTTGTTGGGATTATGCCATGGCAGGAATTGAGCATAGCGAAATAACGAGCATCAATGAGACAGTACGGTCATGAAGGTTGGGTGAAATACAAGGTATAGGTACCGCAGATAACGTTAAGATTGGATAGAATGATATACCTTTATGGACATAGAGACCGTCCGTGAAGGTACATGATGACGGCGATAGGTCTGAGATACTGCAGAAAGATGTACCTTTAGCGGACAAAGGGGCTGTCCGTGAAGGTACATGATGACGGCGATAGGTCTGAGATACTTCAGAAAGATGTACCTTTAGCGGACAAAGGGGCTGTCCGTGAAGGTACATGATGACGGCGATAGGTCTGAGATACTGCAGAAAGATGTACCTTTGTATATGGAAATGTGGAAAAAATCAATGATGGGCTTCTTGGTTGCAGGATGTGTTCTTTTATGTTCCTGTCACAAGGACCCTATGGCGGGGAAAGCGGAGATTGGATTTGGCTTTACTTTTGGTGGTAAGGAGTTGGTATTCAACAATCAGGAGTATATTACGGAATCGGGGAACCGGATAAAGGTTACGGATATCCGTTATTTTGTTTCCGGATGGCAGTTTGTGGATAAGCAGGGCAAGCGCCACGGTTTTTCCAAACCTGAAAACCAAATCCACTATATAGACAGCAAAATCGCATCCACCTTGAAGTGGAATCCGGGAGAGGAAATTCCCGCGGGCGTTTACGATTATGTGGAATTTGTGTATGGTTTGGATTCGGTGCAGAACAGGAGCGGGCGTTTTCTCAATCTACCCGAGGCCAATATGGCTTGGCCTGAAGTGTTGGGCGGCGGATATCATTATATGCAGATGAACGGATATTGGGCTTCCGATGCCACTGATACGGTTTTCAAACCTTTCGGGGTCCATACGGGCATCGGACAGGGTGGGACGGAATCAAGCCCCGTATTTTATCAGAATTATGTGAAGCTGTGTGATACGGTGCGGATTTACATTACCGAAGGACATACCGCTTCGCTTACGCTGAATATGGAAGTGTCCGAATGGTTCAGAGGAACCCATGTGTGGGATTTCGGATATTTTGGAGGATCTATCATGCAGAACCAGGAAGCGCAGCAGGCACTTCGGGAAAATATTGGGGGCGTATTCAGTTTACGTTGAGGGTAGATGAAAAGATACGGATTGATTTTAGGTGTTTTAGTGGTCGCTTCAATGGTGGCCTGCGGCCCGATAACAGGAGAGAATCCTTTTGATCCAGGGTATTTTGATCTGCCGGTGGCTGAATATTTTCCCACTGCCGACAACATCCCTGCCGATAACCGGCTGTCTGTACAGGGGGTGGCTTTGGGGCGCTATTTGTTTTACGATCTGCGTTTGGGCGGGCATCATGCGCCCGATTCCATGCTCAGTTGCGCTTCCTGCCATGTGCAGGAACACGCCTTTGATTGCGGGCCGGATAATCTCCGTCTTGTTCGGGGCAGGATGCGGGGCGCGGCCGGACATACCACAGAACATGCTGTGCTGCCCTTGGTCAATGTAGCCTATAACACTGTCTGTTTCGGGTGGAACGGGGCTTTGGCCTATCCCTCCTCCAATCTTGAAAACCTGATTCATCGAACCTTGCTCGACACGGCTGAGTTTGCCGGAACGGCCGCTTCCATAGAGGAGAGGATCCGTAATATCGAATGGTATCCGCCACTTTTCGAGGCCGCTTTCGGTTCCCCGACCGTTTCCTTAGAACGGATATGTTTCGCTTTGGCGCAGTTCGTGCGCACGTTGGTATCGCATGATTCCGAATTTGACCGTTATATGCGTGGAGAAGCCACATTGAGCGAAGAAGCCATGAAAGGCTATGTGCTGTTTACCACCGAGGAGGGGGCTGACTGCTTCCATTGCCACGGCGGTGTGGGGAATGTGCTGTTTTCCACATACGAGGTGCTGATAAACGGGCTGGATGCCCCGGCCGATTTCAACGACCCGCACGACAGGGCTTCCGTTACCGGTCGAGCCGCCGACAAGGGCGCTTACCGCATTCCCACCTTGCGCAATATCGCCTACACAGCACCTTATATGCACGACGGGCGTTTTTCCACGCTCGACGAAGTGATAGACCAATACAGCGAGAACGTGCATTATTCACCTTTTATCAGTCCGCTCATGCATCATGTGGGGGAAGGTGGCGTGCAGCTCACGGCTTCCGAAAAGAAATGCCTCAAGGCCTTTCTGCTTACATTGGGCGATGAGGCGTTCGTGCGTAATCCCGTTTATGCCAATCCTTTTGTAGCGGATACCTTGCCGGCTTTTCTGGTACAGGACAAGGTCGGAAAGAAGTCCCGTTGAATTCATACGATAGCATCAATGAACTATCTTTCAGTTGAAAATCTGTCGAAGACTTATGGCGAGAAACGTTTGTTCTCCGACATTTCTTTCGGCCTCGAAAAAGGGGAGAAAGCGGCTTTGATTGCCCGTAACGGAAGGGGAAAGACCACATTGCTCAATATCATCGCCGGCAAGGTGTTGCCCGATTCGGGGAAGGTGGTGTTGCGCAAAGACATACGTATGGATTATCTGCCGCAGAATCCTGTTTTTGATCCGGAAGAGAGCCTGATGGACTTTATCTTTTCAGGGGAGAACCGTATGGTGGAGGCCGCCCGGACATACGAGCAGTTGTTGTGGGAGATGGAAAAGGGGATCACGCCCGCCTTGCAGAAGAAACTGGAGGAAGCCATGTTGCAGATGGACCGTTTGCAGGCATGGGACGTGGAAGAGAAGATAAAGGAAGTGCTTTTCCGTTTGCAATTGCCCCGTATCGATCAGAAGATGGGCGAGCTTTCGGGCGGTCAGCAAAAGAAGGCGGCTTTGGCGCGGGTTTTGATTGAAAGCGCCGATTTGTTATTGATGGATGAACCTACCAACCATCTGGATATGGAAATGACAGAGTGGCTGGAGGATTTCCTGCGTCGGCAGAATCTGGCCATCCTGTTGGTTACACATGACCGAACGTTTTTAGACAACGTTTGCAGCAAGATATTGGAGATAGACGACAGCCGTATCTATACCTATAAAGGCGACTATGCCTATTTTCTGGAGAAAAAGGCGGAGCGGGAAAGCATTGAGCGGGCGGAGGTGGAAAAGGCAAGGAACCTTTACCGCAGGGAGTTGGAGTGGATGCGCCGTATGCCCTCTGCACGCGGCACCAAGGCCAAGGCCCGCAAGGATGCCTTTGAGGAGGTAAGGCTGAAAGCTATGCGCAAAACAGACGAACCGGTTCCCGAGTTGAGCGTGCAGGGTCGTCGTTTGGGACATAAGATCTTGGAAGTCTATAATCTGAATAAAAGTTACGGGACGCAAAAATTGTTGGACGACTTTTCATACAGCTTCAAGCGGGGAGAGAAAATCGGTATCGTGGGGGCCAACGGTGCCGGAAAATCCACGTTTCTGGACATGATTACCGGTGCGGTGCGCCCTGATTCGGGACGGGTTATCGTAGGAGAGACGGTAAAGTTCGGTTATTATACCCAGGGCGGTCTTTCCGAGCGGGAAGACAAGCGGGTCATCGATATTGTGAAGGAAGTGGCGGAAGTGGTGAAGATGCAGGATGGACACGAAATCTCCGCTTCCCAGTTCTTGAATTATTTTCAGTTTGAACCTACTACGCAGTACAACTATTTTTCCAATCTCAGCGGAGGGGAAAGACGTAGGCTCTATTTGCTCAAAACCTTGATGGCCAATCCGAATTTCCTGATTCTGGACGAGCCTACCAACGATATAGACGTGTATACGCTTATGCTTCTGGAAGATTTCCTGCAACATTATCAGGGCTGTTTGCTGATGGTGAGCCATGACCGGAGTTTTCTTGACCATTTGGCTGATCATCTCTTTGTTTTTGAAGGAGATGGAAGGGTAAAAGATTGGTATGGCACGTATGCGGAATACAAGCAGAAAAAGGCGCAGGCGCATCGGGCAAGCCAAGAGGAGAGGAAGGAGAAAAGCGGGGACAAACAGGAATCGGATAGCGGAAAAGTGGGCGAGAAAGTGGGGAAGCGCAAGCCTACTTTTAAGCAAAAAAGAGAATACGAGGAAATTACGGAACGGATTGCGGTTTTGGAAGAAGAAAAGACGGGATTGGAAGTACTTTTGTCGGGAAACGAAAGTGATCGGGAAAAGATAAATGCCGCCTCACACCGCATCAGCGAGGTGATGGCCAAACTTTCTGCATTGGAAGACCGTTGGCTGGAGTTGTCGGAAATTGTGGAAGGATAAAACAGATAGAATATGCGTATTGCTTTTTGGATTAAGAACGCGCGGACGATTGCGTTGCCGCAGAGTCTGCTGCCGACCTTGACGGCATTGGCGGCCGCTGCAGGGGCGGGGCAGTTTTCTTATGGGGCAGCCGCTTTGGCTGTTCTGGGGGTTATCTGCGCCCATTTGGGTATGAACTTGGCCGATGATTGGTTCGACTATCGGGTGCGTGCCGACTTGACCCGCATCAAATTGGCTTCGGACGGTATGCGTGTACGCATTGGCAAATATCCCTATCTTCTCAATGGATCGGCCACGCCCGGACAGTTGTTGACCGCCGCCGGTGTGTTTTTGGGTATCGCCCTATGCTGCGGTATCGCCATTGCCGTTTTGCGCGGCATGACCATCGTGTGGATGGCCGTTGTCGGTTTCGTGATAGGCATTTCGTATTCGGGGCGTCCATTGCGGTTGGGCTTCAACGGCTTGGGCGAATGGGTCATTTTCCTCATGTTCGGTCCTTTGTTGATGACAGGTGTCTATTATGCCGTAACGGGTATGTTTTCGGGAAAGATTATCTGGATTTCCGTAGCCGTGGGGTTATTGGTGGCCAATATCGTCTATACCCATTCGGTGTTGGATGCCGGACCTGATTCCCGCATGGGGAAACGAACCATGGCACATTTGATGGGGACACCTATTGGAATGTTGATTTTATCGGTGATTTTCAATATACTGCCTTATGTTCTGATTGCTGTCGGCGTAGGCTTTGGTGAACTGCATCCAGCCTGTCTGGCGGTATATGGGGTGTTGCCGCTCTCCATTTGGCTTTGTATGTCGATGCGGGACTATCTGTTTGACCGACCCGGCCGGACAGAACCCCGCCCGTGGATGGGGCCGATGAGTAATTTTCCACGTTTTGTGGAAGCCGGCGTGGACTGGTTCATGATACGTTGGCTCGCCGCCCGCAATATTGTAACCTTTTTCTGCTTGCTCCTTATTGTGGCAAGCCTTGTTTTCCGGCAATAATCTTCTGGCATGAAAAAACTGCTTTACCTTGCCTTTTGGTTCTTCCGCGCCCGTTTCCTGCGGCGGAAAGCCCCTTTGCAAACCGTGTTGTTCATTCTTGACCGTTGCAATCTGCAATGCAAGCACTGTAGTGTATATCAAAAAGAAAATCAGCATATCATGACCTACGGACAGGTGCGGGAACACTTGTTGTATTCTTATCGTCTCGGTTCCCGCTTTGTGGATTTCGAGGGAGGGGAAGTGATGCTGTGGCGCGATGGTGAGCGCGATATAAACGATTTGATAGATCTGGCTAAACAAATCGGTTTTTTCTCGGCCACCGTTACCACCAACGCCCAGTTGCCGTTTTCCGGTTGCCGTGCCGATTCCATTTGGGTAAGCCTTGACGGGGTAGGCGGCTATCATGAAAAAATACGGGGCGAAGGAACGTTTGCCCGCCTGGAAAAGAATATCGCGGGTTCCGGGCATAAGCATTTGAGCGTAAATATGGTGGTCAACAGTCTCAATTATCGCTCCGTAGATGAAACTATCGAATACGCGGCCGCCAATCCGCATATCGAATCCATTTCCGTAAATTTTCATACGCCTTTTCCAGGCACTGAATATTTGGCTCCGCGCCGCGAAGTCCGCAATGAGATCATAGACAAAGTGATTGCCTACAAACGTCGCCGCTATCCGATAATGAACTCTATTTCCGGGCTAAAACGTATGAAAGCTAATGATTTCAAGCGTCGTTGCTGGGTAACCAACTTCATCTATCCCGATGGCAGCCGTGGGCTGTGTATCGGCGATGGCACGGAGATCTGCGATGCCTGTGGTTTCTGTATGGCAGGGGAAATGGCTTCCGTGTTCAATTTCTGTCCCGACACCATTTTGGCCGGTATGAAGTTGCGGGTATGATACAGGTCTGAAAAGGTTTTGCGTATTTTTTGTATCTTCGCGCGATGTTTTGTACTAAATTGAGGCATATTGCGGGGATAGCCGGAGCGGTTTTGCTCTGCGGGTGTGCGTACCAGAAAGAATACAACACCGTTAGCCGGCAGGGTTCGGTGGAGGAAAAATATGAATTTGCTGTAAAATCCTATAACAAACAGGATTACAAGAAATCCACAGCGCTTTTCGAGGAACTCCTGCCGCTCTACAGGGGCAAGGATGCCTTGGAAGGCTTGCTCTACAATCTGGCCTACTCCTACTTCTACGACAAGGATTACTTTATGGCCGCCTATTACTTCCGTTCTCTGAGCCGGCAGTTTCCCGAAGGGGAACATACCGAGGAAGTAACCTATATGTCGGCTTACTGCAAAACTTTGGAATCGCCTGACTACGAACTTGACCAGACGGCCACCTATGAGGCCATCAAGCAGTTGCAGCTGTATATAAACTATTATCCGTATGGGCGGCATACCGACGAGGCAGGGCGGCTCATTGTGGAAATGCGCGCCAAACTCGCCACCAAGGCGTTTCATGTGGCCGGCATGTACTACCGGCGTAACCTATACAACGCCGCGGCCGTTTCGTACAACAACTTCCTGAAAGATTATCCCGAATCACCCGATAGGGAGCAAGCCATGTTCCTGTTGCTCAAGAGCCGCTATCTGTATGCCAAAAACAGTGTTCGCCGCCTGCAATCCGAGCGTTTCCGCAAAGTGGTGGACACCTACGACTTGTTTTTGCGCACATATTCGGATTCCCGTTACGGGGATGAGGCGGACAAACTGGTGAAGGAGGCCCGAAAACATATATAATCGATTAATTGATTTAATAATAAGATAAGATGGATTACAAGAAAATCAAAACCGGTCAGGATGCCGTTACCCGTGATTTGACCAACTTCGACCGGGAAACGGGCAACATCTACGAAACCGTGGTGAACCTTTCCAAAAGAGCCAATCAGATATCTTCCGCGCTCCGTCAGGAATTGGTGAACAAAATTTCCGAATTTTCGGCCCAGAACGCGGCCGGCGACGGCATAGACGAGATCTATGAAAACCGCGAGCAGATAGAAATAGCCCGTTATTACGAACAGATTCCCAAGCCCACATTGCTGGCCACCCAGGAACTTCTCGACGGCACATTGGCCTTTAAACGCGCAGACCACGAAGCCCAGACCGAACAGGAACTTTAATCGGGTTGTGCGTATGTGTTTGCAGGGGAAAAAGATTTTGGTGGGTGTCAGCGGCGGCATCGCCGCCTACAAGACGCTCTTGCTGATTCGCCTCCTCCGGAAGGAAGGGGCGGAGGTGAGATGCGTATGTACGCCTGCGTCCCTGCAGTTCGTTACGCCCTTGAGTCTTTCTTCGTTGAGCGGTAATCCGATATACTCGGATATGTTTTCGCCCCGTAATGAGAATGCCACGGCACATATCACGTATGCCGATTGGGCGGATTTGCTGGTGGTGGCGCCGGCCACGGCCAATACCATGGCTAAATTCGCCAACGGAATCGCCGACAATGCCTTGACAACGCTCTATACGGCATTTGCCAAGCCTGTGTTGCTGGCACCGGCAATGAATACGAATATGTATGCCCATCCCGCCGTGCAGGCCAATATGGAGAAATTACGGGAAAGAGGGGTGGATTTCGTGGAAGCCGGTTGCGGTGCGTTGGCCTGCGGCAGTGAAGGCAAGGGGAGAATGGCCGAACCGGAAACCATTTTCTCGCGGATCTGTTCCATGATGAAGACAGCATCCTCCGCAGCCACCTTCTTTCAAGGCAAAAAAGTATTGATTACCGCCGGTCCTACCGTGGAAGCGATAGATCCGGTGCGCTATATCAGCAATCATTCCACCGGTCTGATGGGCGTTTGTCTGGCTGATGAACTCACGCGGCGTGGCGCACAGGTGTTTTTGGTGTGCGGTCCCCTGAAAGCGCGTCCCAGGCATACACCTTTCCGCACGATTCCCGTTGTCTCGGCCGCCGATATGTACCGCGAATCCCTCGCCTTATGGCCGGAAATGGATATGGGAATCCTTTCCGCGGCTGTGGCCGATTATCGCCCCAAGGTTGCCTGCGGGCAGAAAATCAAGAAGAGCGAAGCCGAAATGACACTCGAATTGATAAAGACCGATGATATTTTGGCCACTTTGGGCAAAAGCAAACGGGCGAACCAATTCTTGGCAGGCTTCGCGCTCGAAACCGAAAACGAAACGGCCAATGCCGTCGAAAAACTCCACAAGAAAAACGCAGACCTTATCGTGCTCAACTCCATGCGGGATGCCGGGGCGGGTTTCGGCACGGTAACCAACAAGGTCTCTTTTTTAGACAGGACAGGCAGGAGCACGTCGATGGAACTCAAGCGCAAGGAAGCCGTGGCCGCCGACATTCTCGATTACATCGAATCCCTCAGCCTTCAATTTTAAACCTTTCGGCATGAAAAAACTCCGAGCGAAGTATATATTTGGGTTGATCCTTTCTTTGGGACTGTTTTTTCCTTTAACGGCGCAGGAACTCGACTGCCGGTTCTCGGTGGTGTCGAGCAAAATCACATCGGGCGATAAAACAGTGTTCGATGAGCTTTCAAAAGTGCTCAATCAATTTGTGAATGGCCGTAAATGGACCAATATCCGCTTTCAGCCGCAGGAAAGGATTCCTTGTTCGATGACGGTGGATATTCAGGAATACAATCCGGGAACGGGGCAGGTAAAGGCTTATCTTTCGGTACAATTACGTCGTCCCTGTTTCAAATCCACCTACACCAGCACTTTGCTCAATATCGTGGATAAGGATTTTTCGTTCCGCTACATGAAGAACGACCCCATCGAGTACAACGACAACAGCATAGGTACCAATCTTACCGCCACGCTTGCCTTTTATGTCTATATCATTTTGGGCAACTATTTCGATTCATTCGCACCGAGAGGCGGGGCGGTGTTTTTTGAACGGGCGCAAAATATCGTGATGCAGGCGCAGTCGCTGAACGAACAGGGATGGCGGCCCTCCGAAAAAAACGACAAGAACCGCTACTGGATTGCCGAGAATTACAACAACGGCAATTATCAGGCCATACATGAAGTGCTTTACCGTTATTTCCGTCTTGGATTGGACAAGATGTTCGACAATCCGGCCGAAGCCCGCACCGATATCCTGTTGGCCATACGACAACTCAATGAATTGCGTAAGTTGCGTTCTAATCTGGTTTGCATACAACTCTTTCTGGAATCCCGTGCGGACGAGTTGGCCAATATTTTCACACCTGCCCCGCAGGAAGAACGTCAACAGGCAACGGATTTGTTTATCGAAGTGGATGCCGCCAATGTGGCCGTCTATCGCAAAATCCTTGCGGGTAGCGCCCGTTAGTATTATAAAGTCTTGTGGCCATGTTGCAACATCTCCGTATTGAAAACTATGCGCTGATCCGCAGTCTTGATGTGGATATCACGTCCGGTTTCTGCGTAATCACAGGCGAAACGGGGGCGGGTAAATCCATTCTTTTGGGCGCGTTGAATCTTGTTCTGGGGCAAAGGGCCGACAGCGGCATTTTGTTTGATGCCGGAAAAAAATGCGTTATCGAAGCCCATTTTGATACTTCCGGTATCGATCTGGGTCGTTTTTTACAGGAAAACGGGATCGAAACGGAAACGGGAGATCCGTTGTTGATTCTGCGAAGGGAAATATGGCCGGGCGGCAAGTCGAGGGCGTTTATCAACGACAGCCCTGTTACCCTGCCCGTTCTGAAGGACTTGGCGCAATCGCTTATCGATATTCATTCCCAGCATGAAACCCTTACGTTGGGACATTCTGATTTCCAACTGCAACTGCTCGACAGTTATCTGGACGACAGGTCGCTTTTACCGCGATATGCCGAGGTCTATGAAAAGTACGAAAAGACCCGCAAGATGCTTGCGCTGGCCGAGGAAAAGCATCGCAAGGGCCAGCAGGAACAAGACTACAGACAGTTTCTGTACGAAGAACTGGAACGGCTCAACCTGCAGGCCGGCGAGCAAAAGGAAATGGAAGACGCGTTGGAACGGCTTGCCCATGCGGAATTGCTCAAAAACACCTTGGCTTCTTCCGTCGCCGAACTGGATGGTGAAGAACATTCGCTCCGTTCACGCCTTGAAAATATGGTGCGCGGTTTTCAGAAAATAACCGCCTATCATCCGGGTGTGGCCGCCAGTATGGAGCGCTGGAAGTCTCTTTTGGCGGAACTGGCTGATTTGGGAAGTGATCTTGGTCGTTGGGCAGAAGAAGAGGAGACCGATCCCGAATGTAAAAGCCGCTATGAAGAACGTCTGGATACTCTTTATCGTCTGGAACGCAAGCATCAGGTGGAGGACGAAACGGGCTTGATGGAAATACGCGACCGTTTGGCGGAAGAAATAGCCTTTGTGTCGGATGCGGGAGGAGAAATTGAGCGGCTGAAGGCGGAACTGGCATGTATGGAAAACGAGATCCGTAGCGTTGCCCAGGAGATTCATCGTTTGCGGGAATCCGCCGCATTGAAACTAGAGAAAGCCATTCTTGATGCGCTTTCTGGTTTGGGTATGGCGCAATCGCATATCGAAATCCGTTTTACGGAAACAGGGCATTTCACCGCCACGGGAACCGACCATATCGAATTTATGTTCAGTGCCAATACCGGCAGTGAACCCAGAGAGTTGGCTAAAGTGGCGTCGGGAGGGGAACTCTCGCGTTTGATGTTGGCGATAAAATCGGTTATACACCAACACAATGTATTGGGAACCATTATTTTTGATGAAATAGATACGGGGGTTTCCGGGCAGATCGCAGGAAAAGTGGCCATGATGATGCGCAACATGAGCCGTTATATGCAGGTTATCGCCATCACGCATCTTCCGCAGATAGCGGCAGTCGCCGATGCGCATTTCTATGTGTCGAAGGTAGAGGAAAACGGTAGGACGGTTTCCGGAATCCGGCTTCTGCGCGAGGAAGACCATTTGCGCGCCATCGCCTCCATGCTGAGCAATGACCGTATCACCGATGCGGCCTTGCAGGCGGCAGGAGAGCTTATAAAAGACAGAAAGTGATAGACTCTTTTGACGAATATCTGGATCCGGACGCCCTCCGGCTGTTCAACCGCTTTGTAGATGAAGAGGAAAAGGGGGTGAACGGGTTCTATGATGTGGATGAATATGTTTCGCTGATAGAAACATGTATTATTTTCGGCAATCTGCACAAAGCCCAACGGATATTGAATAAAGCCAGGCAGCAATACCCGGAAGCGGTGGACCTCAAGTTGAAAGACGCGGAACTGTGTTTGGAGACAGACCGGTTTGAAAAGGCGCTTTTGTATTTGGAAGAGATAGAGAAAATAGAACCGTACTTAAGTGAGATATATGTTCTTAGGGGGCATGTTTTGAAGTGTTTGAAGAAGTGCGGTGAGGCACGGAACGCTTTCTTGAAGGCTCGTCAGACAGGAGCGGATGACCTGGACGTGAACATCGGTTTGGCCGAAACTGAAATCGCCGCCGAAAATCCGGAAAAGGCTTGGGATTATATGCAACGTATTCTGGGTATGAGCGATGACACGATAGAAACCTGCAACCGTTTTCTCGATATGGCGCAAAAAGGTGGCCTTTTGTCGCAGGCTATTGATTTTGTACGTGATTTACTGAAAAAAGACCCGTATTCAATACGTTATTGGCGCTTGCTTTCCGAGTTGTACGAAATGGCCGAACGCTACGGACAGTCGTTGGAGGCCGATAATTTTATCCTTGCCATCGACCCCGAAGAGGAAGAAACCCTCTTGCACAAGTTTTGTCTGATTCCCCGCGTGTTGCCTGCCGATTCGGAGAAATTACCGGAATTTTACGCCAGGATGGAAAAGTTGGCGCAAAAAACCGAAGACAGGGAATTGCTGACCTCCGTCTGGCATCGTTTGGCGCAGTTTTACGAAAAAGAAGATAGGGAGGCGGCGGAGATGTACTACCGTCGTCTGCTTGATTTTTCGGAATACCGTCAGTTCGTGTTTTTTCGACTTGGGGTGATGGAAACCTTTATGCAACGTTACGAACAGGCATTGAAACTGTTTTTCGAGGCTTTGCGTTGTGATGAGGAGCCTTATTCCATGCTTGAAAGCCCCGCCCGCATCTATCGGGGGATCGCCTGTACCTGTTTTGCGGCGGGAGATGCTGAAGAAGGATTGCGATACAATCTTTTGGCAGTTGAAACCGAACCGGAGTATCCCGATCATCTGTATGCGTACGTTTTAAATGCCTGCCATACCGGTCATGCCGATAAGGTGAGGTCCTATCTTGAACAGGCTTTGCGGAAGGGAAAGGACACACCTCTGATTTTCGCCCAGGCCTGCCTGAAGTTTTTTACCGCCTCGAAGGAAGATGCCTACGGATTGTTCTTGCAGGCTTTCATGCTGGATCCGGAATTGCGTGATAGGGTGGAGCGGATACCGGAGCTTGCGCAAGATGCCGAGATGCAGAATATTTTAGCCGGTTTTCCGCAAAAGGGAAAGAGGGGGGAGGCGACCGATGATGAGCCGCTTGCCTATTACGGTCCGGAACCGTGGTCGCACACCGCTTAAATGTTTCTGTCATGCAGGAAAGAACAGGATTCGGCTTGATCGGTCACCCTTTGGGACATTCATTTTCGGCGGCCTATTTCCACGAGAAATTTGAATCGGAGCACAGGAAGGGATTTTTCTACCATAATATCGATACGGATGATCTGGAAAAGGAGGTGAAGCGCCTCAAGTCCGATACCCGCTATCGGGGTTTTAATGTAACCATTCCCTATAAAAGGCTTGTCATACCGTTCTTAAATGGACTTTCGCCCCATGCGGAGGCTATCGGCGCGGTCAATACCATACGGGTGGAAGACGATGGCCGCTGGATCGGGCATAACACCGACTGCATCGGTTTTTCCCAAAGTCTGCAAAGCCTTCTCTATCCGGGAGCGAGACCGCAATGCGCCCTTGTATTGGGCAACGGCGGGGCATCCGGTGCCATCCAATATGTGCTCCACCGCCATCGGATACCGTATGTGCTGGTGCATCGCCAAAGCCACCCGTCAGGCGGGAACGTCTTTAACCCGATATCGGAACAGTCTTATACGGAATTGGATTCGGCTACCGTGGCGCAATGCGATTTGCTGGTCAATACCACTTCATTGGGCATGTCGCCCCATGAGGAAACATTCCCCTCTATTCCTTACGAGGCGGTAAACGCACACCACAAAGCGTTCGATTTGATTTATAATCCTATGGAAACGTGTTTCCTAAGGCGTTGCCGTGCCCGAGGTGCCCAAGTGAAAAACGGTTTGGAAATGCTGCATCTTCAGGCAGAAGCCGCCTGGCGGATCTGGCAGGGCGACGATACCTTTTCTTTTTGATCCGCTTGTTATTCCGATATTTTTTCCGAAAGCGAGAAAACGGCCGTGAGCGGTCGGTGGTCGGAGTAGTCGGCATTGCGCGTGTCGAAATACATGGGGCATAGGTTTCCTTTAAAAAACATGTAGTCTATGCGATAGGAAGGATAGAAACCCCGATACGATTGTCCGAAACCTGAGCCGGCTTCCACAAAGGCATCCGAAAAACCTTTTCCCCGAACCTCACCGTAGGCATACGAAACGGGTTGGTCGTTCATATCCCCGCAAATCATTATGCGCAAAGGAGCGTCGGATATTTGGGCGTGATGCAAAATCTTCCGCACTTGTTCGCTACGGCGCGAAGTGGCGCGTTTCATCTTTCCCAACAGCCGTCTTGAGCCGTGAAGGTAGTTTTTTTCGTTGCCCGACGAGGCGGCGGTAAGGGCTTCCACAAAAGCCTTGTCGGTTTGGTCAAAGCGGTTCGATTCCAAATGGATATTGTAGATTCTGAGTGTGTCTTTGCCGATGAGAAGGTCGGCGAACACTACATCGAAACGGCTTAAATCGGCCACCGTGCCTTGTCTGAGTATGGGAAATTTGGTGTAGATGACATTGCCGTAACGAAAGTTTCGGTTTGCGGCGGGATCGGTAAAATAGCGATAGTCCGCTTCCAGAAGGAAAGGGGTAACCGAAAAAGAATGATCTTTGCTTTCGTAATATTCCTGCAGGCACACGATATCGGCATCTTGATCTTTTATATACGCCAGCAGTTGCTGTTTGATGCTTTGCCGTTCCCGGCTGTCTTTTCCGGAAATCTCTCCGTAGAAGTCAAACAGGCGCACATTGTACGAAAGCAGTTTGAAACGATCGGGTCCCATCCAGTTCCGTACCGGCGGTTCGGGATGGCCCTTTCCTCGTAAGGATGCTGTAATATTATTGTAATTCAATAAGATACAAATCAAAAGCAATATGGAGCGCTTGCGTAGCAAAAGCACATAGAGTATCACCAGAATGCTGCCAAGCGACAGCCAGACTAGAAAACTTAAGCCCGCCAGAGAAGGAAAGAACAAGGTGGAGGGATTGGTGAACCGCGCCGCGAAACTGAGCGATAGGCCTGTCGCCACCACAACGGCAGGCAAGAGCCCCAGAATGTACCACACGCCGTATTTCTTTTTTCCTGACCTCATAAAACTTATCGCAGATAGCCGCTTCGAGCATATCGGTCCAAAAAGGCCTTCTCTGTTCCGGAGAGACTTTTTTCTCCTTTTCGGCTGATTTTTTGCAACAGGTACATCGCATACGCCTCGTTTTCCCGTTTCAGGCGGTTGTAGTCTTCATCGCTGAGCCTTTCTCCCGTAGGAACGGTAGGCGGGGTGTGCCGGCGCTTCCGTCTTTTCCAGAAACCAAACATATCGACGCTGTATGCAACAAAGCCGCTAAGGTACGAAATTCCGCAAGAAGATAATCTTTCTTGGGAGAGTAGATGGGCGGCAGGTAGTGTAAAATAGGTCTTAACAATGTACTTTTGTAGGCGGTGTGAAAGGAAATGCATATGGAAAGAGAATATATTCAGCAAAGAATCAGTGGATTTTGTTGTCTCGGCGATTATTTGCGCCAAATAAGTGAAGATGCCGGTTTTAACGCGCTGTTGCCTCGGATTGAAGCGGAGAATCCATTTTTTACGCCGCAAAACGTGCGTCAGGCTTTGGCTGAGTGGGGGGGGAGCCTTACCGAAGAAAAACTGAGCCGTTGGCTGGCCCCTTATGCCGATCGCCTGCCGCGAAAAGGGGTGCGTCTGGCCCTTATCATGGCCGGCAACCTGCCGCTAGTGGGTTTTCACGACTATCTCTGCGGAATGTTAAGCGGATGTTCGCTGCAAATAAGGCTTTCATCGAAAGATTCCCTCTTATTGCCTTTTCTGCATCGGAAATGGCGGCAAATCGTTTCTTCGGGCATGGGTTTCGCGGCGGGAGAATCCCCGACAGTGTGCTTTACAGACGGAAAGATGGATGCTTTCGATGCCATTATCGCCACCGGAAGCGGCAATACTTTCCGTTACTTCGACTATTACTTCGGTCGTTATCCACATCTGCTGCGCCACAACCGCGCTTCTTGCGCTGTACTTTCCGGCAAGGAAACCGAGGCCGAAATCGAGCGTCTGGGTAACGACATCTTCGCCTATTTCGGGCTCGGATGCCGTAGCGTTTCCAAAATCTATGTACCGCAAGGATACGACATGGCCGCTTTGGTGGGCAGGTTGGCGGAAATCTCTCGCCCCTTGCTCAAAACGGATTGCTATAAAAATAATTACGATTACTACAAATCGATATTTCTGGTCAACCGCCGGCCGCATTTTGATTCCGGCAGTTCTTTGTGGGTGGAATCGGCGTCTTTGGCATCGCCCGTGTCGGTAATCCATTACCAGACGTATTCCGATACCCGGGCCTTGAAGCGGATTCTGGAAGGACAGCAAGACAGGTTGCAATGTGTGGTGGGAGAGGGATACATTCCGTTTGGAACGGCGCAGTCGCCTGCTTTGAACGATTATGCCGATGGGGTGGACACCCTCGATTTCCTCTGCCGTACGGCCATCTCCCTGCAAGGTGAAAAATAGTATTTGGAAAATAAATAAGTTTGTACTACTTTTGCCACCGTCAAAATAGCGCTTTATCATGAAGAAAGACATTCACCCCAAAGATTACCGCATGGTCGTGTTTAAAGACATGTCTAACGACTATGCGTTCCTGAGTAAATCTACCATTCAGACCAAAGATACCATCAAATGGGAAGACGGGAACGAATATCCGCTTGTAAAACTGGAAATTTCCAGTGCCTCGCATCCCTTTTTCACCGGCAAGGTAAAATTGGTGGATACCGCCGGTCGTGTAGATAAGTTCATGAGCAAATATCAGAAACAGATCGAAAAGAAAAAGGCTGCCGCTCACTAAGCGTAACAGTCACTTATCCGATAATCAGGCAAAAGCGGAAGTAGCACAACTTCCGCTTTTTGTGTATCTGGCAAATCCTAATCCACAATCCCATGATTCCTTATCTGCTTTGCGATGACCCTAAAATCCGGCAACAGTTGCTGCCGCTCACCTTTACCCGTCCTGTGGCGCATTTACGTGTGGGTATCACTACGATAGAAGAAAAATGGCTGGATTTTGCCGGCAGACATGCCGGTTTCATTACGGCAGACTATCTGCAAAAGGCCTTCGGGGCCGTATTTGCAGACGAGAACCTGTTGGTGAACGCCTCTTTTTTACCCGATGCGCGATTAGTGGCGGCCATTGCGGAATTGACCGCCGACAGCATCTTGACCAAAGACGGGCATTGGATTGCCTGCCGTTGTTCGCGTAAGGAAGTTCAGGATTTTTTATCCGATGTCTGTCTTTCTGGCAGACAACAACGGGAGTATCCGTACGATTGTCTGCAAATACGGCATCCTTGGGATATATTCATGCAGAATGGCAAGCAAATTGAAAGGGATCTGGCGCGGATCTCCCAAGGCAGGAAATCGGAGGACTTGCAGGGTGAGGGCATAGGGCAATGGGGAGAATATCCCGTGTTTGCCGAGGAAAACGCCCGTGTCATGCATGCGATGATAGACACCACCGAAGGCCCCGTGTATCTTGGAAAGAACACGCAGGTGATGCAGGGAACCCTCATCAAGGGGCCCTTGGCGCTCTGCGAGGGAAGCCTTATCAAGATGGGGGCGAAGATATACGGCGGCAATACATTCGGACCATACTGCAAGGTGGCCGGGGAGGTGGAAAACACCGTGATGACCGGTTACAGCAACAAAGCGCACGATGGTTTTCTGGGCGATGCCGTTTTGGGCGAATGGTGCAATCTCGGGGCGGGGACCAATTGTTCGAATCTCAAGAACGACTATTCGCAGGTAAAGGTGTGGAGTTATGCCGAAGACAGGTTCGTGCCTACAGGATTGCAGTTCTGCGGCCTTCTGATGGGCGACCACTCCAAAAGCGCTATCGGGACGCAGTTCAATACAGGAACCGTGGTGGGGGTCGGTGCCAATGTATTCGGTGCGGGATTCCCCAAGAACTTCATTCCTTCCTTTACATGGGGTAAGGAAACCTATCGGGTGGAAAGGGCGATTGAGACGGCCAGAATCGTTTATTCCCGCCGCAACAGGACCTTTGGCGAAACCGATGCGGAGATATTGCGTGCCGTTTACAGGCTCTCCGCCGGTAACCGGGAACGTGCGCAGACCGAGGAGTAGTGCAACAGATATTCAAACACAAGCAAGAGATGGCAAAGACCGAAAAGAAAAAAGAGAAGAAAACCACGCGCAACGAGGAATCGGGGAGCGTGGAGACCCAATATATACAGATCATCACGCGGGAAGACGAAAAAGCCTTGCAAGCCATAAAAGTGCCGGAAACCTTGGACGTGTTGCCCTTGCGTAACAATGTTCTGTTGCCGGGAGAAATCATTCCCATCACACTGACCCGTAAGAAATCGGTGCAGGTGGTCAAAAACGCCTATAAGGAACAGCTTCCCATCGGAGCTTTCGCCCAGAAATCCAGGGAGGAGGAGGTTCCGGTCGGCAAGGATCTCTATGCCATCGGTACGATGGCCAAGGTGATCCGTATGCTGAAGATGCCCGACGGGAGTCTGTCGGCCTTGATTCAGGGAATCCGCAAGATCCGCGCCGAAAGCTATGAACAGGAAGAACCCTTTCTGCAGGCCCGGGCAAAGGCTTGTGAAGACCTTCCCAGCGACAATTCAAGGCTCAAGCCGATAATGGGCATGATTCGCGAGGCGTTTGTGCAGTTCGTTAAATTTTCGCCCCAGTTGCGGCAGGAAGCGCTCTTTACCTTACAGAACATAGAAAACGCCGATGTGCTGCTGGCTTTCGTCGCCTCCACGATAAACCTCGATACAGCCGAAAAACAACGGATGCTTGAAAAAGAGTCTCAGGAAGAACGGGCGGAAGCCTTGTTGGAATATGTTACTGAAAAGCGGCAGATGCTGGAGTGGAAACGGCAGATAGAAGAAAAGGTGGAAGCCGAAATCAGCAAGCAACAAAAGGAATACTTCCTGACCCAGCAGCTCAAGACCATACAAGACGAATTGGGGGGATCTACCGAGCAGGAAACGCGGGATATCGTGGAAAAAGGAAAGCACAAGAAGTGGAGTGAGGAAGTACGCGGACATTTTGAAAAGGAAGTGAAGAAGTTGCAGCGTATTCCGGGTATGAGTCCCGAATATTCGATTCAGTTGAATTATCTCGATACTTTGGTGGAACTGCCTTGGAACGAATATACCCCCGATAACTACGATGCCCAAAAGGCGCGGCGGATCCTTGACCGGGATCACTTCGGGCTTGAGAAAGTGAAGGAGCGCATTATCTCCTATTTGGCCGTACTCAAGCTCAGGGGCGATATGAAGGCGCCCATTCTCTGTCTGGTAGGCCCTCCGGGTGTGGGCAAGACCTCTTTGGGACGCTCCATCGCCAAGGCCATGGGCAGAAAATACGTGCGTATGTCGTTGGGAGGCTTGCACGATGAATCTGAGGTGCGTGGACACCGCAAGACCTATATCGGCGCCATGCCCGGGAGGGTGATACAGGGTATCCGTAAGGCAAAGTCCTCCAATCCCGTTTTTATGCTCGATGAAATAGACAAACTTGCCGGTATGACGGTAAACGGCGATCCTTCGGCGGCTTTGCTCGAATTATTGGATCCCGAACAGAACAGCACGTTTCACGATAATTTTATCGAAATGGACTATGACTTGTCGCGCGTGCTGTTCATCGCCACCGCCAATACGCTTTCCACGATACATCCGGCTTTGCTGGACCGTATGGAAATTATAGAAGTGCCGAGTTATGTGCTGGATGAAAAGGTGGAAATAGCCAAAAAACATCTTATTCCCAAGCAGTTGAAAGAACACGGCATGAAAGCCGGCGATATGGCGTTTTCGGAGGCCATGATCCGTTATGTCGTGAGCGAATATACCCGGGAATCAGGGGTGCGGCAGTTGGAAAAATGCATTGCCTCCATTATCCGTGAAAGGGCAAAGAATATGGTGTCGGGCAAAAAATCCACGGAAGGGAAGGGCAAGAAAGTGGACAAGGATTTTATCAAAGACGCTTTAGGCGTGCCCTCTTTTACCGAACCCGAAAAGCTTAAAGAAGATACAGTGGGCGTGGTTACCGGCCTTGCCTGGACGAGAGTGGGCGGCGACGTGCTGTTTATCGAGGCTTCCGTTTCGCCCGGCAAAGGGGAGTTGCACATTACCGGCAATCTGGGTACGGTGATGCAGGAATCGGCTTCGGTGGCGTTGGCCTATATCAAGTCGCATGCGTCCTCACTTGGGATAGATAGGAAAATACTGGAAAAAAATGATATACATATTCATGTGCCGGAAGGGGCCACGCCCAAAGACGGTCCATCGGCGGGCATCACGCTGTTTACCGCCATGGTGTCGGCGCTTACCAGACGGAAGGTAAGCTGTTCGGTGGCCATGACGGGTGAGATTACGCTCAGAGGGCAGGTTTTGCCCATAGGTGGCGTGCGAGAGAAAATCTTGGCGGCCAAGCGGGCAGGTATTACCCGTATAATCCTCTGCAAGGAAAACAGACCGCAGGTGGAAGAAATCCCCGCATTATATAAGAAGGGTTTGGCAATTTCTTATATCGGGCGTATCGAAGACGTTTTGAAAGAAGCCCTTGCTTAGAGGAAAGGCATGTGGGGGTGTGGTTGAAAAAATGGAGGAAATTGATTTGGCATATTCGAAAAAAATGCCTATCTTAGCCTCGCTTTTAGCAATCAAACAGAACAAAAACAACTCTAAACTTTATCAGTATGAAAAAAATTATCATGTTGGTTTGCGCCGCCGCTTTGGTAGGCGGAGCGAACGCGCAGGTAACCAAAGCGGCTCATGATCTGGGAACACCGGGTAAGAGTACGCAGGTTCAGGAATCGATTCTTCGTTTCCAGACTTCGAAAAATGCGGCCAAAGACGAGGCCTATCCGGCCGATACGGTGGGAACGCAGTCGGTAATGGAAGCCGGAAGTAGTTTCTATATCGGAATCACTTGGATGGGGAAACCCACTTCCGCTGAATTCCCTACGGCCTATCAGGCCAGTTGGACCTTCCCGATGGGTACCGGTTGGTTGAACAAATACATGGGTAGCGGCGAAATCGGATATTCCTGCGACTTTACCGAAGGTGGCTGGTACAATAGCGTTCTTGGGGACATGTACGGTTATTTCAACGAAAAATACCTGACCGGGGTAATGGCTGAAGTAGGCCGTATGCCTTCTACCAAACTGGCGGCCACCGATTCCATGCCGTTGTATTTCAAACACTACACGAACGAACAAGTGGGTGCTACCGCTACGTTCAAGTCGTATTCGAGTTATGGCGATCAAAGCGCTGTGCTTTCCGACCTGATTTATCCTACCGATCCCGACAAGGCCAACGAAAGTGAAGTGGTGCTTGTTCCTTGTCTGGAACGCCGCGCTTCCGGCTTCCCCGGAACCGCTATCTACGGTGCCAAATTCCCGAACCCGAAGGTGTCCGGCGAAAATACTTGCGTGAGTGCGGTATTTCCCCACAGCGGTGATGAAAAAGACACTTTGTGGAACGCTACCTTGTTCCCTCCCCAAAACGCCAGCGGTACACAATATGTATCTGACCGTTTGTATGCCGCTTATATGGTAGTTGATTTCGATAAACAGAGGATGTGGGGGACAGAAGGCGAAAGTGAAGATGACTTCATCTATAGCCGTGAACGTGGCGAAGGTTTCCTCCCCGATGAAGGAAATGCAACGCAACCGAACACGCGCTATGCGGTATTGCCGATTGAAACGTGGACCTTCCAGACTGGTGAAACGATAGACGGTGAACCCATTCTATATTTCATTCTTGCCGATGAAGTGGCCGTGAAGAGCGCCAACCCCGTTGACAAATATGTGGAAGTGGCTCCGATTCCCGCCGTTGACAAGATTAATGTTAACTCCGTTGCCGGCAATATCCTTCGCGTGGATATCTACAGCATGAGCGGACAATTGGTTAAATCGCAGAAATGCGGTAACAATAGCGAAAGCGTTTCGGTTGCCGGATTGCAGACCGGTATGTATGTGGCCCGAATCTATACTGAAGAAGGTTTCGCTTCCAAGAAAATCGTTGTACGCTAATCTCCAATTTGATTACGTATAAAAAAAGGCGGCTTTTGGCCGCCTTTTTTTATGGTGTTTGCTTCTGTTCATTTTTTACTGATCAAGGAAAAGGTGAAGCGGGGAGGGAAAACCTTTAAAAGAAAAGCGGTGTGCAGAAACACACCGCTTTTCTTTAAGGGAAGAGCCACTTTTATTTCTTTTTGGCCGTTTTCTTACAAGCATTTTTACAAGCGGTTTGGGATGCTTTTGGTTTTTTTCCGGCAAACTTCTTTTGTGTGAGTTCAAAACTTTCACGAATCAGTTGGAAGGTGCGTTCGATATCGTTGTCCAGACCTACCGAGAAACGTACCAGACCTTCGGAAAGTCCCATGCCTTTCTGGAATTCTTCGGGAATCTCGCTTGAGGTACTTTTGCCCGAATTGCTGAACAGCGTTTTGAAATACCCCAAAGATACAGCCAGATACCCCACGCCTTTCTGCTGCATGGTTTCCATCATGAAATTGGCTTTTTCGGCCGTTTCCAAATCGATGGCGATCATGCCGCCGAAGCCGTAGCCGGGATTCATGTCGCGTTTCATCAACTTGTGGTCGGGATGTTCGCTCATGCCGGGGTAATTGGCCTTAAGGCCGATGGTCTTGAACTGTTTTGCCAGATAAAGGGCGTTTTGGCCATGCTGCTTCATGCGGATATGCAACGTATAGAGGTTTTTCAGAATACTTGAAGCGCGTAGCGGATCCAACACCGGTCCGAGCAACATGCTCGTGCCGTTGTTTACATCGATAAGGGAGTTGATGAATTCCTGTGGGCCGCAGATGGCGCCGGCCACGCAGTCGTTCTTGCCGTTGATGAACTTGGTCATGGAATAAACCACGATGTCGGCACCCAGGCGGGCAGGGGAGAAAATCATGGGGGTGAAGGTGTTGTCCACCACCAGCTTTACCTTGTGCTTGTGGGCTATCTTGCTCAGGGCAGGGATGTCGGCGATGCGCAGCATGGGGTTGTTCATCGTTTCGGTGTAGATGAACTTGGTGTTTCTGCGGATGGCTTTTTCCACCGCCTTGGGATTGGTGGAGTCCACAAAGGTTACCTCGATATTGAACTTGGGCAGGTAGTTTTTCAGGAAAGCGAAAGTGCCGCCATACACGGTGGGGCTGGCCACGATATGGTCGCCGGCGCTTACCAACTGTAACATGGCGTTGGTGATGGCCGCCATGCCGGAGCCGGTTACCCATGCCGCTTCGGTGCCTTCCATGGCGGCCAAGGCGGTGGAAAGGTTCAGATTGGTGGGATTCCAGTGGCGGGAGTAAAGGAAACAGCCTTCTTTTTCACCATGGAAAGTGGCGGTCATATCCGCGCCTTTGGCGAACATAAAGGTGGCCGAGTCGGTGATTTCGGGATTCACATCGCCGAAAGAACCACCGTGAAAACTGTTTTGAATACGGGTCGCCGGATCAAAATTCAGGTCTTTTTTCATTGTGTTATGGTTTTAGATGTTTTTGTTTTTCCAGGTCATGCGGTTGTCCGGCATCGAGTGCCTTGAGCCGGTTTATTTCTTGCAGACAGGCATCGGCTTCCACGAATTCGAGTCGGGCGGCCGCTTGTTTCATGCGTTTTTCCAATACCTTGATACGTCCGGAAAGGTCTTCGGGCATTTTTTCGTATTGCCAGAGAGGGTCGGCAAAGGAAGGGGCATGGAGATCTTCCGAATAGGCTTTCGGCAAAGAAGTACGGCTGTCTTTAAGCGATTGGTTGATAGATTTAACAATGGGTTTTGGCGAGATATGATGCTTTTGGTTGTATTGCCCTTGAACCGTGCGGCGGCGATTGGTCTCTTCGATGGTCTTCGCCATGGCGTCGGTCATGCGGTCGGCATACATAAGCACTCGTCCGTTCACATTGCGGGCGGCACGTCCTGCTATTTGGGTCAGGGATCGGGCCGATCGGAGAAAACCTTCCTTATCGGCATCCAGAATGGCCACCAACGACACTTCGGGCAGGTCGATGCCTTCGCGCAGCAGGTTCACGCCGATCAGCACATCGATTACCCCGGCGCGGAGGTCCTGCAGTATCTCGACCCGTTCCAGCGTCTCCACTTCCGAATGGATATAGCGGCAACGGATGCCGGCACGGGTCATATACCGCGCCAGTTCTTCAGCCATCTTTTTGGTGAGGGTGGTTACCAATACCCGCTCGCCTCTGGCGCAGACTTGTTCGATTTCATCCAGAAGGTCGTCCACTTGGTGATCGGTGGGACGCACTTCGATAAGCGGGTCTAAAAGGCCGGTGGGGCGGATAAGCTGTTCCACCACTACACCGCCGCTTTGCGCCAGTTCATAGTCAGCCGGCGTGGCGCTTACATATACGGTCTGTCCCGACAAGGATTCGTATTCGTTGAAGGTGAGCGGTCTGTTGTCGAGCGCGGCCGGCAGTCTGAATCCGTATTCCACCAGATTCACCTTACGGGAGCGGTCTCCACCGTACATGGCCCCGATTTGCGGCACGGTAACGTGGCTTTCATCTATCACCGTGATAAAGTCTTCCGGAAAATAGTCCAACAGACAATAGGGGCGTACGCCTTCGGCGCGGCCGTCAAAATAACGGGAATAGTTTTCAATGCCGGTGCAGAACCCCAGTTCCTTGATCATTTCTATGTCATAGGTAACCCGATCTTCCAGCCGTTGGGCTTCCAAGGGCCGGCCTGTTTCCTTGAAAAAATCGGTCTGTTTGCCTAAGTCGATTTGGATTTCCTTGATGGCCTGTTGGATACGGGCGGATGAGGGCACAAACATATTGGCCGGATAGATACGGATGGTCTTGAATTCTTCCAATACGGTGCCGGAGAGCGGATCAATCTTGGCGATACGCTCTATTTCATCATCGAAAAACACGATCCGGTAGGCGTAGTCATCGTAGGCTACGAACACGTCTATGGTATCTCCCTTTACGCGGAAATGTCCGTGCGAGAATTCTATTTCGTTGCGGGAATAGAGCGATTTCACCAGCCTCAGCATCAGATCGCGCTGGCTTATCTTTTCGCCTTCGTTCAGAATGATCACGTTTTCGTGGTAGTCGGCGGGATTGCCGGTGCCGTAGATACAGGAAACCGTACTCACCACAATCACATCGCGCCGTCCCGAAAGCAGGCTGGCCAGGGTGTTGAGGCGGAGTTTCTCTATATCCTCGTTAATGGAAAGGTCTTTTTCGATATAGGTGTTGGAAGCCGGCAGGTAGGCTTCCGGCTGGTAATAGTCGTAGTAAGAAACGTAATATTCTACCGCGTTGTGGGGAAAAAACTGCTTGAACTCGCCGAAAAGTTGGGCGGCCAGCGTTTTATTGTGGCTCAGGATCAGGGCGGGGCGGTTTAGGCGGGCTATCATGTTGGCGATGGTAAAGGTTTTGCCCGAACCTGTCACGCCGAGCAAAACCTGGGCCTTGTCTCCGTTTTCGATACCGGAAACCAGTTGATCGATAGCCTGCGGCTGGTCGCCGGTAGGCTTGAAATCGGAAGTGATTTCAAAATCCATGCCCTTTCGTTTAGGCAGAGAAATAGGCCTTGAATTTTTCCAAGCGTACTTCCAGTTCGGGCAGGTCTTCCATGGGAACGAGCGATACGCAGGCGCGGATGCCTTCGCGTTCGCTGCCGGTAATGCCCAATGAAATGGCGCTGATGCCGAAGTAGAGCAGGTTGTGCAACAATTCTTCGCTGTTCATGCCCGGATATCCTACGGTAAAGTAGAACCCGTCGGACAGGTCTTTGTCCACATCCTTGTCGTAGGCAAGATAGAATCCGTTCTTGAGGAACATTTCTTTCATCCTGTGCGCCTTTTCGCCGTAGATGCGAGTTTCGTGCACGAAATTGTAACGGCCTTCGTTGGTGGCTTTCAGAATCGCGTGCAAGGCGTATTGGGGCGAGTGGGCGGTTCCGGAACTGAGGCAATATACGGTTCCGAAAATCATCGTGTGCCCGAACTGGGTGCTGTTGTAGTAGTCTTTGAAGTCGGGAAATTCGCTTTGGTACAGGGCATCCGAAATCATCATCATGCCGATGCGCTGCCCGGCGTAACTGAAGGCTTTCGAACTGGAAACGAAAAGGATGTATTTGTCGGTGTATTGCGCCACGGTGGGTTGGAAAGGCGGCACGCCCGGCGTGGAGATGTCGTGGCGGAAGTCCATGCCGAAGTAGGCGAGGTCTTCCATGATAATCACGTCGTATTTCTTGGCCAGATCGGCGATGGTGCGCAACTCGTCTTCGGTAAAGCAGATCCACGAGGGATTGTTGGGGTTGGAGTAGAAAATAGACGAGATGTTGCCTTTGCTCAGGTAGCTTTCCAGTTTTTCGCGCAGTTTTTCACCGCGGAAGTTATACACGTCGAAGCTTTCGAAGGGAATGCCCAACACACGGTGCTGCTGTTTGTGAACGGCAAAACCGGGGTCGATGAAAAGGGTGGTGTTCTTGCCTTTGCGGGCGCGGCTCACGGTAAGGAAAGAGGCGAAACTGCCCTGCATCGAACCCACGGTGGGAATACAGCCGGCGGGGTTCACCTCGATATTGAGGAAATTCTTGGCGAAGCGCGAGATCTCTTCTTTCAGTTCGGGAAGACCGCCCACTTCAGGATAGAGCGAGGCGATGCCTTTCTGCAGGGCGGCTATTTCGGCATCCACGCCGATTTTGGCGGCCGGAAGTCCGGGAATCCCCATTTCCATGCGGATAAAATGGGTGCCGGAGGCCTTTTCGATGTCGTTGATCAACTTCTTCACTTCGCGGATAGAAGCCTGGCCCACGCTTTTCAACCCGTTTTGGGTAATGATGCCGTTGACGGTTTCTTGGGGAATGACGGTTTGTTTCATTGTATCTGTTTTTTATTTTTTCGAAAAATAAGGATGGAGAATATGGACAGATTCCTATTACATAAGATTACAAAGTTAACGAATTTCCTCCGAATTTTACACTATGCGGTGTGTATGATTTTACGTGCCAATCTGGCAGAAAAAAATGTTTTCGGGTGTAACGGTATTGTTTTTGCTGTACGCTTCCGCCGGAAAAATCCACGAAGATGAGTAAGAAAAACGATAAGCAACAGGCGGCGGAAAGGGAAACGGCCCAAGCAGAGATGCCGGAAAGTCCCGCACCGGAAATCGCCAACGATGCCGGACAACAGCCGGCCGATGATTTGAAAATACAGATGTCGGAGTTGAATGACAAGTATCTGCGTTTATATTCCGACTTCGACAACTATCGCAAGCGGGTCAATAAAGAAAAGATAGAAATGATAAAGACGGCCGCTTCGGGTGTCTTTTTGGCATTGTTGCCTGTCATAGATGACATGGAACGTGCGTTGGCGGCTTTCCACAAATCGAAGCAGGATGAAACGGAAGATAGCCATGACGCGTTGCAGGAAGGTGTGAGTTTGATTTACAATAAGTTGATGGGCGTCTTGAAACAACATGGCGTGAGCGAGTGCGAAGTTGTCGGCAAGCCTTTCGATGCGGAAACGGCAGAGGCGGTGGCGCAGATTCCTGCGCCGGAAGATAGTATGAAGGGCTGTGTGCTTGATGTGGTGCAGAAAGGCTATGCCATAGAGGGTAAGGTGCTCCGTTTCGCCAAGGTAGTGGTAGGCTGTTAACCGATAAAGCGTGTAGCGATGGCAGAAAAAAGAGACTATTACGAAGTGTTGGGCGTTGCCAAAGGCGCTTCGGCAGACGAAATCAAGAAAGCGTACCGTAAGTTGGCGCTCAAATACCATCCCGACCGCAATCCGGGAGACAAGGCGGCGGAGGAGAAATTCAAGGAAGCGGCGGAAGCCTACGGCGTGCTGAGCGATCCGGAAAAGAAGCAGCGCTATGACCAGTTCGGACATGCGGGTATGGGGGGCGCCGGCGGGTTCGGCGGAGGTATGGGGGGCATGAGTATGGAAGATATCTTCAGTCAGTTCGGGGATATCTTCAGTGGATTTGGCGGCGGGTTCGGTGGCTTTTCGGGCTTCGGTTCGGGGGGCGGACGTAAAACGGTGGCGCGGGGGGCCGATCTCAGGGTAACACTCAAACTTACCTTGGAAGAAATCGCTGCCGGTGTGGAAAAGAAGATAAAGGTGCATAAGGCGGTGTCTTGCGGCAAGTGTGGCGGTAGCGGTGCCAAAGACAGTAATTCGTTCAAAACCTGTGAGACCTGCCACGGAGAAGGTCGTGTGGTGCGTACCCAACAGACGCTTCTGGGCATGATGCAGCAGGTGCATGTATGCCCGAAATGTCATGGAGAGGGCAAGGTGATAACCGCGGCCTGTCCACAATGCAAGGGCGAAGGTATCACCTATGCCGACGAGGTGATCAGTATCCATATCCCGGCGGGTGTGGAAGCCGGCATGCAACTTTCGGTCTCGGGCAAGGGTAACGCCGCGCCTCATGGTGGGGTAAACGGTGATTTGCTCGTGTTGATCGAGGAACAACCGCACGCTGAGTTCCAACGCGACCATCAGAACCTGCATTATACATTGCCTATCAGTTATATGGATGCCGCTTTGGGCTGCTCGCTCGAGATTCCGACCTTGGGCGGCAAGGCGCGTATCAAGATTGAACCGGGCACGCCTTCGGGCAAGCTCTTGCGTCTGCGTGGTCAGGGTTTCCCGAGTATCCAGCGCGGTATGCCTAAGGGTGATTTAATTGTATATCTGAATGTAAGTGTTCCTAAATCACTCAGCAAGGAGGAAAAGGCTTTGCTGGAGAAGATGCGGGAGATGCCGGGGTTTGGGGCGAGGAGGGAGAAGGAGCCGGGATTCTTTGATCGCATGCGCGAATATTTCCGGTAAAAAAGCGTTTTGGACGGCGATCTGCTTCGTTGGAAAGTTCGGCTTCCTCGGTCACTTACAAAAGTAAGCTCCCTCGTCGCCTTCACTTTCCGCCTCGCATCTCACCATCCAAAATGCTTTTTTACATACTATAGCTTGGTTGGTGGGGGAAATTTTGTGATGCGATCTGCTCGTTGCCGCCCAAAGGATTGTTCGGTCACGTACGTTAGTACG
>CAZPBB010000007.1:0-31732 GCA_964584745.1 uncultured Bacteroidaceae bacterium
CCAGGGCGAGAATCAGCACGAGGTAAAGCACCAGATAGGCCGTATTGTTGAACAAATCTATCGCCATATTGTAGAAATCCGGTTCATAGTCGGAGAATTCAGGTCCGAACACCGTTTCCAAGTCTTCCCGGGTGATGTTGCCGGCCACGTCTTTAAACGCGCCGGTTTCGGCATCACGGAACATCTCGATGAGACGTTCCTGATTCTGCTGCACATATACCGGGTCGGCGTTCTGCACTGCATCGATTTCAACCAGATACTTGCCCGGCACGATATCCATTTTGACAAAATAGAAGTTGAGCATGTGCAACACCAAGAAAATGCCCACCAAGATACCGCTATAGATCATGAACTTGGAACCGGGCGCGGTAGCCGACTTGTTGGCTATCTTGTATCTTACCGGACGTGCCCGCCAGTTTTGAATCTGGAGAATCAGCGCCAATACGATGTGCAGGATGAAAACGGCAAATAAAATAACCTCAAACACCTTCACAATGTAATTGGTTCCCATAAAATGAGCGGCCGCCCTGAACCATTCGCCTCCATCGGCACGCAACAGGCAGAGGTTGATGCCAGCATGCAACAACAGGAAAATCATCAGGAAAGCGCCTAAAATCGCCAGGGTAATCTTTTGCGATACCGAAGCGAATCTTCTAAAATGCGACATATCGGTTTAGTTTTTTATTTCTTAAAAAAGGCTGCCGATTATCGGTAATACGATAACCGGCAACGCTACTTTGCAAAGATACAAAGAGTCGAGCGCAGAAGCAAACGGCAGTTTGATTCTGCGCCCGGCTAAAAAACACGCTTTCGAACCGCCTATCGGGCTATCACGAATTTGGCCGTTTGACGGCTACCGGTAGCTGTCTCAAATACCAATACATATACACCCGAAGGCAATCCGGCCACATTGAAAGAGAGCGTTCCGGTACCGGAATCCACCTGTCCGTCAGCAAAAAGGGTCTTGATTCTCTGTCCCATCGCGTTTACCACATACAAACTTCCCGAAAGCGATTCCTGGGTATCAAAACGCACTTCAAGCGTACCGGCTGCCGCCCGAAGCACCTGCATCAACGAAACTTCTCCATTCTGTACGCCCCTTATTTCGTTGGCCACAACGATGGGCGCATGCGTTCCTATCGGAAGCCGTATATCATCCAGCCAGACTTTGTCTTCACCGCTGCTTGCCGATCCATCTTTAGCATATGACCAAGTAAGGACATGTACGCCTTCCGATAATGAAAACTCGGCATATTTCCATTCCGTCGCCACACCTGCCCAACGGTTCTTTCGGACACCATCGATATAGAACACGAGAAAATCACCCAACGCACCGCTTACCGATTCGCTGGAGGTATAATAGAAGAATCCCACTCTGTTTTCCATCGGAACATCCACTTCTATTTGCAGGATACTCGTTTCGTTGTCGCCGATGGTGGCGCTCGCCACGCTGTAAACACCTTGGTGCGCGCGACTGTTGTCTATGACCCAACTGGTATTCTTATCCCAATCCACAAACGAAAGATCACCGCTCTCAAAAGTTTCCACTACAGGAGAAATATACGAATGTACCTTGTCTGTCATGCGACGGCCTTTCGAATCGAACACAAAATCAACCTCATAAATATCATAATAAGCACCCGGTTCCGCTGCCGCGCTATACTCGAACGTAATGGTTTTCCTTTCCTTGCTTATCATTGTTCCCAAATCGAATTCCGTATCGGGAAACGTAAGATAACCGGCCGGCGAGGAAACCCGTACTTTCACTTCCTCAGCCGTTATCTGACCCGGATTGACAAACGAAACAAAAGCCTTTACGGTTTCACCGTTATCAATCACACCATTTGAGTTTCCTTTTTCAGAATCATCAATGACAAAATTAAAAACCTGAATTTCAGGTGCTTCAGCAACAAGAGAGAATGACCGCGACAGGATACTTTCAGCATCTTCTTCCATCATCATCTCCAACGCATATTTCAGCGAATGGCGGTTGGGGACATCTTTGTCTATATTGAGGATAAAATCATGTGCCAACACCTTTTCTTCTCCCGGTTGGATCGCTTCCGAAGACGTATAAACGGCATCATCAACTGTAAGATATTCATCTTTGCTTACCAACCTCACTTCCGTTTTCTCAATCGCCTTGGTACCCACGTTGCGTATCGTACAATGCAATGTATAACTTTCACCGTACAACCCTTTCGTTATTTCATTTCCAGCCGCATCCAACACTTCCCTACCGGAAACAACCAGATATTTCTCGCCAGGCACCACAACTTCTACCTGCCCATGGAAAGGAAGATAGTTCTGTGCGGCCACCGTAAGGTTTATCATGCCCGGATCCTCCAAGCCTGTGATTGTCAATTCAGCCAAACCTTCTTTGTCGGCGACGGCAAAGCCGAATACAACACCGTTCTTGCTCAAGGTTACACGCGCGTAAGGCACGGTGGTAACACGGAACGAAGTCTCACCGATAATGAGTGTCTGACTGTAATCCACTTTGAGTTCCGTTGGACGATGCGTATAAGGCATGTAGGAAGGATCGCCGAACAAGTGGTACACCTGCCAATAATATTCTTCCAGACCCTGATTGGCACGTTCCACTTCCATATTGCCGGCATAAATAATGTCGTAACCCGTCAATGCCCAATCTTCATAAGGTTCACCATGCGTATGATAAAACACATCGTTCGAACCTGTACCGGTGTTTTCGTAGGTAAGGGTAATTCCATTCGTCAGTCTCTGTATATAGCCCACCGACCAATATACGTCTTGGTCAAAATACGTGCTGTTCGAACCTCCGATATAAACCACCGCGCCTCCGTTTTCCTTACGCAACAAGGCTTCACCGAAACAGGAAGCCACCTGGAAAGACGAGGTGAGGCAACAATTGCCTATCATCAGCGGATACTTGTCTTTATTGGTCAACTTGGCCACATCCGAGTTGGAGATATAGGGCTCCGACCAACTGTCAACCGAACCGTGGGCCGTATAGATGATTACCGAAATACCGTCGTTGATGTTCCGGACGACGCTTGCCGACCGCTCGCCCGATTCGGGATACAGATATTTATACGTATGACGCTGCAATGTATCGAACATATACAACCCATGGATATAATTGATGGTGGGATTGAGGTGGGAACGTCCATAATTGGCATCCACGCCGGCAATCAGCACCGTGGTATCAAGAAACGCGGATTTTTCAGACGTAATCGATTCCATATAAATCGTCTTGTTTATCTGCGGCATGAGTTCTTCCACTTTGGTGGCGGACATACGGCCATAGTGCACTTCCGGAAAATGATCGCCGGTATATTCACATAAGTACAGATCCGAATAATGACTTTCATCCCAGAAATTTGCTCCATTGTACTGTTGGGTGGGAATCTGTGCCAAATCGCCTACAAACAATACATAGGAAGGTGCCGGCTCGTTTTTTGAAGCATTGTCGTACAAATCTTTAAGATATGCACGGATAGATTCTTTCGTTTTTCCCACCTCCGGTTGGTTGGTATATGCCTGCACCACCTCGAAACCGAAACGGGTCTTCCAATCCACAAATTTCTGCAACGAATCCTTGAACATGGAATCAGCCACAATCACATAGCGGACAGGACGGGCGGACAGTTCCGCCTTGACATCCCCTTTAGACTTGGCTGACAGATATTTCTGAAGCGATATAGGATTGAGTACTTTCGATTGCGCATAGTCGAAAACAGGTGAATAATAACGGTTCTTCTTATCGTAGGTAGCCTGCATATCCGCCTTGTCAAAAACAATTTCGAAATCCAAAGCAGTATAGACACGCAACGTATGCGTGGCGGCATTGTATTGAACAGGCTTTACCTCCAGTTTGGCAAGCCGTGTGCCACGCATCTCACCCAATATATTCACTTCCACTAAAGCCGATTCCCTGTCCCGGTCAGAAACAAATTCATTGCGGGCATAGGCTTCCTTGTTGTATTGAAAATCGGGGAGCCGTTCAGCGCTTTTACTTACCGGAAGCTGCACCGGATAAAGAGGTGCGGCATAACCGGCCTTTGCCAAATCAATGTCTTTATATGCCACATGGGTGTATTCCACACGGGGAACAGCCCCTTGGGGTATCTCAATCATTTCCACCCGTACCGGCAGTTTCGGAAAACCGGGGCGATTCGTAAACGTATAGCCGTCTATGGATATCCTGGTAAAATCACGGGGGACATCGGCGCCGACAGAAGCGGCAAGTTGTTCCGTTTCCACTTGGTCGATGCTTCCGATTCTAGTCTGAAAATCCAACTGATAATATGTCTGTTCAAGCAATTTGAAGTTGTTTTCAAGACGGTTTTTCACTATCAATTGACGACCTCCATCAGGCGCTGCCGTTGAACTAACGGTACCGGCCAAAAGACCACCGACAAATACGAAGAACGTAATCAGTTTTTTCATTTTCTTTATCTTCATGTTGATTGGTTTCAAGATTATTCGTTATCATTGAGTGCATTGGCTCCGCTCACGATTTCAAGAAGTTCGTTGGTAATGGCCGACTGCCGCATTTTATTGTATTTCAAATTCAATTCCTTGATTAGCGTTTCCGCATTATCGGAAGCCTTGCTCATGGCGGTCATTCTGGCGCCATGTTCGGCAACAGTGGATTGACAGACGGCAAAATAAAAATACAAAATGGAAATGTACGGCAACATTGCATCGATAACCCCTTGCAGATCCGGCAAAACTTCGGTTTGCGCATCGAAATGAGACGCATATCTCCGTGCCCGGCGGGCATGTTCCACCGTAACCGCCGGAATTTGGGAACGGTGTTCTTCCATCAATAAGGAATCACCCAATTCCAGAATCCCATCTACGGGGAGCACCGTACGCGACTGCACTATCTGTGTTGCGGCATTGACAGGCTTGCAATATACAATGTCCACACGGTGTAGCTTACCTTTATTGTATTGCGTCACTATCTGCCGCATCACTTTTGCAGCCTTGACATAATCCAAACCGTCTATGGGAAGTGCAGGACAATCCTTGAACAAAGGATACGGCCTGGATGAAAAATATGAAGAAGCGCGATTTCCGACTGCAAGAACCTGAATATTCCTGTTGGGAATATGGGTGTAATTTTCTTTGATATAAGCTTCCGCACCCTTACACACGTTTGAATTGAAACTGCCGCACATTCCCTTATCGGAAGCGATCACTATCAACAATGCCTTTTCTTCCTTGGCATAACCTTGGTGCAATAGCAGATTCTTTTCCGTATCCTCTCCTTCCCCCGCAATACTGCGATACACTTCCAACAAACGAAGGCACATACCCCGTACTTTTACAGATCTCGCCTGTGCCTTACGTAATTTCGACACCGACACCATCTTCATGGCCGAGGTAAGCTGCTGGGTGGAGTGCGCCGACTCCAAACGTGTTCTGAGTTCTTTTAAACCCGCCATATCAGTCCTTGGCTTCCATTGCTATACTAAGGCTTTCCACCGAATCGGCCGCCGCCTTCCGCAACACTTCTTCAATTTCCGCATCCATCTCGCCCGCCGCGATACGTGTCAATATTTCGGGAGACTGGGCTCTCAGACGATGCAAATAATCTTCCTGAAAATCTTCTATCTTTTCTATCGGCAACTTCAACAGCAAACCCTTCACGCCGCAGTACAGCACCGCCACCTGTTCTTCCACCTTCATGGGCGAATATTGCGGCTGCTTGAGCAATTCCACATTGCGGTGCCCTTTGTCCAACGCCAATTTCGTTGCCGGATCCAGATCGGAACCGAACTTGGAGAACGATTCCAACTCACGGAACTGCGCCTGATCGAGTTTGAGCGTTCCCGCCACTTTCTTCATCGACTTGATCTGCGCCGAACCGCCCACACGCGATACGGAGATACCCACGTTGATGGCGGGGCGGATACCGGCGTTGAACAAGCCGGTTTCAAGGAATATCTGCCCGTCGGTAATCGAAATCACATTGGTGGGAATATAGGCCGAAACATCGCCTTCCTGGGTCTCGATAATCGGCAATGCGGTAAGTGAGCCGCCACCTTTCACCTTGCCCTCGAGACATTCGGGAATATCATTCATGTTCTGCGCCACTTCATCGGAACGGATTATCTTGGCGGCGCGTTCCAACAGACGGGAGTGCAGGTAGAACACATCACCCGGATAGGCTTCACGTCCGGGGGGACGGCGCAGCAGCAAAGACACTTCACGGTAAGCGACCGCCTGTTTCGACAGGTCGTCGTAAACCACCAGGGCATGGCGTCCCGTATCGCGGAAATATTCGCCGATGGCCGCGCCCGCAAAGGGGGCGTAGAACTGCATGGCCGCCGGATCGGCCGCCATGGACGCCACCACAATCGTATAGGGCATCGCACCGTTGTCTTGCAAAGTCTTTACCACCGTAGCCACCGTGGATCCTTTCTGCCCGATGGCCACATACACGCAGTAAATCGGGTCGCCCGCTTCGTAACGGGCTTTCTGGTTCAGAATGGTATCAACGGCAATGGCAGTCTTTCCCGTCTGGCGATCACCGATAATCAATTCACGCTGACCGCGACCGATGGGAATCATGGCATCCACGCTCTTAAGCCCCGTCTGCAGGGGTTGCGCTACCGGTTCACGGTAAATCACACCAGGGGCTTTGCGTTCAAGCGGCATCTCGAACTTCTCGCCACCGATAGGTCCCTTTCCGTCTATCGGTTGCCCCAGCGTATTGACCACGCGCCCCAACATCTGTTCGCTCACACCGATAGAGGCGATTCTGTGGGTGCGTTGCACCTTATCGCCCTCCTGCACTTCTTCCGAGTTTCCTAAAAGCACCACGCCCACATTATCTTCTTCAAGATTGAGCACGATACCGTCCACGCCGGCGGAAGTAAATTCAACCAATTCGCCCGCTTCGGCATTTTCCAACCCGAAAACACGGGCGATACCGTCTCCGGCCTTAAGCACGGTTCCCACTTCCTGCATACCGTCCCCCATGTCCATGCCCGCCAGCTGGCGTTTCAAAATGTCCGTTACTTCTGATGCCTTGATACCTGTCATTGTATTTTCAGTATAGCTTATTTAACCACTTTTTTATCCGCGCCCCACACCCAAATTCCGACGGATCCGTTGCAAACGCCCCGCCACACTCTTATCTACATACTGCCCATCCACTTTGAGCGTAAATCCACCCAAAAGCGAAGGTACGACCCGATTGCGCATTTCCACCTGTTTTTCGGGAAGATGCTGCGCGAACCAGTCGAAGAATACCTTTTTTTCCGCTTCCGAAAGCGGCTGAGGCGTATCGACCGCCACACGGACAATACCTTTTTTGACACGATAGAGCGAAACATACGCCCGAACGATACCATACACATCGGCAATGCGGTTTTTTTCCACAATCAGGTGGAGAAACCGCAATGAAAGCGAATCGAGCCGATTGCCAAGCGCCATTTCAACGGCATGCTTCTTATGGGCGACCGGAATCACCGGACTTGCCAACCACGCGCGGATTTCCTTGGCTTCCGTCAAAAAATCCATCAGCATGCGCATGTCGTCATAGACCCTTTCGCTTTGGTGATGTTCTTCGGCCAAGGTGTAAAGCGCACGGGCATAACGTATATTGGCTTTTGAAGATTGCATGGCTACAGTTTGACGTTTTTCAATTCACGTTCTATTAAGGCTTGTTGACGTGCGGGATCCGAAAGTTCCTCTCCCAAGATCTTTTCGGCAATATCCAACGATATCTGCGCCACTTCGCCGCGGATTTCCTCTATCGCCACGCGCTTCTCGCGTTCTATCTCGGTTCTTGCTGAAACCATGATACGCTCGTATTCGGCTTTGGCCCGCGCCTTGCTTTCTTCTTCAATACGGTTCTTCATCTCCACCGCATCGGCCAGCATCTTTTCCCGCTCCGCTTTTGCAGAGGCCATCATGACTTCGTTCTCACTCTTCATGCGGGCGATTTCATGCTGCGCCTCTTCGGCCCGGTTCAGTGCCGTCGCTATTTTCTCTTCTCGCTTCTCCAACATTTTGTTGATAACGGGAAATGCCCATTTAGCGAGAATCAGAAACAGCACTAAGAAGATAAGGAGCGTCCAGAAGAGGACGCCGATACCCGGCATTACCAATTCCATAAATACTTAGTTTTAAAGGGTAAAACCGTGTTTCCTCTTACATTACCACAGCAAGCAGACCCACTACCACGGCAAACAGCGCGACCCCTTCCACAAAGGCGGCGGTAAGGATCATGTTGGTACGGATATCATTGGCGGCTTCGGGCTGACGGGCAATGGAATCCACAGCGCCTTTACCGATGGAACCGATACCGATGGCCGCACCGATGGCGGCAAGACCTGCGCCGATGGCACCGCCCATCTTGGCAAGCGAACTCAAATCGGTAACGGAGGGAATCACATTACTTGCTGCATCCAGAAGGATAGATAAGGACAACATAACTTTTATTTTTTAATGTTAGTATTCTTTTTTTTTTCGGTTTCATTCTCCGTGTTCCCCTCCATGTCCCAAGGCTCCGGCCAGATAAGAAGTGGAAAGCATCGTGAAAATATAGGCCTGGATAAACGAAACCAGCAATTCCAAGGCATCGGCGAACAAGCCGAACAAGATGGTTATCGGCGAAACGGCAAGCCCCAAAGCCGCGCTGTTTGCTCCGAAGATCAATACCAAGGATACAAAACCGAGAATGATGATATGGCCGGCCGTCATATTGGCAAAAAGCCGCACCATCAATACAAAAGGCTTTGTAATCAATTCCATAAGCTCTATAAGAGGCATCAAAGGCAGGGGAAATTTCATCCACATGGGAACACCGGGTGTATTGAAAGTATGCGCCCAGAATTTTTTGGTGGAAAACCCTATCATCAACACGAAAGTAAGCAAGGCCAGCACGAGGGTGACAGAAATGTTGCCCGTAACGTTGGCTCCGAAGGGGAAGAAAGGCACGATACCCAGAAGGTTGCCCAAAAAGATGAAGAAAAACAATGTGGCGAAATAGGGCATGAAGCGTTTGCCGTGTTTCCTGCCTAAGTTGGCATATACCACCTCGTCGCGTACAAACAGGTAGATAGGCTCAAAGAGGGCCGCCACGCCTTTCGGCGTATTTTCTCCATTACGACGGTAACTGCGTACGATAAACGCGAACAGCAGGAGGATGAACAGACAGGATACGAACATGCCGAAGACGGTTTTCGTAATGGAGAAATCCAGCGGACGCTGGGCGGCCACCACCCGATTGCCGTCGGGCGCGGTTTCGAGCGCCACGATCCTTCCCTTGTACGGATTTTCTGTCCGAAGCTGAAAATTATTATAGGTATGATTTTCGTTCTCAAATTTTTCTGACGAGAATACATGTAATTCGCCTTGGTAAAGAAGAATCACCGGCAGATGAAGCTCTATCTTCTTTCCCTGCCAATCGCAGATATGCCACGAATGTTTGTCGGTAACGTGATCCAGAATCAGTTCGCCGGCATTGAAACTTTCCTTTCCGGTAGTCACCCCGCCGTTATCCGCCTCCGCACGGACACAAAAACAGCAAGCCGATACCCATCCTAAAACAAGCGCCGAAAATATTCTCAAATACAGTTTTTTCATTATCCTGACTACCCATTGTTTAAAACGGGCAAGGATTGCGAATTTAGCGAAAAGATTTCAATCTTCCTAAAAAAAATATCCCCCCATCTGTCCTTACATTTCCATGAAATCATTAAATAATGTTAATTTTTAGTTTCTTTTAGTTAAATCAATATCTCTTTATGCTTTCAGCACCTACTTTTGTCTTCAAAAATTTGCAATCAACTTTATTTTCAATCAAAATGCAATCGTCATGAAAACACAAACCTTCAAATTTTACAGAAAATCCTTTTTTCTGCTATTGTCTGTTTTCCTTTCCTTCCTACATTCCCCTTCTTCCCGCGCATCTGTGAATCCCGATACTTACAACCGTCTCAACACCTTTACCTTGAAGGCAAAGGTTACACACGATAGATCGACATGTCCGGCCAAAAGCGATACACCTCATGTATGGACAAGCATGGAGGGCTATTTTTCATCGAAGAACGATGATCTTTTCCTCTGCTTCAACTATTCTTCCTACACTCCGTTGAATGAAACCGGGTTCGGTTCCATGGATATCCCTTTACATCGTTGCCATAATTATTTACCTGAAGAAGATGATTTTGACCCTCTTGACTATTACCTTATCCTAACCGTAAACAAAAATACCGATCTTTCCGGGGACTCATCGGGCAGCATCGACCTCAGCGATCCGTTGAACCCTTCCTTCGGTTCCGGAATATGGGAATATCCGAATACCGCACCCAATCAACACACCTATAAGATTTCTCTGCAAGAGATGCTGCTACATGGATTTCACCTCCGGTACGGATGCGAGACCATCGCGTTCGCGCTTGAAACAAAATGCCCGTTCACCGTAGAGAACAACGGGATCCAATATGTAGGCTATCCATACCGTTATACTGTAAAAGCCTCCGCAGACTGCAAAACCTGCGGGGATCATGCCTATACACCGCAGATATTCATGTGGGAATACGCCCATACCGGCACCCATGGTTTCCAAGCCGACTCCATAACAGGCCGAAGCCGTGTGATAAGCCCCGCTTCTTTCCCTGATTTACCGTTCGGAAACAACCTTTTGCTGAAGACGGCCGACGGTCGTGCCTCATCCCCGGAAAATACCCGGATTCTATGCTTCTATCCGAACATTCCCCAGCCCACCCGCACCACGGTACAGCAAATTCCGCAAGGCGACCTCTATCTGCGGAACATCACGCTCACCTTCGACCGGAATCTCAGAAAAGACTTGAACGAAGAACTGACCGTGATAACCCTCTACAGACAGGTGGCCGTATCGTCCGAGGGTGTGTTCAGTGCCAACGAATCTCAAGTGATTACACAACACACCGTAAATATGGCCTTGCTCAACGACACCCGTTCCTACACTTTTTCCGTACCGCCCTATACGGTAACGGACGGCACGTATTATGTTACTGTGGAAGGCAAGGCAAACGGAAGAAGCAACAATCCCGCCCTTCCGGAAAACGACACGCTGCCGGTTTCGGTAAAGGCTTCCATGTTCCAATGCGTACCGATTACGGTCAAAACCAATGAAATTCCAATTGAAGACGTTTCCTTTACCCCTCCTGTCTGTTACGAAGGAAAAGGGAAAGTAAAGATCACCATCAAAGGTTGTTTTTTGCCGTTTGTTTCCAACATGCCGGATTTTTACCATAAAGCCGCTGACAGATCCTATGTTCCCCTTCCTTTTAACTGCACCTTTACCGGGACCCAAAGCAATCCGCATGCCACTTTCGAATGTGCGGATATAGATGAGAGCAAAACCGAGCTGAAACTTGTAATCCGAAGCATCATCTCCTCGGGCGGAACAATCGTGGAAAAGAACGCTTCCAACAATGCAAGCATACAAGGAAAAGAGGAAAATAGCGCCATCGAGCAACCCTGTTCCATCAGAAACGGCATCTCTTCCGACCAAATCGCCTACGTAAACATCAGCTTTACCCGGCCCGACCCCTTGCGGGTACCCGTTTCCATAAAAAACATCAGCGGATATTACTACGAAAACGGCATCCGGAAATCTTCGATGGACGGGAGAATCGTGCTACAACGAAATATGGCAAGCGGTGGAAAAAAGCCTTACACTTTCCATTATGAACAATACAACAACGCTATCCTCGGTAAAGCCTTGCTGAAAACCGACACCTTGAAAATTCCTTTTCCAAACCTTTATTATCTCTATATGGAAGACCATGCGGGCTGTACTTTCGATACTTCCGTATCGGTGTATGACCTGAACAAAACGCTTTGGGTGGCAATCTCCACGGAAAGGGAAATCTCATGCCACAACGCGAACGATGGAATCCTCCGTGCCGATATAAAGAAGAGTACGGGCGGAAACCTCCGTTATTCCTGGTATAGGAACAATGTACCCATAGCCGGAGCGGCGGACGCGCATATTGCCCATCTGGGGCCCGGCAGATACAAGGTGGTGCTTACAGACCCTGCGATGGAACTTTCTTCGAGCGATGAAATCACGCTCTCGGAACCCGAACCCTTGGCCTTGGATATTCAAAACATAGAACATATAGACTGCTTCGGTGATCGCACCGGCAGCATCGAACTCAAAGGAAGCGGCGGAGTGGCGCCCTATCTCTACAGTTGGGAGGACGGCGCTTACGGAAGGACGCGCCATGAACTCCCGGCCGGCATTTACCCTGTGAAACTCATCGACCAAAACAGTTGTTACATTACCCGTACCCTCACACTCAATCAACCCGAAAAACCTTTTGAAATCGTAATCGATACCGTCATTCATGCCTATCATGACACCGATGACAACCATGTTGCCGGATGTATTCTTGCCCACGCACAAGGAGGCACCCCGCCTTACCCTTCACTTTCCAACACAGGAAACCACAATCTGAACCATTTGGATTCGGGAACCTACGAACTTATCGGCAGGGATGCGAAACAATGCGAAAACCGCAAAACCGTAAAGGTGGAAAAATATGACCGCATGCGGGTGGAAATCATTCCGGAACGGCAAAACCTCTGTCATGGTGAAAGCCATGCCGCCTGCCACGTGCGGATAACAGGCGGGATACCGCCTTTCCACATTCTTTGGAGCAATGGCAACAAAACGGAAAGAATCGAGAACCTGAGTGCCGGCACCTATACGGTTACCGTAACCGATGCCGCCGGCATTGTACGTTTATCTCAGATAAACCTGACCGCACCACCGCCCTTGGAAATTACAACAGCGGAAATCCTCCAGCCTTCCTACGGCGGTTGTATCGACAAAATCTGCCCCGAAACGGAAAACAACGGAAAAATCCATGTTGCCGTAAAAGGAGGAAGCGGACCTTATCAACTTCGTTGGACAAGGAACGGAGAAACCTTCGCGCATACGGCGGCCGATTCCTCCATTATCGAAAACCTGAGCGGTGGCCATTACGCCCTGTATGCAAGCGACATAAATTCCTGTGAATCAAATGCTGATTTTATATTGAAAAATATTCCCCCTTTGAAAGCCGAAATCGAAACGGAAAAGACACCGGAATGCTTCGGCGGAACGGACGGTATCTTGCAAGGAAAGATCAGTGGCGGCACGCCTCCCTATCATCTCGCATGGGAGGGTCTTTCCGACACTCTCGCCCGTTTGGAGAACATCAAAGCGGGTATGTATGTATTATCTGCCACAGACGCACTTGGCATAAGGTCTCTCCATTCTTTCCGTTTAACGGAACCTGAATCCTTACGGATTGACATAGAAAACATACAGTTTCCCTCCTATCCGGGCAGCGAAAACGGTATCACTTCTCCGGTAAAGGCCGACGGCGGTATCCGGGTTTCCGTTTCAGGCGGCACGCCACCCTACCGATACCGCTGGATAAATGAAGAAAACCATGATTTGACAGGTGAAGAGGCCGGTATCGACAGTCTTTTGCCCGGCACATACAGTCTCCATGTAACAGACGCTGCCGGATGTACGGCCGACACCGCTTTTTCACTTCCTTATGTGGCACCGCTTATCTGTTCTATCGCCGTTGAAAGACCCGTTTCCTGTTTCGGCTTCTCGGACGCGATATTAAACGCAGACATAGCGGGCGGTATTCCACCTTATATCCTTCAATGGTACAAAGACGGAGATTCATCAGGCAATCAGACGGTGTTGACCCATGCAGAACACGGTGCATACCGCTTGGTTGTAAAAGACAGTCTCCATGTGCACACCTCATTTTCGTTCGTATTGGAACAACCAGACCGTATTTCTTTAGATTTGACCTCCATTCCGGGCTTCTGCCATGGCGATTCGGCCGGGAAAGCGGTAGCCGTGGTTTCAGGGGGCACCTTCCCCTACACCTACGATTGGCTTCTGGATGGCGAAATTCAACCTTGTCGTGATTCCATCCTTATTCATCTTGAATCGGCGTCCATCGGCTTATCCGTTACCGACTTACGGGGCTGCACGGCTACCGGATCCGCATCGGTTACCGCTCCCTCCGCTTTACAAGCAGCACATACGCTTAGACCTCCTTCTTATGCGGGCAGCCAATGGAAATCTGTACCGGAACCGATACCCGACGGCCAAATCCATCTTTATGCCACAGGAGGGACACCGCCCTACCGCTACCAATGGCAAAACGGCGACACAAGCAGCCTGATAATAAAGGCCGACAGCGGACTCTATCAGGTACGTATCTCAGACCGAAATAACTGTGAAAAAAAACTTTCCTTCTACCTGAAACGCACGCCCGATCTTGTAGCCCGTCTTGAATTACGCGCCGAACCGCTGTGTTTCGGAGAAGCGACAGCCCGTTTTTCACTCTCCGTACAAGGCGGAAAGAAACCCTATACTTACGATTGGTACCGGAACGGGAAATGGATCGGCGAAGATTCGGTGTTACCGACAACGGAAATGCAGGCCGGCCTCTATCAGATAACGGTGCACGACGCCAATGGCATCACAAGCCGCGACAGTCTTCGGGTGAACCAACCAGAACCATTGTCGGTGAACACACATATCCGCGACGCTTCAGCCTGGCAGTTTAAAAACGGAGAAATACGCGTGGAGATAACAGGCGGCGTTCCTCCTTACAATCTCAGGTGGGACAACGGATCAACCGAAAATCTCTTGCCGGATATCGGACGCGGAACGTATTCGCTCGAGATCACAGACGCTCATTTCTGCCGGCTGAACCGCAATTATAGAGTAAACAGCCCAGACTCACTCTATATCGCTTCTATGGCCGTGCACCATACAACGGAAAACAAGAATAACGGTGCCGTTTATCTGAATGTTCAAGGCGGTATGCTTCCTTATGCTTACCGTTGGGAAGACGCGTATGGAAACACCTTGCAAAACGACAGCGCACAACAAGGAACCTTTATGCTTGAGAACCTTTCCCAAGGCATCTATCGCCTTCATCTTTCCGATGCCGGCGGAGCCAGTTTAGACCGGTTGGTGGAAATCGGTTCTTTACTGCAGTTGGAGGTTTCCTTCTTGATTGAGAAAGAAATCGCCTGCCATGGCGACAAAGCAAGCGTACAGATATGGATTCAAGGCGGAACACCGCCTTACGCCTGTATTCTGGAAACACCCGATTCTGTACGGACCTTTATGCAAGACCATGGAAAAACCATGCGTATGGAAGATTTCACGGCCGGCACTTACCGCATTTCCGTGCGGGACGCCGACAATACCATACGTTCTGCCTCACTCTCCGTAGCCCAACCCGATCCGTTGGCGGTGAAAGCGGAAATAGAAAGCAACGGACATGCGGATTCCGACGGTACGTTTGTATTGCGTACGCAGGGCGGACGTCCTCCCTACCGGTATCTTTGGAACACAGGAAACCAAACCGAGAGACAGGAATTCGTACGTCAACAGAGTTATTGGGCGGAAGTACGCGACGCAAATGAATGCAGTGCTTTCATCGCTCTGGATTCCGTAGTATCGGAACACCTGCTTATCTCGCTTTTGCAAACAGCCGATATTCACTGCCACGGTGAAGCGACGGGGGCTTTGAAGGTGTCCATACAGAATGGGAAACCTCCTTTCCGCATACGTTGGTCCAGCAACGACACCCTTGAGGAAATCCGCAACCTGCCTGCCGGAGAATATCACGTCAGCGTGGAAGACGCAGCCAGAAAGACCGACTCCGCCCAATGGCGGATCCGCGAACCCGAGATTCTGAAAAACCTCATCTACATTCAGAATCCATCCTGTTACGGTATGCACGATGGATTCATCAGGTTGCAGACCACAGGTGGAAACGGCTATTATGTTTACGCATGGAACACAGGGCAATATACCGGAAATCTGACGGACATTCCCCAAGGAACCTATATGGTACGCACTTCAGACCGCATGCAATGCAACATCACCGATACCATCGTACTGACAGAACCTGCAAGACTGAAAAGCGACCTGCATGTAACCCCCATTGTCTGTCCGGGCGAGACAGGTCGCATAGAGTGGTTCGGACAAGGGGGAACACTACCCTACAGTTACCATTGGGAAAGGGAAGACGAACAAGGGGAAAACCCGGTTATCGACCCCGCTTCGGCCGGCATCTACCGCCTGACATTGCGCGACAGCAACCGCTGCATCTCCGATACCGGTCTGAATCTGCCCGATGCCCATCTTCTGCAATATTCATGGGAAAAAGAGAAGGCGCTTTGTCTGGGCCAAAGCCTTATTCTGAAAGCCGGTGGAACCGACACGGTTCCCGGTTTGGAATACCTGTGGGTTTTTCCCGACGGAAGTGTTTCGGAAGAAGCCGAACCGGAAACCGACATGGCAGGAATGCACAGACTTACCTTGGTACAGAACCATCGTTGCGTGTATCGCGACAGCATTCGGATAACAGCTTTCGAAGACAGCATCCACGCCGAATTCTGGGTCAGCAGCCAAATCACCGCAAAACAATCATGTCTTCTGGTAAATCTTTCCGCATACCGGCCTGACAGTATCGTATGGCATGTTCCGGAAACGGCCGAAATAGTGGAAAAAGAGGGCAATTATCTGGAATTGCGTTTTCCGGAAGCGGGAAACCATACGGTAGGTATGACTTCTTTCAAAGGCCTTTGTTCCGAATCGATCTTCCGGAATGTACAGGTGCATGACGCACTCCAACGAAATAACGGTAATGAAAAATCCAATTCCGTACGCTGGCAGGTGGTGCCTAACCCGAGCCGGTTCACCTGCACGCTGACCGGTGAAAGCGATTCTCCCCTCAAAGTACGTTACCGTCTTGTACAGGCGACCAACGGACGGATCGTTGAACATGGAACATTCAATCTGCCGGAAAACGGACGTATCAGCCGGTCTTTCTTTAACGGGAACGAGCCGGCCGGCCTCTATATCCTTTTGCTTGAATACGGCTTGGAAAACCGCAGTTTCAAATTGATAAAACTTTAATTTTCACGTATATGAAAACAAGAAAAAATATCTGGAAAGCATATGTCCCTTTGTTTTTCCTTCTGTTTCCCTGCCATGGAAGCGGCAACGGTCAAACCGTTTCGCCCGTGTACTCGCAAACTTCCCTACAGGCACCTTACTATTACAGGTTGCACGACTGGAGCACGATGCCCCCCGACCGCATACGGGTAAGAATCCGTTTACTCGACAACAAAGTGGAAAACGCCACCCTGTACCTGCGCATGAAGATGGTATCGAACAACCTGACCATAGAAAACAACCGTCCGTTACCTATCGCCGTACATTTATCGGGCGGTGAAGAAACGGAACTGGACGGCGGACAGTTAAGCGCATATTTCCAGCCATCCAACCTGCAATATAGCGGAAAAGCCAGAGAGGAATTCCTGCAATCCGGCGGCTTGCTTCCCGATGGGGTTTACCGGCTTTCCTTTGAAATTTACGAGGCGATGTCGGGCAATAAAGTTTCCGTACAGGAAACCCCCGCCTTGTTCACAATTCTGGCAAGCGAACCTCCGATTCTGAACCTGCCGCAGACAGAAAGCGTTCTCTACTACGGCAAGCAAAACCATATCCGCTTTATGTGGACACCACGACATCTGCAAGCCGCCGGTTTTTTCCAAACCGTTTATAGTTTTGAACTCTCCCAGATACCCGAAGGGGCGCGGAACTGGAAAGAATATTTCCATACCTTGCCACGTATCCTGAAAGAGGAATGCACCCAACCTTTTCTGGATTACGGAGCATCACGCCCCCTGCTCGTTCCCGGCAAGCAATACGCGTTCAGGGTACGCGCCATCTGCACCAATGCGGCAGGGGAAAACCTTTATATCAAAAACGAAGGATATAGCGAAGTCTTCATGTTTTATTACGAAGAAGACTGTCCGATTGTGCCGCAGCTCCGTATCACCGGCATTTCTTCCAAACAAGCGCTTGTAAGTTGGACAGAACCTACGGAAGCCAAAACGTACCGACTCCAATACCGTAAAAACGGCAATGCCAATGCCCGGTGGTTCAATTGTAAAGAAGATCTGAGGGCAGGCATTTCTTCCGCACGCCTCACCGATTTAGAACCTTCAACCGGTTATGAATGCCGGCTTACCGTAACCTGTGATTATTCGCAAAGCAAAAATGACGTGATCTACCGCTTTACCACTCTTTCCGATGACAATACACAGCTTCAATGCGGCAAACATCCCGATGTGGGCGGTTCGGAAATCGATCCTGCACCGCTACCCGCGCTACGGGTATTTGATCAAGTACGGACCGCCAACGGTTTCGTGTTTGAAATCGAAGAAGCGACAGGTGAGAACGGTATGTTCAGCGGCAACGGATATACCCATATTCCGCTTTTGGCAAACACAGGTGTCAAGGTAAAATTCAAAAACGTTTTTATCAACAAGAACTATGAACTGGTTTCGGGCGTAGTCAAGGCGGAAACAACCCTTTCCGACCTCTAAGCATGATAGATCGGTCCTGCCTGTGAGATCGGCCAAGGTGTACCTGATATAGTTTTGCGGCCGGAATTTCCGGCCGCAAAACTTTTAGTTTTCCAATATCCAGTTATTCAGTTTCGTTCCCAAATGTTGCAAATCCCTACATGTGCGTTGATGGAAGAAAGCCCTCAGACGGTAACCGGCACGGCGGACATAGTGCAGATAGTCCTGCCAGAAGGCCCGTGTAAACATCCAACTTGCCAGAACAGGCAGAAACCATATCCAAGAACGGATAAAAATCCAATAAAGCACGATATAGACTATATAAAACAAACCTGTCATGATAATCTGCGTAAGCACGAAATCGAAACTGGAACGCAACATAGGGTTTTTGATCCTGATCGCGATCCGGTATGCCTTGTTGCGACCGATCCATACAGGAAGCCCTGTAAAGCAAAGCCCGTAAAGCGCAAAGGGGAATCCTGCGGCCAAAAGCAAAAAGTCGGCCGACATCCGCCAGAAAGATACCTTTTCTTCAATATCCCGCACACAAAGGCGATGCTTTTTCAATGCCGCACGATAGGTATCGGCCGCGGCACGTATCTCTTCCATCTTTTGCGGTTCGGTGCAAGCGATATAGGCCATCAGCCTGCGGTCGGCCTCCAACTGATGCGGAAAATAACGGAGCCTGAGCCCTTCTTTGACACACATCGCCGGACGTACGGCTTCCCGCAAGAAATCGTAAGTGGCATAATATTCGGTGGGAATATCCAACATCTCTGCCCGAATGGCCGTCCGTATCTCTTCGGCCAATAAAGTCATGGCCTTGGGCGGATTCTCCCGATATATACCGTAATACTTGCTCAACTTTACCGGCTTGCCGAAACGGATACAAAGTTTGGCACGGGCGGCAAAATAATCCGAATAATGGTTGCCGACAGGCAATATCATCATATCGTCGGGAAAACCATTCCGTTCGGCCGCCTCAAAGGCGATACGGGCGAATCCTTTTTTTATCGGTGCCAGATAATGGCCGTCCTGATGCTGGCCCTCCGGAAACATCCCCACCGGATAACCCCGCGCAATCAATTTCGCCGCTTCATCAAAGATAGCCGCATTCCCGCCTAGATTATCCCTGCCGTCCCGTTGCCGGTAAATCGGCATTACCTTACAGAAATTGAGAATCTTGGCTGTGGTCGCCTTTTTGAAGATATCGGCGCGGGCCAGAAACACGGCCACATAACGCAAAGGCAACGCGAAAATGATGCCCAAGGCATCAATAAGACCGTTTTGATGATTGGAAACCATCAGTACCGGAGTTCCAGCCGGAGGCAGGTTCTCTTTATGAAGAATATGGAAACATCGATAATAAGCCTTCGAAAAGACCAAAGCCAGCCATTTGCGAAAAAAGAAATACCAGAAAGATTTCTTCTCCACGATATTGAAGAATACCATAGCCTTTAGTTTTTTGCCTTACATGCTTACCAAAAGATACATCGCAACACCCAGGTAGTTACCCACCGCATACCCCAACAAACCCACCATGATACCGCTCAACAGGCATCGCCGGCTTTTCATCAGCCCCGCCACCGTAGGCACGAAAGGAGGAGAAAAAACCAGCCCGACAACAGAAATGGTGAAAAGGTCGGCATCCACCCTGCATAACTTGGCAAACAAAAAATGGAAAAACAAGCAGAGCGACAGCACCGTGGCGATAAACAACAGCAGACCGTAGGTGGAGGCACCCACTTTGGCGATACTGAACTGAGAGGCCACGATAATGCTGAACACCAAAATAAAATACATCCCCAATTCAAACATTTTAGGCGTGCGGCGCAGTCTTTCCCAAAATGAAAGGAAAATGGAAAGCGTGGTTACGACAAGTATCACGGATATGACCCGATAATCGGGATTCACCCATAAGAAACTGATCCCGACGGCGATACCGCACACCACCAAGGCACAGCAAAAAGGCAAGAGAAGTTTCTTCATTACCGGGCGCGTCATCATACCCGAATAGTCTTCGAAACTCATGGATTCCTGCATATCCGCCGCTGTCTTGTCCGATACGGAAAATTCCTCCTTGTCCGATACATACGGCAAAATGCGACGGACCAATTTATAACCGCCCCCCACCAAAAAGGCCAAAAGAAAGAATGTAACAAATATCTCGAAAGTATTGACCAATATAAAAGTTTCGGAAGAAGGCTGCAAGGCCATTTTGAGCGAGGCCACATTAGGCGTTCCTCCTGTATAAAAGCCCATCATCAGCCCGGCGGCCTTGTCGAGTTCGGCCACATTGCCCCCCTTGAACAGCAGAAAAGCAATCGCTACGGCCAGCCCCACCGCCGCTATACCGCACAGAAATACCACGAAAGTTTTGCCCAGACTCTTTGTCCACAACCTGAAATCCGATGAAAAAAGCATAAGCGGCAAGGCAATCGGAATACAGATATTCTGCAAATTTCCCTGCAAGGAAGCCAAAGTCTCCGCCTCCACAAGATTTTCCCCTGTCAGTCCGCTCAACGACATAAGGATACCCAAAGCGTAGGCCAATACAACCGTACCTACTTTCGACAAGGCCCTATACTTACGGTAAAGCCAGATAATGAGCAACGGTCCTGCCAGATACAATACCAGTACCGCCGCTATCCTCAATACTGATTCCCAATTTTCCATCGTCCCGTTCTAGCCACGTTTTCGGCAGACAAAAATAACAAAGTCGTACAAAAGAGAAACCGTATTCATATTGTATCTTATGCCGCCGCTCTTGAACGATGTCTGAAAACGGCAAGCCTCCTCCTTGCCGGGAACCGGAAAATCACGAAATACTACCGCCAACTCAAACCCACCGCAATCCGCAGCCCCACCGCAAGGCTGTGCAGGGGGGACGGCTTTCCCGAGGCCGAAACCAAACCGCTGTGGTGGCGCAACATTCCGGAAACCGACGCATCGTAGGTGATGGGATAGACCGCGTCCGCACCGCCCTTGTGGATATTCCGCAGGCCGTAGTCGGCAAAAACGCCCGCCTCCAGAAACGGAACGCGCCCGCCTTCGCCCTTGCCCTTCCCCTCGGGGCGCAAGGTGATGCCGAAATCCACGCTCACGGCCCAGTCCGTACGCAGCGTCAGTTTTCCGCTTCCATATACCGCCCGTCCGTTCACAAAGCCGTGGGCGGGCATATCCTCCAAGGGTTCGGGAAAACGCGCGTACTGGCCCGAGGTCTTCAACTCGCCCGTAAATCGGTCGTACTTGCCCGCCAGCGCGAAGCCCGCCTTGACACCCGCCCCGAAAGAGAACCATTTGACGCGGAAGCGCAGCATGAGCGGGATATTCAGGTAGGTGGCGCTCTGTTCTGTCTGCTCATTTCGCATCGCCACAAGGAACGTGAACGGCTCGCCCGCTTCCCCGAACATCGGGTCGTTGTCCTGCGCCGCCATGGCGTAGTTCCTCTCTCCCACCCGATACGAAGCGCGCAGGAAAGAGAACTCCAACCCGCTGCCCACGCCCATGTACGGCAGAAAATAAAAGTCGTATTCCACGCCCACGCTCCCACCGGCACCGGCCTTGTAGCGGGCGTTATCCAAACTGTAGAGCATGGTGCCGAGGCCGCCCTTTCCCGTCAGCGAAAGCCGGTGCCGGCGGCTGTCGGCTTCTATCGTGTTGGCCGCATGCAGCCCCGCCGCCCCGAGCAGTAACCCACACCACAACACCGTTACATATCTTCTCGCTTTTTCCATTGCCTATTTCATTAAAGCACCGTCAATTTTCCCGTGGCCATCCATGACCCCCTGCCATCGCGCACGCGCACTACATAGGTGCCCGGCTGCCAAGTCGCCCGCAGCGTGTGCACCGCACGGAACGTCCGTTCATAGATAGGCTTTCCCGTGCCATCGAATACTTCGATAACGCCCTCCGCCTCCGGTCTGCCGTTCACGCTCACCTGCACCTCCCCGCCCTGCGCCGTGGGATTGGGGCGCAGTTCCAGCGAGATTTCTTTCGGATAGCCCTTGCGCTTGACCCCGCAGCTCATCAGCCGCAGTCCGTCCGAGGCACGCTCCAGCAGCACCGCGTAGGTGTCCGACGAGCGAAGATAAGGTTTGGCGTAGTGATACGGTCCCGTCTCCCCTTCTATCGCCTCCCCGTTCCTGTACCACTGGTAACCCGAGAACGTATAGCCCCCGTTGTATTCCGTAGCCAGCACTGCCAACACGTCGTTCCACTTCTGCACGATGATACTGGACGGATACGGTATTGCAAAGGTCAGCGCATCTTCCGCCACGTAGCAGCCCGTGCCGTCGGCCTGCCACAGCCGCAGCCCGTAGCGGTCGGGGCGCGCGGAAGAAGGCAGCGGCAACCGCACCGTCTGCGTTCCCGTGGACGACACCGTCAGCACCGTGTCGCGGAAGCCCGCCGACAAGGCCGCCGGGTCGAAAGCCAGCCGCAAGTGTTTGGGAGCACCCGTTTCGATACCGTAAGCGAAAGCGATTTCCTCCGCGCCGCAAGGTGGGGCTATCGTATCCACCACCGTCAGCCGCGCCGCGTTTTCCTTGCCCTGCACATAGAGCCGCACCACACTGTCGCAGCCCTGAGCGCTCCGCAGCCATATCTCGTGCACCCCTTCCCCATAGGCTTCTCCATTATGGATTACCGGCAACGAATCGCCGCACACCTCGTAGCGCAGCACGCTTTCCGCAGGGGCTCTCTCAGTGAACACCGCCTCCACCGTGCAGTCTCCGTGCAGGTCTTTCAGTTCGTAGAGGTTCCGCGGCGATACCGCATGGCCGTCTATCTTAAGGCTGTCCAACACATGACACGGGCCTGCCGTAAACGCGAGCCACAGCGAACCGTCCTCGCGCAGCACGGTGTCCGTCACATTCACAACCCCCTCGCCGCGCACCTCCACCTGCACCCGGTAATGATGCCACCGCCGCGACAGCACATATTCGTATACGCTGTCGCAACCCGCCGCCGTGGTATAGCGGTTTATGTACGAACCGAAATCGGAGATCGGCACGCCGCCTATCACATAGGGAAGTTCCTCAATATAGCAGCTGTCGGTGTAGGTGAGGTGATAGACGGGGTATATATCGGCGCGCAAGTGATAGATGCTGTCCGTGCCGCCCCTGTACGGGTCAAATACCGTATCCGTATAGTCGCCCGATTGCGTGATTTCCCCGCCCCGCCAATGCAAAGTGTCGCCCTGACAGGCATGCATCATATCGTAGAAATGCCGTTCCCGGTGGATATACAGCGTGTCCAACCACACATAGGTAACGCTGTCGCAGCCGTGCACGGTCTGATAGCGGCGCAGTTCCGTAAGCCCGAAGTTCCGTATCGTGTCCTCGCCGTAGATATAGGGCAGGGAATCGTGTTCCACGGCATCGCGGTGCACCACCTCATGATAGGTGGGGTAATGATGCAGATACATCCTGTATATCGTGTCATACTCGGCCGTGGGCGTCTCCACCACCTCGTAGTTCCAGCCCTCGTTCCGCGCGTAGGTGTTTATCATCTTGACCGAATCGCCGGGACATATCGTGTCCTCCTTCAACTCCTGATACACATAATTCGAGGCCGGCACGGTCAAATATACATGCTTGTTGAAATCCTCTTTCCACGCCTCTATCCTAACCGTGGTGTCCTTCGGCACAGGGTGGCGCACATAGCCCACATTTCCCTCTATCCGTATCACGTCCTCGTTTGTCGAAATCCACCGCACCCCGTAGTTCGTGTCCACATAGAACGGAAGCGTCACGCTGTCCGCATTCTCCCCCGGATAGAGCAGTATCGGCGAGGCCGCCAAACGCCCCGGCCTCTCGTCCATATGCCGCAGACGCGGATAGAAACCGTCCTCGAAGATAAAATCCTGCTCGGCGCTGTCGCCCATCAGACTCCGCATAAAGGTCGCATCTATCAGTTGGCGGCTTTCGAGGTTGTATATATTCTCTCCTCGCGTTGGCATTTTTGTTTCAGGTGCAAGGTTCCTATCATTGAAAATTGGGGAAACAATGGTGTCTGAACTAAGCATTCTTGTTATTACTCGACAACGTCCGAAATTAAATACATTTGAAAAGCCACTTATTTTCCCATAAATAACAGTACCGTCTATCAAAGACGGAAAACTTTCAATATAACCACTTCCCCAATTTATTAAATTTTTTGCTGTATTGTCTGAATTAAACACAACATCTGCGTCATAATTACAATCGCCAAAATTTATACAGTCTTGCAAAGGTCTTTGATGTGAACCCGCAATCCAAGTGCCAAAAATCGCCCAATAACCACTTTCTCCTATAATTGGATTCGCTGTACATCCTTCCAAAAAAAGATTTGGATTATCAAACCAAAAACCGCCATCCAACATATGTAAATCCAATACCGCTATCGCCTGATTGAATAGTCTAACCGTATTCTTTCCATAACATTTTTTTATTGTTTTGTTATTACCCAACAGCACTTGAAATGGGGAAGACTGTCCAATAGTCCTTATTTCTTCTCCATTCAGGTCAATATCATTTTGCAAACTTATCGTGATGGTATCGCTTCCGGGTGAAGCTATCTCAGAAGCCTTCAACTGTGTACACGCATAAATGAACTCTTCCGGCGTATATATCAAACTGTATCTTTTGTCTTGACTACCATATGGGGGATATGGGAGAACATGTAATGGTTGAACTTCTCTGAAAACAAAATGAAAAACATTAATATCTGGCAACGAACATTTATAATAGTGTAGATTATCATCTCTTTCTGCATAGATATTGTTCCGCGATATTGGCATTGCCACACCCAAACTAAAATCCAATAGACTATCTAAATAAAATTGTTCTCCTAGTTTGATACAAAAATGCAGTGTATCTAAGCCTCTTTCAACTTCAAATTCATATATGCCCTCCCCACGAAACGATTTATTCTGAACAAAAACAGCCCCGTTCCCCTCTATTTTTATCTGTACTTTTTGCGAAAATACATAAGAAGAAATAGAGAGGAAAAGGACTATGGAAACCCAACGAAAATACCCGCAGACCCGCATAGATTTACTATCGTTTCATCAACTTCTTGGTTGCCACGATAGAATTATCAACCAAAAAGCGAACAAAATATATACCCGATTGCAGATGCGACATATCGACTATTTTCTGCTGTAACCCGGCAACATTGTATATAAGTACCCGTTGTCCACTCTCGGATATGATTTCGATTCTGTCCATATCGGCATCCCACCGCAAGAGGGTTTGATTTGTCGTCGGATTTGGCAAACATTCTATCATATCTTCAACTTGTTCTTGTCTTGCAGGAGATTCATTTTCTGTTGAAAACATGGCTGTGGCTGCTATAAACATTTCCGATGTTACCGACCAGCAAGCATTATTTTCTTTATACCTATATTTAAGCAAAGGTACCCTTCCTTCAAATCGAGATTCCAGTACCCAAGATGTACCACTCGCAACAAGATTCTCCTCTGTAAAATCTCCGTCGTACCAAACCAAATCGAATGATTTAGTTGTTGCTGCACTTCCACTCAAAGAAACAGCACTATATCGGCCTTGTCTTAAACGTAAAACGAGTGTCGTATCCGCCCCCCGTACCTGTATCGTGTCGAAAGCCTTATCACAAACCGAAGTGGAAACGGAATAAACCTGTGTTGTCGCCACATGTTCCAAGGTTACCACACTCAAATCACCGCAGGTATCGCAACCTAAGGGTTGCCATGCATCCGGTAAACTCCACTCGTAGCGCAGTCCCTCTTCAGGATTTTCCACCTGCAGAAGCAGCGTATCTTCTATGCCGATGTTCACACAGCCGTCGTAGTGTTGCAGTTTAAGTTCTCCAAAAGATATGGCTATGGAATCGGTCTGCATCGTCCATTCTCCCGCGCAGTTCTTTCCCGTAACCTTTGCCCAACCCATATGGGAACCCACTCTCACTTTTACTATGGTATCATAAGGATTTTCCGTAATATATTTAGATGGTGTCCAGCCTCCACCAAACTCCCAAGTATAGGAGGTGGCCGAAGGGTCTGCAAGGATTCGGAATATCGCCGTGTCGCCCGTCCGCAGACAGGAAGCCTCCGTTATATCGATACCCGAGAGCGTATCGTATTCGCAATTTTCCACACAACGAACTACCTTGTACACGCTTGATACCGTATCCGTAGCATAGGCATTGGTGGCGGACAGCACGAACACACCGTTCACACCGTTGTTCTCTTCTGTCGTAATCAACAGCGCCTTGCTTCCCTGTGTGTTCAAGGGCATAATCTTCCAATTTTCCTCCACACAACTCCACCAATAGACATATCCTGACTGAGGATTCTTTACTGAAAGATACACGCTATCTTGTTCTTCCGGCAGACAATCCAACGCCTCAGGATTTTCTATCTCCGGTTTGTCCGTGCGTCCCGTCAGGGCGAGTTTTGCGGTTACATTTCCCCGACAGGTAAAGTTCATTTTTACCCGCAAGGTATCACCCGGCTGGGGCGAAGAAACGACACTATAGGTAGCATAATCCTTATAGGAGGAATATTTCACGATTTTCAGCGACTGTGGTGCTTCCCATTCCACTCTGTTCGCACCATGCAGGTTGTCGATGCCGAAAATGGCGGTCTGCCCTACCGAAACATACGGATTTCCGTCAATGACAGCCTTGAAATTTACATCGGAAATCTTATTGACCGTGGTTTCACTGTAATAGGAATACGAAACGCAGTTGCTTTTTACACAATCTTTGTTTTGGTCGGATTTCAATTCATAGGAATATTGTATAAGCCCCGGCTCCGTTCCCGTGGATTTTACCAGAATGAAGTCGAATTCCTCCGAAACTATTTCCAAATCGCCGGACACCTTCCATGCATTACGCCACACATCGGACATATCTGTATTGTCGGCATAACGGTAATGATACGTCCATACCATACCGTCTTGCGCCGGTATGCACGAGGTATCTCCATATATCTCCCCTATCCCAATAGAACTATGGCACTGTCCCCATACTCCTGTGTGGAATATGGCGGACAAGAATAAGACGATGGCAAAATACCTTGCTTTCATAATGATGCGTATTAAATGATTATCATTTTTTTAACAACAGGCACAGTCGTTCCGTCCAATTGTATCTTCACGATATATACCCCCGCCGCATAGTTGTCGGTGGGAAGGGTAAAGGTATCGCCTTTTGCGGTGGTGCGGAACATAAGCCTGCCCTGCGGCGAGTAACATTCTACGGTAAAGGATTCCATTTCACAGATACCTTCTACGTTCACCTGCGTTCCCGAATGGACGGGATTGGGATGCAAAGCGATGCCGGGGCAAGGGGTATCTTCATTCTCCTGTAACCGTTTTTCTTGTGTCGATTCTGAATCATTTTTTTCTCCTGTTTTTGCGCCATGTTTTGACTTAGGGGATACACTTTGTAACTTGAACATGTCAACATCTCCAACTGGTGCAGAGTAGACTGAATAGCACAGACTTTTCTTATTCGTCAATTTACAGAATATATCAAAAGACTCATCAACTTCCTCGGGGAAAAAATAGTAACTGCATTCAGTATTGTATGAAAGTTTATCTCCTTCTTTATACCAATAAAATAAAAACTCCCCGTCAAAAGGATCTATAAGCCCGTAATCCTTAACAAACAAGCCATCATCACTAAAACCTACGGTATATCCATATATCTCGCCATCTTCTTCATCTATTTGCTGTATAACATCCCATTCATCTCCTAGCCCAGCCCCTATCGCGTATAAAGTATCCTGCAAGGTCTCACTATTATCGAGACAACCATCCGTATAAGCATATACACTGACCGGTATGGATGTATCTCTATCTGATAACTCGTAATTAACGCTTACCAAAATAGAATTACTATCGGGGTTTGTTATTATATCCGGTATCGACCATTTAAATTTGACTCCTTCCTGCGGTTGTACACGGAATTCTATCGTTTCTGCTATACCCAACGGGATACAGGGCGTTAACGCGTTCCATAAAGTATCCAATCTTGGCTTTTCCGGCTTGGGACGTAAGGATATAGAATCCTTGCGGAACTTACCACATTCTTTTGCCGTAACTGCCACATACAGATTTTGGCCGCCCGGATTGACCAACCGCAACGAAATACTGTCTTTGGTTGAATACGTTGTAGAATCTATCTCCACACCGTTTCCATACCAATGTATCTCCGGATTAATCCCGTTCGATATTAGCCTCATTACATTGCTGTCCCGGACACTGACACACATCGGACTTGAACCCAACGATACTTCAAAATCCTCTCGAATGTTGAAAGTTGCGGAATCAACCGTATGGGGACAATGCTTGGAGAAAACGGACACCACACAAACGGAATCCTTTCCTTGAAGCATATAACCTGAATTCCACGGCAAAGTATCATGTTCATTGCCCGATTGCCATATCAAGGTATCATGAGGGGCATTCTGCAAAACAAAGCGTAATGTATCGCCGATGAAAACACAGTTGGCGTCTCCTTGCAACTGGATATTTCCTACCACCACACTGCGGTGCAATTCTTGTGTAACGGTATCCGAGGCCTTGCATCCTCCCGTGGAATACAACTGCAACACACCCGACTGAGAAGGAGATATTTCAAACGCTACCGAATCCCCTTGTTTAGATTGTGTTGTCTTACCCGCTTCTTCAAATATCCAATGATAGGATAACCGGGAATCAGCCTCTTTCACTTTCGCTACAAACGAATTTTGAGACGATGCGATACAATTTATATCATCCATTATAGGTTTGGGAGTCGGCTTACCGATGAAAATACTATCAGAACGGGTTTCTCCTTTGCAGGCGGCGACCGTACATATTATTGGATATAAATATCTTTCATCACGTCTTTCATAGAATTTTTCCTGCGACCTAAAAGACGTTGCAGGGATTATTCCAGCCGATGCAATCCAACTCAAACTATAAGGAAAATACGCCGAATCCACCGACAAATCAACTTTATCTTCCTCATCAAAACATCTCTCGCCTAGAATCTTAAATGGAACAATATCTGTATCGGGTAGCGCCAACTCAAACCTATAGACAAACGTAGCCTGATGTAAAGTTGTTATAGTGGCCTCGTCGGAAATCTTCACAACCTTTCCAGTTTCAGTTTCAGAAAGCAGTTTTCCAAAAAGATGCCACATAGCCAAAGATGCTGACGGCATATCGGCTTTTCTTTCTGTCGGAATGTTAGAGCAAACCAATTCCCGGGTGTATTTTACATCTACCTGTATTGTCTTTGCGGTATTGATTTTTTCATCAGGTAAATTTTTGAATGGATAGGGTATGTTATTTTCTATGACATACCCTGAAATATCACCCAATTCCACCTTTACCGTTTTGCAGCATTCCGACCATATCGAATTCTCTCTGTTTTGCAGAAGTTCCAATATCCGAGGTTTAAATTTCGACAATTGGATAGTTTCGCCTGGCCTCGCACAAATAGTGGTATCTAAAAGTTGCGGTGGTTCATACTGTGCCCCGAATGCTTGACAAAACAAAGTGGCAAAAACCAACAGGGTTGTATATATGAAGTTTTTCATTGTTGTCTCTTTAAATTATTTCAAACTCATTTCTAACCTTAGCGCGAATATATCGTATACGATTCGCTCTCTCTGCCACGACATGAGACATACGACACCGAAACGGTAATGTAGCCTCCGTTTGCGGGTGCACTTGCACTATACTCCGCAGAACCTTGGAACATACTTGACAAAGGAAATGACTCTGTTCCATAATGCGTGATACTCCATCTGTAAGGATTCTCCCCTTCGATGGAACTATGTTTTGGCGCTATAAACATTATCTTCTTGACTCCCACATCTACGGTATCTCCATTTTGTAATATCTTGCCGTTCTCATCCTTCACCACCATTTCTGTATATGCTTCCAAAACTGAAATAGATTTCTCAATAGAACCATTGCAGACATTATCTTTTACACGAATTATTGGGGCCTGACCGAATACTCCATTCTTTGTAATAGTAGCCACATCTTTTCTCCCATCAAGTCTTAACAGGCTTATTTTAAAACCATTGGGAACTATCCACTGCAAATCCATCTTGGGCAATGGTGGTTCAGTCGCCATACGGAATGGAGTACCAGCGGCAAGACAAGAATCCAACTCCTGCAAAACCACATTGTCGGACAATTTTCTATGTACCGTATCACTTGTTTGACTCGAAACACAACCGCCGGTAGTCGTCAATATGATAATGAAATTATCCGAACCCGAAACCGGATAACTGACCGTCTGGGAGAAGGCATCCGAACTGATTACCTTATAATTCCACTGAAAACGAACATCGGGCAACTCATTGGAAGCCGTAACATGAATACTTTTGCTCGCAGTAGAAAGGCAGTCATCGAACGTTAATTTGGATACCGGAGTCTGCAAGGGAAGGAGTTTTATAGAATCCTTTCTAACATCGCCACATCCATCGCGAACAGTGCAGGAAACAATTGTTTCAAGAATCTTTTTGTTCTTTCTTGTAACCGTTGTCTTATACGCTGTCGGATCACCCAAAACATCATTGAACCCTATGCTTGTCCATTGGAAATCCATATCCTTAAATTCGTCAGGCACCTTTAACGTTGTCTTTCCATTTACTAAACAAGGTGTGCCCTCTATGGCAAATCTTTCATTGGAAAAAGCTTTTTTGATACGGATAACCGTATGCCATTCCCTTTCACTTTTGAGCTCAAATTTGGGATAGTCGCCTGTCGAGTCTCCTAAAAGATCCTCTTTCTTGATGCCTTTTTCTGTATCATAATCCGTCAAATCAACCTCATGAAAACTAATTATTCTGGTATAAGTAATGGTACAACGAATAAACTGATCCCGAAGATTATCGGTTGCAACACCTATCTCTGAATCAAAACCGGTATAAGTCTCCACTCCATTAACGCCATCCCCTGTAAATACAAACCGGAAATCTGTGTATTCCACCTCATACTTTGTATTTTTCACTATAGACAAACTGTCGGAACATCGCATCTTTGAAAATGCAGAATCAATAATTCCGCTCTTGATTTGTACCCCTGATTTATAACATCCTTCCGCTCGAATTGTATCAACCGATACTCGATTTGATGCCTCCACCAAACCGTAGCCTAACAAAATACATACCCCTATGAGTATGCTGCGCATAAAAGTTTTCATTGCAACTGTTTTTATTAACAATCTATCCGATGATTCCTGTTTTTATACCAACGTTAAAGTTCTTATCCCTGTCCTTCTCCAAGGGAGGATTTGCAAATATACTGATTTTCTTTCAATAAACATCAATTCCATAAAAAACGTATCTTAG
>CAZPBB010000008.1:0-30905 GCA_964584745.1 uncultured Bacteroidaceae bacterium
TCGCTTTCGAGGGCGACGGACAGGTCTATTTCTTCGAAGGCAGCTACACCGAATATGAGGAGAACAAGAAGAAACGCCTCGGAGATGTGCAGCCTAAGAGGTTTAAGTACAAGAAGTTGATGGAATAGAAAAAGCGTTTTGAACGGCAATCTGCTTCGTTGCAGCCCTCGGTCGGTTCGGTCACGTACATCAAGTACGCTCCCTCTCCGCCCTTCGGGCTGCGCCTTGCATTTCACCATTTCCGTATCTCGTTAAAGATAAAATTAGGAAACCATGAAAAATATATTCATACATCTCAAGAAGATGCGTGGGTGGAGATTACAGTTTAATCGCCGCTGAATACCGAGAAATGTGCATATAGGCCGCGTTACTTAGTCAACTTTTAAAATTAGATAGTTGCAAGTTAAAAATATTATCAATTAATTTGCATATCGAAATTTTATAAAGAGAAATACAACCTCACATAACCTACAGGCGCATCGTCTCGGGCAAGGCGGTTGACAGTAAACGCATGGTGGTTACTCAATAATTCAGGGAGGGCAAAATGAGAACGACACAGAAAAAAGGGCTTAAGAAGCTCAGCGTATCGGCTACATGGTGCTTTGCAGTGGGATTGTTACTTTGCCTGAATCTTGCCGCATGCTGCCAGACCTCCACGGTGGTCATCGCCGAGGTGATGTACGACCACCCGCTGTATGACAATGAAGCCACGGCAACCGGGCATGAAGGCGAATACATCTCCTTATACAATTATGACGAGGAAGATGTGGATATAAGCGGCTGGCGCATCGAAATAACCGATATGTTGGCCTTGCCTCTGAAACAATTTCGCTATACCATTCCCGCCGGCACCGTGTTGCCCGGATCCGGCATATCGGTCATCGCTTCCCGTACCGCCAACAGCAATTTCAATGTGTTGCCATTCTATGGGATGGAATACGCCGACTCCTCAGACATGGACTTTATCGTTCTCTATACTTCCTCTTTGGCGTTTCCCGACACAAGAAGCAGAATCAGGATTTATGACGCCAAAGGCCTTCTTCAGGATGAACTGATATATGACGGCAAGTCTAACGCTCTTCCCGATGAACCGATCCTGCGTGCCGAAAACGCGGTCAACCCCAGCCGGCCTCTCTCGGAAACGGTTTCCATCCAACGCCAGAAAATCATCATAAGGGAAGGAAAGAGGGTGATCGCCCGCTCCGATTATTTCGCGCCCGACCCTGAACTGACCGTGCAACTGTTCAACTATATCCCGGAAGAATATTCCTATACCGCACCGCCTTCGGTTCTCGACAACAAGCCCGGTACGGACACTTTGAATCTCTCGGGAACGGTAACGGGGAATCAAGATCACAGAGCCTCGAATATCATATCCTCTCAGGTAATCAAGAGTGGAGAAACTCAATATTGGGCAGAAGATGAAATTGTATTGGAGAATGGGTTTGAACTTAAAAATGGAGCGGAATTCAATGCGTTTATTGAGCCGGACAGTGTGCATCATGTGAAATTTATGACATATAATTTACACGGCAATCACACTAAATACGAGAAACACGCCAAAGTAATAAAGGATGCCAATCCTGATGTGGTAGCCATACAGGAGGTACGTGGAAATAAGAACTTTGAAATACTAAAAGAAGAAAGTGGATACAGCGGCAACAGATGTTTTACAGTTGCTATAGTCCATTATGGCATTGGAATATTATGGAAGCCAGAGACTGTTGGGTATCCCATTGATAAAAGTTACAACAAGGTGAAGACAGATGATTATTGGTATGAAAAGCATCGGGCGTATATGGTGGCGGAATTCCAAGATTTTTGTTTTATTTCAACCCATTACAGTCAGAATCAGGAGGGACGGATTAAAATGTCCCGTAAGATTTTGGGTAACACGCTTGTACAGAAATGCAGAAATAATGGAAAACCCATTTATATGGCCGGAGACATGAATGAAGGATACTACGATCCGGCAATAAAAATGTTGACAGATGATGGGTTTGAAGTGTTGAATAATGTGAAACGAAACATAGACAGTACCTATGTAGATGCAACGCGAGAAAGTGGCAGTATGATAGACTTGATATTGGAACACAATATCAACCCCTATCACAAAACAATCTCCAGAGGCGTTCCGATGGATTCAATCCAAAAGGTACAGTTTTTTAAGGAAGGCATATCGGATCATCTTCCATATCGTGTAAAAGTTAAAATCAAATAGCCATGAAAAAGATCCTCATACTTCTCTTTGCGATAATAATAGCGATTGTAGCCACCTCTTGCTATATTGCTACGGAACGGGTGCCCCTTATGGCATACCAAAAACAAATGATACCCTACCAAAAGGGGCAAAAGGTCTGCTTTACGAATGACCGAGGAGACACATCCCTGTTTATCACAACAGACATCATAACGGATTGGTATCAGGATGAGACGGCTGTGGTTAAATTTTTGATAGAGAGATATAAGGTAAACCTTCAATCCGAATCCGGTGAACAGATAAGCCTATATATGAAAAGTATGGAAGTGGACTATGGCGACGATTGTGAAATTGTCATTTCAATCAAGAACAGTCATTTCAATCTGCCTTTCGACTGTACCGGAAAATTTTATTCCCGTGATGGTCAATGGCGTGTTTACGACAGCCTTTCCATCAACGATAGGATATATTATGATGTAGTGGAGAAAAACGGGCAACTGTATTACAACAAGGCTTACGGTATTCTGCAACTTAAACAAGACGGCAAAGAAATACTCACCTTACAACAATAAACAAGGCCATGAAAAAAAATATCTTGAATAATAAATGGAAGGTGCGGATTTTGGCAATCCTTTTCTGTTTTGTGGGGATGGGAAAAATGAATTTATGGGCGGAAAAGCCGCACCGGCAGAAAGATGCCGAAAAGTTGATCCGCATAGCGGAATGGAAAGAAAGACCGCACAACATACAACTCGGATATGGAATAGGGTATTCGTTTCCTCACTCATACCATACCCAAAAGCCATTGTCGCGTTTTATGCTGGACTATAGTTTTGCTTTGCCTTGGAAGCCCATACGTACCAACTTTTTTGTAACAGGAAACGTAGCTTATAGCGGCTTTTTTTACAATAAACACTATAGTTTGAACCGGTTTCACATTTCAGCGGGTGTCGGTTTCAATATTCATCTAACCGATTTCCTGAATCTCTCTTTCGCTTATTCTCCCGGTTTTTCTTATGAAGAAGATGTGACCTGTGTCCTTCATGGAACCGTCAATGGGGGAAACCATACGAGGCGTTATAAAGAGATTATATATACCTATCGTGCCCTTTTTTCAGTTCGCCTGACGGGAGAAGTGAAAAATGTCAGGATTGGTATCGGGTTGGAAGACACACATGGTTTTATGTATTTGATAGACCCGGATTTCATGTTTTCTTTGAGCGTCGGGTATCGGTTTTAGAAACTTCTGTAATTTTTCCGACCTCTTCGTTGTCTAATGGGTAGAAATCTTTCGTGCTATGGAGGAACAGGAATTTACCCGTCTGGTGCGGGAACAGAAAGAAACGATATACACCGTTTGCTATATGTTCTCCGACAATCCCGATGAGGTGAGCGATCTCTTTCAGGAAACCTTGGTGAACCTTTGGCGCGGGTTCAAGAAATTCAGGGCGGAAAGCAGTCTCCGCACCTACGTGTGGCGTATCGCGCTCAACACCTGCATCAACGCCGACGCCAAGAAAAAACGCCGGCAGAAACACGAGACGCCCTACGATATGCGGCAGCTCGAACCGGCCCTGTTCGAAAGCGACCAGGCGCAGACCAAGCAGGCGCGCATGTTGCATGGCAGGATAAAAAGGCTCGGCTTTTTCGACCGCGCCATCGTGCTGCTTTGGCTCGAAGACCTTTCGTATGAGGAAATCGGCGCCATTGTGGGCATTTCGGCCAAGAACGTAGGCGTGCGGCTGTTCCGCATCAAGGAAGAACTCAAAAAAGTCCCCTCGGAAAAATAACCCTAAAAATCACGCAGATGAAAACCTTGGAAGTTCCCGAATCGGAATATATACAAATGAAAGCGGAATTGGAATTCCTTAAAAAATCAGTATCGGAAAACATGAAGCTCAACGACTCCGCTATCCGTCGCTCCATGCAGAAAAAGGTAGATGAGATGAACCGTTTCTCCATGAGTATTCTCATAGTAGGGTTTCTCACAATGTGCATCATGCCCTCCGTTTTCCATCGTTTTTCTTTTTACCATATCTCCGACGCTTTCATTATCGCCTCCGAACTCATGCTGCTTTTCTGCATGATCGCCACCGTAGTCATACACTCCTCCGTGCGCCATCTCGATTTCGCGCACGAAAGCTTAGTGGAAGTGGCAACCCGGATAAGTCGTTTCAAACGCCAATATGTGCTTTGGCCCCGTATCGGTATTCCAATGGTGACTTTATGGTTGGGCTGGTTCCTTTATGAAATCTATACCGGCATGAGCCACAACTCGGAATTCATCTTTCTCTGCTCCGGCGTTCTGTGCGGTGCCGTCTTGGGCGGTTCTATCGGATGGTGCAACAACCGCAAAATCATCCGCAAAGCCGATGAAGTGCTTCGGGAAGCGAAACGGATTACCGAGGAATGTCAAGGTTGACATTCTATAAAAAAGATTCCTTTGTTCTGCCAATATAGTAATAAGATTTTACGTCTTTAAATAGATTCTTGTATCTTTGCGCCCGATGTTGATTCACATATCTGACAGTACGCGGCGCGGCAGTGTGCTTTTTCTCACACTGTTCCTCATGATTCTCGGTATCCGCCCTGTCGCGGCAGTTTGTCCCGCAGACTCGGGGCGCGTGGTTTCCGGCGGTATCAAGGTCGAGGTCAACGATTTCTCCTATCTGCTTACCGGTGTTTCGCCCGAGGTGGCCAGAACCGTTCCCGGCATAGGTTCCAGCATAGGCGGATTTGTGTATTTCAACCTCCATAAAAACATTGCATTACAACTCGATGTTCTCTATCATTTCAAGACCGCACTTGTCGAGCGGCAAGGCGGCAAGGGGCATCTTACCTATCTGGGCATAGAGGTTCCCTTTTACGTGATGGGGCAATGGCGCTTCGGCAATTGTAGCCGGCTCTATGTGGGCACAGGTCCCAACGTGGAATTCGGCTATCATGCCGTTATCTGCAGCAACGGCGAGAAATTCGATCTCTACAAAAAAGACGACGATACAGAATTGTCCGCCATGCAAAACACCAGCATGGGTTGGGTGGTGACGGTCGGCTACGAATTCGCGTTCGGCCTGCAGTTCAACATCACCTATACGGGCGGTTTCTACAATGTGCTGGATGCCAACCGCACCGAAGTGGGGTGTTATCCTATGACATTCCGAGCCGGTGTGGCCTACCGTTTCGGACTTCTGACACCTAAAGCGAAAAACAATGTCGATTGATTGGCAAACGAAGCGTCGCCGCGTAGGCGCATCGGCATTGTTATTGCTCTTTTGCCTGCCTGTCTGGGCAGGAGGCCCCGGGCGCGTCAAGAACCGGGATTCGGTATCTGACGCACTCTTTGAGGTAACATTCAAGACTTCTTCCAAGCCCCAAAAGGATAATTTCTGGTGCAGGATGTTCGCAGGACATATCGACCGCACTTTTGAACGGAAACTGGATTATAGTTTTGTCGTTTCCCCTTCCTGGTCGAGAGAGGGTAGTCTGGGCTTCGGCGCGATGGGTGCGGGTCTGTATCGTCTCGACCGCAACGATTCCACTATGGCACCCTCCGATTTCAGCCTTTCGGCCAACGCCTCACTGAAAGGGTTCTTCTTCGTGGGCATCTTAGGCAATACATGTTTCAAAGGCGGTAAGTCAAGACTCAAGTACGAACTCTCTTTCTCGCAGAAAAAACTGGATCTGTGGGGTATCGACTACAATGCCTGCCGTAGCAATCCCGCAATCAACTACACCCGTTGGAGAATCAAAGCCGACGCTTTTTACGATTACAAGGTCTATCCGGGCGTTTATGTGGGAGCGGCGATCAATATCGGCTATGTATCAGCAGTGAAGATAGACGACATCTGTTACCTGCAAGGACAGAAACGCAATGTTTTCACAACCGGTATCGGCATCTCGGTGCAATACGATACCCGGAATAACGTTTCCTATCCTACCCGTGGTTTCAACATCCTTTTCCGGCAGACCTTTTATCCGGGTGTGTTCGGCAACTGCGGCAAGACTTTCTACCGGAGCACCTTCAACGTGGATTATTTCCTGCACCTGTGGCGGGGAGCGGTACTGGCCTTCGACCTTTTCGGTGAAATCCACAGTGCGGGAACCCCTTGGGCGTTGCGTGAGGAAGCCGGCGGTATCGGGCGTCTGCGCGGCTATTATGCCGGACGATATATCGACAACAACCTGCTCTCGCTACAGGTCGAACTGCGGCAGAAACTATTCTGGCGCGTGGGGGTGGCTGTTTTCGGCGGTTGCGGTTCGGTGTTCCATTCGTTCAAAGAATGGAAGGCGAATACCCTGCTGCCCTCCGGCGGATTGGGTCTCCGCTTCGAGTTCAAACATAACCTCAACCTGCGGGTCGATTATGGCTTCGGCAAAGGCACCAGCGGCTTTATCTTGAGTTTGGGCGAGTCATTTTAGACGCCACCTCAAATAAAAACGTATATTTGCTACCAGGTATCGCCGCTTTTCGGCATCCCGGTTACTCAAAATAAGAAACTATGACCATCGAAATAGTGAACGGACAATCGGCTCGTTTATATGAACTGGTGGCTCCCTTTGTAATGAAGCGCAGTGTGCTTCGCTATAACAATAACTATCCTTTCTGGACTTCTCCCAATCATACATGGTTCGTCGTTCTGGATGGGAAAAAAAATGTATGCGCTTTTTTCCCTGTGGAAGTAAGCACCAAGAAAACGGCGAAAATCAACAATTATTATATGGCAGGAAAAGAAACGGAGATTTTCCCGGCCGTGATAGCGGAAATCGTGGCTTTTTGCCGTAGAAAATATACGCTTCAGGCGGTGGCGCTTATGCCGCACAAAGAATTGTTTGAGAAATCGGGTTTCCGTATCGTAAAGGAATGGAAGTTATATGTGAAGATGGAATACGGGCGGAAAAAACGGACAGTATGAACGTTTACCAGCTTGCCCAAGAGCGGCTCAAGGTATTGTTCGAGAATTTCGACAATATCTATGTTTCCTTTTCCGGCGGGAAAGACAGCGGCGTGTTGCTCAACCTTTGCATAGATTATATACGTAAGAACAATCTCCAGCGGAAAATAGGCGTTTTTCATATCGACTACGAGATACAATATCGGGAAACCTTGGCCTATGTGGATCGCTTGTTGGCTGAGAACGCCGATATACTTGAGGTGTATCGTATCTGTGTTCCATTCAAGGTACAGACCAGCACCTCTATGTTTCAGGCTTATTGGCGGCCATGGGATGAAGAAAAACAGAAACTGTGGGTCAGGCCGATGCCCGAAAACAGTTTCACATGGCAGGATTTTCCGTTTTACGACAGGAATATGTGGGATTACGAGTTTCAAAACCGTTTTGCCGCATGGCTCCATGCCAGAAAAAAGGCGCGTCGCACTTGTTGCCTGATAGGTATCCGTACGCAGGAAAGTTATCATCGTTGGCGGTGCATCTACAACAATCAGCACCGTTTTTTAAGTAAACGCTGGATCCGTCAATGGCCAGGTGGAATTATCTGTAACGCCTATCCCATTTATGATTGGCTTACCGCCGATATATGGACGGCAAACGGAAAATCGGGTTGGGATTACAACCGTCTCTACGATTTGCTTTACATGGCCGGGGTGCCTTTGGAAAATCAACGTGTGGCCAGTCCTTTTATTTCACAGGCGGTATCAAGCCTATACCTGTATCGCGTCATCGACCCGGACACATGGGGCAAGATGATAGGTCGGGTGAACGGTGTCAATTGTACGGCCATTTATGGCAAATCCTCCGCTTTCGGTTGGCAGCAGGTGTCGATTCCACAAGGAATGACTTGGGAACAGTATATGTATTTTCTTCTTTCCACGCTTCCTGTGCGTATCCGGAAGAACTATCTGGAAAAACTTTCGGTGAGTGTCCGTTTCTGGCGGGAAAAGGGTGGTGTCCTGTCTGATGAGACCATTGCCCGTCTCCAACAGATGGGGATTCCTATCCGGGTGGAGGCGCAAAGCAATTACCGCACCACGAAAAAGCCGGTACGCATGGAGTATATGGATGATGCGAATATTCCCGAGTTCAGTTTGCTGCCGACTTTCAAGCGGATGTGCATTTGTATCCTTAAAAACGACCATGCCTGTAAGTATATGGGTTTTTCGCCCAATAAGGAAGAAAAAATGCGGCGGAAAAAAATCATGGAAAAGTATCAATCTTTATTGGAAACAGTAGAATGACAGAAACAGCAGTGTTTAGAAGTCCGGTGTATGAGGTCCGGGCGGTTCCTGTGGAAAAGATAGTGGCCAACAGTTATAACCCCAATATCGTGGCGCCTCCCGAAATGAAGTTGTTGGAGCTGTCCATTTGGGAAGACGGTTACACGATGCCTTGCGTATGTTATTATGATGCCAAGAAAGATGTGTATGAACTTGTGGACGGTTATCATCGGTATCTGGTTTTGAAAACCTCGAAGCGGATTTACAAGCGTGAGCGAGGAATGTTGCCGGTTACCATTATCGATAAGGATATTTCAAACCGTATGGCTTCCACCATCCGGCATAATCGGGCGCGTGGCACGCACAATGTGGAGTTGATGAGCGAAATCGTGGCAGAACTCACCAAGGCGAATATGTCTGATGCCTGGATTCTGCGGAATATAGGAATGGATAAAGATGAACTTTTGCGCTTGAAACAGATAACAGGGTTGGCGGAACTTTTCGCTAACCGTGAGTTTACCGAGAGCAAAGACAACTGCGGTGAAAAAGACATGCCTGTATTCGATGACGAAAAGAAGAAGACAGAAAACGGACTTCTTGAGCGTTTCGATCCGGAGGTTTAGGTGCTGTCTTTGTGCCCTTGCCAAGAAAGTTTTGTTTTTTCTAATAAAAAGTGCTACTTTTGCACTCCCTTACAAAAGGGCTACGCCCTCGTAGCTCAGTTGGTAGAGCAAATGACTCTTAATCATTGGGCCCGGAGTTCGAGTCTCCGCGAGGGCACATAAAAAAGCCGTTACGCAAGCGTAGCGGCTTTTTTTTATATCTTTGAGTCCTGAAATAAAATTTTTGCAGGATGAAAAAACTGTTTTTGGCCCTACTTATTGCCGTGGCCGCCGTATGCACGGGCAAAGCGGATGAAAAGGATAAGGTTTCTTTTGAAAGATTGCCGGTGGCCGCACAGTCTTTCATGAAGACGCATTTCAGCGATTTAACGATAGCTTATATAAAGGAAGAGACCGAATTGTCGGGTGTGGAGTACGAAGTGAAATGTACAGACCTTACCGAAGTGGACTTTAACGGCAAGGGTGAATGGAAAAAAGTAGAAAGAAAAAATTCGGCTGTTCCTGACAGGATCATTCCTGAAAAGATCCGGCAGTTTATACAAGAACAACATGCGGGAAATTTTGTAAGCAGTATAGAGAAAGATCGCCGTGGCTATGAGGTTGAACTCAATTCCGGATTGGAAATGAAGTTCGATACAAAACAAAATTTTCTACGATATGACGATTGATTTTTTCGTTATGTCGGAAGTGGTGAAACTATGAATACGGCAACAAGCGCAAAGTTCATAGGAAAGAGAATCGAATTTAAAGATTTTTTGTACTTTTACACTCGTAAAAATACAATCGTGATATGCTTGTCATAGGGATTGCCGGTGGTTCAGGTTCAGGAAAGACAACGGTGGTGAAAAAGATTGCCGCCCGTTGCAGTTCCACTTCGGTTACCGTTATACCGCAGGATGCCTATTACAAAGACCAAGGTTCGTTAACGCCCGAAGAAAAAAAGAAAATCAATTTCGACCATCCTTCTTCCATCGAGTTTTCTTTGTTGGTAGAGCATTTGGATATGCTCAAGCAGAACCGATCCATCGAGATGCCGGTATATTCCTATCTTACTTGCGCCAGGTCCAGAGAAACCATCGCGGTAAATCCTACCGATGTGGTGATAGTGGAAGGTATCCTTATCCTTTCCGACCCGGAAATGCGAAAGAGGATGGACATAAAGATTTTTGTGGATGCCGACAGCGACGCTCGCTTGATGCGCATCATCCGCAGGGATATTCATGAACGTGGCCGCAGTTATGAGCAAGTGTTGACCCATTATGAGAATTGGGTCAAACCCATGCACATGCAATTTATAGAACCCACAAAACGCTATGCCGACATTATTGTACCGGAAGGCGGGGAAAACGAGAAAGCAATACAAATAATAACTTCACATCTGCATCATTATTTGATGGAGGAAAAAACCAAGAAAAATTCTTGACGCTATGGCAAAAGAAAAACAAACTGCCAAAAAGACCGGTAAAGCCGAAAGCAAGAAAACGGTGAAACCGGCAAAGAAAGCCGCTACGGCTAAGAAAACGGTGAAACCTGCTGCCGCTAAAAAAACGGCAGTGAAAGCCACCGTGAAGAAAACAACAGTAAAAGCCGCTGCCTCCAAGAAGGCTACCGTATCGAAAGCCGTAAAGGCTGAGGTGAAGAAAGCGGTAAAGAAAACGGTTGCCCAAGGCAAGAAAATGGAGAAGGCGGTAAAAGCCGGTGCCAAGAAGACCGTTAAGAAGGCTGTTGCTACCACCCAAAAAGCTGTAAAGGCCGGTGCAAAAAAAACAGTTAAGAAAGCGGTTGCCAAAGGCAAGAAGGCGGAAAAAGCCGTAAAGGCCAGTGCCAAGAAAACGGTTAAGAAGGCTGAAAAGAAAGCGGTTGCCAAAGGCAAGAAAGCCGTTAAAGCCGCTGTTAAAGTAGGCAAGAAAGCCGAAAAGACCATGAAGGCGGAAGCCAAGAAAGCGGTTAAAAAGGTTACAAAGAAAGTTACGGCCACGGCGAAAGATGTAAAAAAAAAGGCCGTTAAAGTCTTGAAGGCGGAAGTAAAAGAAGCGACAGCCGTAGGCAAGCGCGTAAGAAAAGCTGTGGTTGCCTTTACGGAAGATGTAAAAAAAAAGACCGTAAAATAAGCGGTAAAAAGACTGCGAAGATAACCGCAAAGTCGGTTAAACCGGTCAAAAACGCTTCTATGGAAGCTAAAGGAAAAAAGAAACCGGCAACGGCGGCCGCACGCGTTAGGCGCAAGAAAGCGGTTGCCGGTGCCGGTTCTGCTTCTGAACAGTCCGGTACCCAATCGGAGAAGTTAAAATCCGAAGGGCACGGTCGTACCGATGAGGCGGTAACGGAAAAAACTGCCAAGGAATTAGGTCTGCTTCCCGAAGAATACGCCCGTATTCAAGATATTTTGGGCCGTAATCCGAATTTTACCGAATTGAGCATCTATTCGGTGATGTGGAGTGAACACGCCTCCTATAAAAATTCCATCAAGTGGCTTAAGACGCTTCCTAAAAAAGGTTCGCAGATGTTGGTGGCTCCAGGAGAGGAGAATGCCGGCATGGTAGATGTAGGCGATGGCTACGCCTGCGTTTTCAAAATAGAATCCCATAATCATCCTTGTGCGGTAGAGCCCTATCAAGGGGCGGCTACCGGTGTGGGCGGTATCAACCGAGATATCTTTACCATGGGCGCACGTCCTGTGGCGCAACTCAATTCGCTTCGTTTCGGCAATCTTGATTCGGATCATACAAAACATTTATTGAAAGGTGTTGTAAAAGGTATCGGCAATTACGGAAATGCCTTCGGGGTTCCTGTGGTGGCTGGAGAAGTGGGTTTTGACGACTGTTACAACGCCAATCCTTTGGTGAACGCCATGTCGGTGGGTATCATGCACAAGGAAGATTTGGTCTCAGCCATTGCCAAAGGAAAAGGAAACCCTGTGTTTATCGTAGGGTCTGCCACCGGTAAAGACGGTATTCACGGCGCCACTTTCGCTTCGGCCGATATCACGCAGGATTCGGCCGATGATATACCCTCCATTCAGGTAGGCGATCCCTTTCAGGAAAAACTTTTGCTGGAAGCCTCGTTGGAACTCTCCAAAACCAAGGCCCTGGTGGGTATGCAGGATATGGGCGCGGCGGGCATCATCTGCTCCACCTCCGAAATGAGCGAGAAAGGCAAGAGCGGTATGCGTATCGATCTCGATAAAGTGCCTTTGCGCCAAAGCAACATGGAGGCTTGGGAAATTCTGCTTTCCGAATCGCAGGAACGGATGTTGATTGTGGTGAAGAAAGGTTGCGAGAAAGAAGTGAAGGCCATTTTCGACAAATGGGATCTGAGTTGCGAACAGATAGGGGAGGTAATCAACGAAGACCGCCTGATGTTCTACCGCAATGGAAAACTGGTGGCCGATGTGCCGGCATCCACGTTGGTGTTGGGCGGCGGCGCGCCGGTGTATGACCGCAAATACAAGGAACATAAGGCCTTTGCCAAATGCAATCGTTTCGATATCCATACGGTGAAAGACATCGATTTAAAAGAAGCCGTGGAGGTAACGCGTTTCCTTTGCGCCCATGCCAATATCGCTTCCAAACGGTGGGTGTATGAACAATACGATTCGATGGTGGGCACCAAGAACATGGGTACCAACAAACTTTCGGACGCCGGCGTGGTGAACCTCAAACACACCGAAAGGGCCCTTGCCATGACGGTGGATTGCAATTCTCGTTACGTGTATGCCAATCCTCTGGTGGGTACGCAGATAGCTGTGGCCGAAGCGGCGCGCAATATCGTTTGTTCGGGCGGACATCCCTTGGCGGTAACCAACTGCCTCAATTTCGGAAACCCCTATAATCCCGAAGTATATTGGCAGTTTGTGGGGGCGATCAAGGGAATGAGCCTGGCTTGCGAGAAATTCGGCACACCCGTAACGGGCGGCAACGTAAGTTTCTACAACCAGTACAGCGAAGGCAACAAGGTGGAAGCCGTCTATCCCACGCCGGTAATCGGTATGATAGGCTTGCTCGAAAAGAAATATCATACGGGCATCGGTTTTGAGAAAAAGGGGAATGCCATTTATATGATCGGAAAGCCAAAGGAAGATATCAATAGTTCTCAGTATCTTTACAGTTATCGTGGCGTGAAATTTTCACCTGCGCCTTCTTTCAATTTAGAAGAGGAATACAACTTGCAGAAAGTGATTCTCGACTTGATTGAGGCCCGTTTGGTGAATTCGGTACACGATATTTCGGACGGAGGGCTGATGATAAGCCTTCTTGAGAGCGCGATGGTGAATAACCTCGGGTTCAATATCATGGTGGACGATGCTTTCCGTCTCGATTCCTACCTTTTCGGCGAAAGCCAGAGCCGGGTCGTTGTTTCGATTGATCCGGCGGTGGATGCTGAGTTTGAGGATCTGATGATTGAGACCAAGATTCCGATGGTATATCTGGGAGAGGTAACCGACGGTTGCATCCGGGTGGACGATCAGGACTTTGGCCATATTAAGGACTACAAGCATATTTACAATACAGCCATTGAAAGCAAACTTGATTAAAAACCCGCGTGGGGGTTTGCATTGGATCGGAACGCTGGGTATAACGGCCTGTCTGCTTTTTGCGGCAGGCTGTTCTACCAAGCGGAACACATTTTTTAGTCGTAACTACCATAACCTTACGGCCTATTATAATATTTACTGGAACGGAACGCAATCGTTGGCGGATGCCGACCTCGTGTTGGAAGACCGTTCTGTGGATAATTATTTTACAGTGCTACCCGTTTTCAAATACGGCAATCCCGGCGATACTTCACTTATTTCAACGCAGACGGCGCGGATGATAGAAAAGGCGCTGAAAGCCATCAAGAAACATTCCATTTCTATAAAGGGAAAGGAATATGTAAAGACGATCGATAATGCGTATCTGTTGCTTGGGAAGGGCTTTTTCTATCAGCAGAACTATTCCAAGGCACGCTCCGTCTTCAATTTCGTGTTGTCTGAATTCGCGCAGAATCCGGAGCATTACGAAGCCATGCTTTGGATTGCGCGTACCTACATACGCGAAAATGATTTCGGTATGGCGGCCTCTTTCATAAGTCAGGTGGAAGCCCAGAGCCAAGGAAGCCTGATGAAAGAGACCTATCGAGATTTACCTTTGGTACAGGCGGAATTTTGTCTGCAACAGGAAAGATATGCTGAAGCTGTTCCCTATCTGCAACGGGGTATGCAACTTACCAAAGACCGGGACATGAAAGCCCGACTTAATTTTATTTTGGGGCAGATAGCGCAGATAGACGGCGACAATATGCAGGCTTACAATTATTACAAAGCTTGTCTCAAATTGAATCCTCCGCTCGATCTGGTATTCAATGCGCGGCTCAACATAGCCCTTTGCTATGATGGCAGCAACATCAGTGCGAAAGACATTATGAAGGGATTGCAACGTATGTTGAAAGATCCTAAGAACAAGGATTATTTTGGACGTATTTACTACGTGATGGGAGAAATGGCTTTCCGGCAAAACAGGGAAGAAGAAGCGGTGAGGTATCTGGATCTGTCGATAGAGGCCAGTCAAGGAGATCCGGGACGTATGTTGTTGGCGGCAAAACGGTTGTCGGGTTATTTTTACGATCGCAAACAGTATATCCAATCGCAGAAGTACTATTCCGCCGCGGCTGAAGTGGTGGCGGATGATGATCCGGACTATTATACGATTGTGAGCCGTGCGAAAAACCTTACCGAACTTACCGGTTATTATCAGCAGCTTATTGTTTCCGATACCTTACGGCAGGTAGGTAAGATGAGCAAGAAAGAACAACGGAAATATGCCGACCGTAAGGCCAGGGAGTATCAAAGGCAACAGGAAAATGCCCGTACGGCAAAACAGGGCGGACAAAGTGATTTGGCAACCGCAGGCCGTTCCAACTGGTATTTTTACAACGAACAGACCAAAAACGCGGGCTTGGCAGAGTTCAACCGGAAATGGGGAAGAAGGACGCTCGAAGACTTGTGGTTCCTTTCATCAAAACCCAAGGCTGCTGTATTAAGGCCACCCTCCGAAGATGAAGAAGATGCATCGGACAAAGGGGAATCGTCGAAAGTGCTTACACAGGCGGACCCTGAATATTACCTCCGTCAGTTGCCTACCGAGGAGGAAGATTACAGACGGTTGGATTCCGTTATCGAGCCGGCTTTATATCATGTGGGCATGATTTATAGCGACAGGATGAGCGAAAACGAAGAAGGCGAGCGGTATCTGGTGCGTTTGGTGAGTGAATATCCACATTCGCGTTTCGTGCCGTCGGCCTGTGAAATCCTTTGTAAGATATATTATCAGGCGGGCGATATGGTAAAGTACAAGAAATACGCCAATATCCTGGCCAACCGATATGCCGGCAGCGAGCAGGATGAACGGGTCAATAACCCCAACTATTATAAGGATCTGGAAGCGAACGCCAAGCGGGTTGAACAACTTTATACGGAAGCTTACGGCAAGTTTGTCCGAAACGATTTCAAAGGAGTGTTGGATATCGTCGCCAAGGTGGAACAGGATTATCCTGTCAATACCTATCGGGAGCAGTTCCTTTTTCTCAAGGTGTTTGCCACAGCGCATGTGTCGGGTTATAAAAACATGTTGCCGCCGGCAGAAAGTTTTGTGGCTTCTTATCCCGAAAGCGCGCTCTTTCCGAAAGTGCAGTCGGCAATCGAGCGTGCTCGTGCGGATCTGGAGAAAAACATTTTCTTCCCGGATTCGGATCCGGTTCTGGTACAGGTTGAAAAACCTGTCGAGGGAAACGAAAAGGAGGAGAAACCAGCCGATAAGGAAAAAAAGCCCCAAGCCGAATATGTAAAGGCGGATGTCAAGGCCAGGCATTCGGCGGTTTTTATCTGTGCCGCTCAGGAACGTGATCCGAGTGTAATGAAATTGCGGGTGCAGGGATTCAATGAAAAATTCTACGACCAAGAGAATTTTGAAGTGGACATCATCTCGAACCCGACAGAATACCTCTGTGTCGTTTCAGATTTCGGGTCGGTGCGCAGTGCACAGAACTATCTGAAAATGATATGGAACCATGATTATGTTCTGGGAACGGTAGAAAAGAAGCGGAGTTTCGTCATCAGTCAGAAGAATCTGGAAACCCTCCGTCAAACGGGCGATTATAAAGCGTATGAAACCTTTTACAAGGCTAACTACACTGAATAGGCAGCATCATGGAAGAAAAAAAATTGTTTTTGTTGGATGCGATGGCTTTGATATACAGGGCTTATTTTGCGTTGAATAAAAATCCCCGCATCACTTCCACCGGTATCAATACATCGGCCTTCTTAGGGTTCGCCAATACGCTGCTGGAGTTGCTCCGCAAGGAAAAACCCACCCATATCGGGGTGGCGTTCGACACGATGGCGCCCACTGCCCGTCATCTGGAATACACCGAATATAAGGCCAATCGGGAAAAAATGCCCGAAGACATGGCCGTGTGTATTCCATATATCAAGCGGCTTTTACAAGGGATGAATATTCCGATACTGTTTGCCGAAGGTTACGAAGCCGATGATGTAATCGGTACCTTGAGCCGGAAGGCCGCCTCGGAAGGCTATACGGTGTATATGGTAACGCCTGACAAGGATTTCGGGCAATTGGTGAATCCGAAGGTTTTTATATACAAGCCTGCCCGCATGGGAAACGGCATTGAGATTATGGGTGAGAAGGAAGTTTGCGAGAAGTTCGGTATCGCTTCCCCATTACAGGTTATCGATATGCTGGGACTTTGGGGGGATGCCTCTGACAATATCCCCGGTATTCCCGGTGTGGGAGAGGTAACGGCGCGTAAACTTCTGTCGCAGTTTGGTTCGGTGGAGAATCTGATAGAGAATGCCGACCGAATCGAAAACGAGAAATTGCGGGAAAAGGTAAAGCAATATGCACCCCAGGCCTTGGAATCGAAAATGTTGGCCACAATCATTCTCGATGCGCCTGTGGCGTTCGATCCAGACAGACTCAAGGTCTCCGCGCCTGATGTCGCGGCGGTGTCGGACTTGTTCGACGAATTGGAGATGCGGAGTCTGGCCGCCCGATTCCTTACTTTTTATAGAGAGGATGTTCCGGTTCGGAAAGTCGCTCCGGTACAGGACACCACACTCGATATGTTCGCTCCGCAGAATATGCCCGAACAAAAGCCGTTTTGCGTAAAGCAGGATAATTCGGATACGGTTTGCTGGTTAAACGCGGCGATGTTGCGGGAGGGGTTGCGCAGTTTGGTGGCGACGGGTGCTGAAACGGGATTTTTTCTGTTGGCGGGAAAGGCTTCCTCCATTCGCTATGCGCCGATAGCCTGCATGGCTTTTTGTCAGAAGTCAACGGATAAAAAAGGGGAATATAGATTGTTTTATTATATCCCCGATGGTTATGGAAAAGCCGAGAACAGCCGGTTTGCACTTGATGAAGACGAAAAAAACGCGCTTGCCGCTTTCTTCAGCGAGATACCTTTCCACCTTTTGGCTTGTCATGATTTGAAGAATCAACGCCATCTGCTCTGTAATCAGGGAATTGATGTTGACTTACCGGTATTCGATACCATGTTGGCGCATTATCTGATTGATCCCGAATCAGGACACGACTTGATGCGTCTTACGCGGAATTACTTGCCGTATTCGTTTTTGGAAACCCCCGCGCCTGAGCGGAAGATCGGAGAAAACGATATTCTGGCCTGTCTTCAGAATGCCAAGGCGGTCTTGATGCTGAAGGAAAAATTTGTTCCTATGCTTGAAGAAGCAGGTGCGGTAAAGTTGTTCGAAGAAGTGGAAATACCACTTGTCCGTGTGCTTTGCAAGATGGAACGGGCGGGTGTGAAGATAGATAGGGAAAGACTGGCACAATACGGTGCGGAGCTGCAGCAACAGATAAACCGCGTTGAAGAGGAAATTCACGCTTTGGCCGGGGGTGTTTTCAATATCGCTTCGCCCAAGCAGTTGGGAGAGGTGTTGTTCGAAAAACTGCAACTATCCGACAAGCCCAAACATACCAGGACCAAGCAGTTCAGTACCGCCGAGGATGTGTTGGTGAAATTGGCGTCCAAGCATCCGATAGTGGAGAAGGTATTGCTTTACCGTAGCCTCACTAAACTCAAATCCACCTATGTGGAGGCGTTGCCTTCACTTATCGATGCTAAAACGGGGCGTATCCATACCACCTACAATCAGGCGGTTACGGCCACCGGGCGGTTGAGTTCACAGAATCCCAATCTGCAGAACATTCCAATCCGGAGCGAATCGGGAAAGGAAATACGGCGTTGTTTCGTACCGGAAGATGCAGACAACCGGTTGCTTTCGGCCGATTATTCTCAGATAGAACTCCGTATTATCGCCCAGTTGAGCGGAGACAGGACGATGTTGCAGGATTTCGGTCGCCATAAAGATGTACACACGGCCACTGCCGCCAATGTGTTCAATGTATCGCCTCAAGAGGTGAGCGATACGATGCGGCGACAGGCAAAGACAGTGAATTTCGGTATCATCTACGGTATTTCGGCTTTCGGTCTTGCCGACCGTTTGCAGATACCGCGAAAGGAAGCGGCCTCCTTGATTGAGAAATATTTTGAAAACTATTCCGGCTTGAAGTCTTACATGGAAAAAACCGTGGAAGAAGCTAAGAAAAACGGATACGTGGAAACGATTCTGCACCGTCGCCGGTATTTGAAAGACATTAATTCCGGGAACGCCGTGGTGCGTGCCTATGCCGAGCGAAATGCGGTGAATGCGCCCATACAGGGTTCAAGTGCAGATATGATAAAGCTGGCCATGATTGCCATCGACCGCCGGATAGCGGCCGAACATCTGTCGGCCCGCATGATCTTGCAGGTGCACGATGAATTGGTGTTCGACGTGCCGGAAGAAGAAGTGGAACGCCTTTCGGTTTTGGTGGCCGAGGAAATGAAAAACGCGCTTCCCATGCAGGTGCCTGTCGAGGTGGAAATCAATGCGGCGGCCAATTGGTTGGATGCACATTAAAAAACATAAAGAGATAACAGATGAGTTTCTTTGCGTACATGAAAACGGGTGGCTTTTGGCGTCAGTTGCTGCTGATGATAGTCATTCTTGTCTTGCTGATAAGCGTGGTCTTATTGTCTTTACGCTTTTTTACCCGTCATGGACAGGATATCAGGGTGGCGGACTTAAGGGGAATGCAACTGGAAAAGTTGAAACCTTTCGAAGAGGAATTCGGTTTCAAGTTCGTAGTTCGCGACTCTATTTATGACCCTGAGCGGAAACCCGGCGAGATAATCGCCCAATCTCCTCAGGTGGGTTCCAAGGTGAAAAAGAACCGCACTTTCTATCTTGTTGTGGCCGCCGGCCTTCCCGCTTCGGTGCAGATGCCCGATTTAAAAGACTTGTCCTTACGTCAGGCGGAAGCCCTGCTTGAAACCTATGGCCTTAAGGTAGGTGTCAGATATGTCGTTCCTTCAATCGTGAAAGGGGCCATTATCGGTCAATTGCATAGAGGACAGGAAATAGAACCGGGCAGTTTGGTGAGAAAGGGTTCGTTTATCGATTTGCAGATAGGTGATGGGAAAGGTAGGTTGCCTGTGATACAGGACTCGGTGGAGGAAGAGGATATGGAATATCCGGAAGAAAACGAGGAATTGCTTGAGAATGATACCGAAACGGAGGAATTTTAAGATATATGGCAAGGGAATACAGTGAAGAATGGGAATATAGGCAGGATTATTCCTCTCCGGCAACGGAAGATATCGAGGAAAACGAAGAGGAAGAAGCCCAGGGGCTTTACGAACATTTCCGCGTGGTGGCCGATCCGGGGCAGGCTCCTTTGCGTCTGGATAAATTCTTGGTGGACCGCCTTTCGGGAACGGCGCGCAACCGCATACAGAACGCCGCCAAGGCCGGCAATATCCTGGTGAACGGCAAGGGCGAGAAATCCAACTACAAGGTAAAGCCCGGCGACGTGGTGACGCTCGTGCTGCCCAATCCGCCCCAACACGTGGATCTGGCGCCCGAGAACATACCCATCGAAATCGTCTATGAAGACGAAGCCGTGCTGGTGGTCGACAAAGCCCCCGGCATGGTGGTCCATCCCGGTTTCGGCAATTTCACCGGCACGCTCGTCAACGCACTCATGTACCACCTCAAAGGCGAGAAGCCCTATCTGGTTCACCGCATAGATAAAGACACCTCCGGGCTTCTGCTGGTGGCCAAGACCGAAGAAGCCCAGACTTTTCTGGCCAAACAGTTCTTTGACCACAGCATCGAACGCAAATACCGCGCCTTGGTGTGGGGCAATTTCGATGAAGAAGACGGCACGATAACGGGCAACATAGGCCGCAGCGTGCAAGACCGCAAGGTAATGGCGGTCTTTCCCGAGGGCGACAAGGGCAAACACGCCGTTACCCATTATAAGGTGGTGGAACGTTTCGGTTACGTTACCTTGGTGGAGTGTGTGCTCGAAACGGGGCGCACCCATCAGATACGCTGCCATATGCGTTATATCAAGCATCCCCTTTTCAGCGATGCCACCTATGGCGGAGACCGCATCCTCAAAGGCACCACCTTTACCAAATACAGGCAGTTTGTTGAGAATTGCTTTGATCTTCTTCCCCGTCAGGCGCTTCATGCAGCCACCTTGGGTTTTATACACCCGCTGAGCAGAAAGGCCGTGCATTTTGAATCCGAGATGCCTTCCGATATGGAGGCGGTGCTCGAAAAATGGCGGGTGTATAGCCATAGCCGCGAATACGAAGAAGAAGCGGAGCCGCTCACGGCAAAGGAAATGCGGGAACGTGAAAAATTAATGAACCTCAAGAAATAAAGGTGAAACCTGATAAGGCCGACTGTCCATGCAGCATAAATATCTCGAAATAGACAAACATAAGCTTCATTATACGATAAGGAACGAAAAAGGGACGGAAAGACCGGTGGTGCTTCTGCACGGTTTCACGGAAGCGGTTTTTGTATGGGATGAACTTTCACAAACCTTATTCGATAAAGGTTATTGTGTAATTTGCCCCGATTTGCCCGGACATGGAAAAAGCGATTCTTTCGCCGATGTGCATACCATGGAGTTACAGGCAGGATTGGTAAACCGGATATTGGAAACCGAAAATATCGCGCACGCCGTGGTGATAGGACATTCCATGGGTGGCTACGTGGCCGCGGCGTTCGCCTGCGGTTATCCGCAGAAGGTAAAAGGTGTCGGATTCTTTCACTCCCATCCGGGGGCGGATGCGCCGCAGGCAAAAGAAAACCGTGGTCGTGCGCTCGCGCTCCTTCGTGCAGGAAAAATGTCTTTTATTCTCGATTCCACCGCCGATCTTTTTGCCCCCGGAACTTCCGCTCGTTACCAGTCTCAAATTACCGCCTTGCAAGAATCGGCGAGGAACATGGGGGCGGCGGCGATAGCCGCCGCCCAGGAAGGCATGTTGCAAAGACCGAACCGTTTGGAAGTATATGAACTGCCGGTGCCTTTCATGTTTATCATCGGTAAGCAGGATTCGCGTATCGATTTGGCCAAAATCATGGCCCAGACGTTGCTCCCCGCCCATTGTCATGTACTCACCCTGCCCATAGGCCACATGGGGTTCTATGAAAGCAAAGCCGAGACGGAAGCCTTTATCTGTGGCTACCTGCAGGCGGTCCGCTGGTAATTCCGCGCCCGTTTTTACTGCAGAATCATGAAGGCAGAGATGAAAACGGCAGGACAACACAATCGTGTTGATTCAGATAGACCGGAATAGGCTTTACCTTTTTCATCTTCTTTGCTTCGATTTTGTCAAATAAGGGATTTGTAGTAACTTTGAAAGTTTAGAGAAGTTGTTTTCTATTGGATTGAAAATGGCTTCTCATGGCATGTAACCGCTCTTTTGGAGGAAGTGGTTGCCGTGCGGACAATGCGAAAATTTAAAAAAGGGAATACTATGGGCTCTGACTGCAAGCTTTTTCATGGCAAGACATTGGCCATACTTTCGGGTGGCGGCGATACGCCGGCCATCAATTCAAGTATAGAATGTGTACGCAACAGAGCTTCCATGTTGGGATACAAGGTGTATGGTATCCGTCAGGGTTGGAAAGGACTTTTGGGAGATGGAGAAGTGATGGATCTTACTTTCCAGCCTTACAACGGGCTTTACGGTGGAACGGCATTGAGTTCGAGCCGCACCAATCCTTTCTCACCCAAGGAAGGGGAAGACAGGGTGGCGCAGATTCTCCGGAATCTGGAACGTTACAAGATAGATGTCTTGGTAACCATAGGTGGTGACGATACCAATGGAGCGGCTAAGAAACTCTATGAAAAAGAGGGAATTCCCGTAATCGGTTTTCCTAAAACCATCGATAACGACTTGCGCACGCGCACCATGCACCGCTATAACGGACAAGATATAGAGGCCGTGATTTGTCCCGGATTCCCTTCCGCCGCCCGTACGGTGGCGCGTCTCACGAGCATGTTGCGCACCACCACCGAATCACACCGTCGTGTGATGGTGCTGGAAGTGATGGGACGAGATGCGGGTTGGCTTACGGCAACGGCCGCCCATGGCGGTGCCGATATGGTTCTGGTGCCCGAATGTCCCATGACGGCCGAACGTAAGGAATTTTTCTTTGAACGTGTCAAGGAACTGTATATGCGTAGCAAGAAACGTTGCCTGATTATCGCCGTTTCGGAAGGTTTGCGTTGGTATGACGAATCGACAGGAAAAACGGACGTGATACATGCCAGTTCCGAAACCGATGAATACGGGCATGCCCGTTTGGGTGGCGTGAGCGGCGTGGTGGCCAAAGAAATCACGCAACATCTGGGTTTGGATGCCAGGGCGCAGATAAGTGGCTATTTTGCCCGTGCGGGTGAATGTCGAGAATACGACCGCCGTCTTACCTCCACGTTGGGCGACAAGGTGGTTGACCTGCTGTTGCGCAAGGCTTACGGTCAGATGCCGGTGCTGAACAAGGTGGTGCACTACAACGAGTTGGAAGAGTTCAACACTTCGTCCATCGATATGGGGTCCATCGGGAACATCCCGTTGCCTGACGCTTATTTTGATAGGAATACCTTCGGAATAACCGAGGCCTACCGTGATTTTCTGGGCCACGTGATGGAACCGATGCACTTTATGAAATTCGATTATGATTTTCCGATTGTCGTACCTGAATAGGTTTGACAAAGCAGAAGATAAGTACGGAAAAGAAAGAGCAATAAACAAACTGTTATGAAATCATTTGTTTGTATGGCACTGATCGCGGCTTTCGGAGCTTTTTCCACGCTTCGGGCGCAAGAAGTGGGGCCGGTAGGGGATCCGTTTTCGCAGATACCGCCGGATGAGGTACAGGAATCCGTTATCAAGGCCAGCACGATAGACGAGCAACTGGAGAAGAAAGCTTATAATGCCGGTGTGGAATTGATGCAGGCGGGCGATTTTGAAGCGGCTTTGGAAAAATTCAACGAAGCCATCGAACTGAAACCCGATTATGCCGAGGCCTATACCAACCGTGCCTCCATCAAGTGGCAGCAGGGCGATATAACGGATGCCATCGAAGATTTCAATCAGGCGATATCTATGGGCGCTTCGGCTGACGCTTACTTCGGTTTGGGACAATGTTACTATAAAGACAACCAGCATGAGAAGGCGATGGAAAGTTATACGAAAGCCCTTTCGGAAGATGCCCGTCATGCTGCTTCGGCCTACTATCGGGGTGGTCTTTTCTTTGAAAAGAAAGAATACGAGAAGGCGATTGCCGATTACGACCGTGCCATCGAAAGCAATCCCTCTTATGCTTATGCCTACAACGACAGGGCAAGTGCCAAACGGCAGCTTGGCAAATATGAAGAGGCGGTGGCCGATTACGAGAAGGCCTGCGAACTGGAACCGGATGCCGTGTTCATGCACAACAACTGGGGCAGTGCGTTGCGTCGTTCCGGCAATCACGACAAGGCATTGAAAGTATATACGCTCTCCATACAGAAAGCGCCCAAGAATCATCTCACTTATAATCTTCGCGGACTTGCCTATTATGAAATGGGGCAGTTTGAAAAGGCGATCGCCGATTTTGACACCTGCATCATGCTCAATTCGATGTATGCGTATGCCTATCTGAACCGTGGGTGTGCCTATTACAAGTTGTTTGAATATGAGAAAGCCTTGTCAGACGGCAATAGGGCTGTTGAGTTGATGCCCAAGAACGCGGCGGCCTATCTGAACCGGGGTAATTTCAAGGAAATGAACCGAGATGCGGAAGGCGCTTGCGAAGATTGGCGGCGAGCGGTCGAATTGGGTAACGACAAGGCCAAACGCTATGTCAATATGCAGTGTGGTGCGATAGACAAAAAGTAACCCGTTTAAAGCAAGATTGCCATGAAATCCGTTTTCAATCGTTTTTCCAGATATATCGCCGTTACTGCGGCAGTTGTTGTTTTGGCGGGAGCGGGACAGACGCGTCTCGGAGCCGAGACGGTTTCCGGTGCGGTTTCCGTTGAAGATAATTTTGGACTTCCGCCTCAAAAAGTAAAGGAAAATGCCACCAACAAGCCGCAGAAAGCGCAGAAGAAACCTTGGGCGTTGAGTCCAAAACAGTTGGCGTATGCCAATGTGGGGACTCCCTTCGATCGCAATTCGTTGGGATCGGTGGATGCCAAGACGTATCGTGTCGCACAGAAAGGTTATAAGAAAGGGCTTTCGCTTTTTGCCGAAGGCAGAAGGGTAGAAGCGATGCCTTTCCTTTTGCAAGCCTACGAAGTGAATCCGAACAATCTTTTGCTCAATGTGCTTTTGGGGCATTGCCATACGGTTTCTGTAATGACACGTTTTGGTGCGGAACCTTATCTGCGAAAGGCTTTGGCTTTGGATGAGGGTAACTTTGAGGCCCGTTACGATTTGGCGCGTCTGTATGTATCGCGCTATGAACTGGATTCGGCCATAATTCTTTTTGAACGTTGTCTGCAAACGCCTGACCTTGATGCGGCTGCGCAGACCCGTTGCATTCAGCGTATCAAAGAATGTCGTTATGCCCAACAGCAGATGAAGAAACCGGCGCGTGTATTCATCGACAATATCGGTACTACCTTTAATTCTCCCTATCCGGATTATGCGCCTTTGGTAAATGCCGATGAAACGCAGATATATTTTACCTCCTTGCGTCCGGGAGCCGTTACGGAAGATGTGGATACTTATTCAGGGATGTCTTTTGAGGATGTTTATCTCGCCAGCAAAGATTCGATAGTGGATACGCTTTGGACGGTCTTCAATGTGGGGATGCCTGTCAACACGGCCGGACACGATGCTTCAGCCGGTCTTTCGTCCGATGAATCCACGCTTTTCGTATATCGGGGTGCCAAGCGTGAAGGCGAGATATTTACGGCCGCTTCCGATGCTTCGGGTTGGGTAAAACCCAAATATTTGGGAGAAGGAAAAGGAACGGGAACTCCTATTTCGCAGGAACAAACCATTTCTTTTACATATGACGGGAAAACCGCCTATTTTGTAAGCGACCGTGAAGGCGGTTATGGAGGTTTCGATATCTGGATGATGCGTCAGGAAGGGGGCGCATGGGGCGAACCGGTTAACCTTGGTCCGACCATCAATACAGCGAAAGATGAAATCTCCGTTTTTGTCGTTTCCGATGGCAATTCCATCTTTTTTTCTTCCAACGGTCATCAAACAATGGGAGGATATGATATCTTCTATTCGCAGAAAGGAAAAACCGATACTTCGTGGAGTTTGCCACACAACTTGGGATGGCCTATCAACACGGTGGAAAACGATGCCTTTTACCGTCATTCCCTCACAGGTAAAACCGGGTATTACGCCTCTGAACGTATGGGTGAAAGTTTGGGGGGCTATGATGTGTATAAAGTAACCTATATGGGAGAAGAAAAGGGGGTTGTCACACAGTCGGAAGACCAATTGCTGGCTTATATCACGGCACCTGTGAGCGAATCGGTGGCCGAGTCGGCGGCTGAAATCCAGATTACCCCCATCACGCTTCTGAAAGGTTTTGTTTACGATGATTATACAAAGGCACCCTTAGCGGCTGAAGTGGTGATGGTAGATAATGATTTGCAGCAGGAAATCGCCGTGTTCAAGTCCAACCCGCGCACGGGTCGTTTCATGATACAGTTGCCGGCGGGTCATAACTATGCCATTACGGTACGTCGTGACGGTTATCTGTTCCATTCCGAAAATTTCGATCTTCCCGCGACGGCTGAATATCAGGAAATCAGCAAGGATTTTCCGCTCAAGAACGTTTCGGTGGGGAGCCGTGTGGTACTGCGCAACATCTTCTATGAATTCGATAAGGCCACGCTGTTGCCGCAGTCGTATGTGGAATTGGATCGCCTGTATAAACTGTTGGTTGAGGTTCCCACCATCAAGATTGAAATTTCGGGACATACCGACAACAAAGGTTCTGCAAGCTATAACCAAGGATTGTCCGAACGTCGTGCCAAATCGGTGGTTGAATATCTGGTTGACCGCGGTATCGGCATAGACCGTCTCACTTATGTAGGCATGGGGCTTACGCAACCCATCGCCACGAACGATACCGAAGAAGGACGCGCATTGAACCGTCGTACAGAATTCAAGATTATAGAAAACAATATGGAGGCGGCTTCCGCTACGGGAAAACGTCATTTACAGATAAACGTAGAGTCTCCGGCACCCGCTGCGGCATCGGAAGGGGTTCCTGAACAGACCGCTGTTCCGGAACAGGTTTCCGAATAAATGCGTATTGAAAAGGAACCTTAACGATAACGGATATGAACCATATCTCCCTAAAAAAACAAAAGGCATCTTTGAAAAAAGGTGCCTTTCGTGCTTTTGCCTTTTTGTTGGCCGGTACGTGGATGGTGTCGGGTACGGTAAATGCGGAGGATCGGGCAGACACGAGAGAAACCGAGTACAGGCTTACCGCTTACCTTCAGTTGGAGCCGTTGCTGTTTTCATTGCCTGCGTTTCGGCAGGAAGCGGATATAAACGGTAAAACATTTTCATCTTCCGTTTTGTTCTCCTATCCTTTCTTCGACAGGGAAATGACCTTTTCCGCGCGGCCGAAAGAGGGCGATGCCTTTATGTGGCAAGGCAAGACCTTGCATTGGAAGACGGTGGATTCGAATTATACAGCGCAGGTAGGCAAGGTGGATTCCTTGCGGTATGCATGGACATTGAGCTGCTTCTATCTTCGTGCTTCCGACTACACCAAGGCCACGCTCGAACTGACTTGTTCCCCGGCTTTCAAACTGTATATGGATGGGGTGGAAGTGTTGAGTCGCGCAACGGGACAGGATACCGCGCATCCTGCTGTGAGCCGTGCGGTGCTTAAGATAGAGCCTGGCTATCATGTGTTCATGCTACAGTCTCTCTATACCGGGCAAGAAAAACAGATGTTTTTCTCCGCTGGTTTCAAAACCGCGGATGTTCCACTTGCATTGGGATCCGATGTGGATGAATTTTACGGCCTTGCCCATTATCTGAACGCTCCGACGGTATATGCACCGCAGCTTTCCCATAGTGGAGAGTATATCAAGTTGAGTTTTAACCATGCTTTGCCCCACCTTAAGAAATTCGCTTCCGTGCATCGCATCTACCGCGTTTCAGACCTGAATGGGAAAACGCTTCCGCAACCGGTTCTGGAACTGGAAGGTGTGTCGGGGCTCGCCTTTGCCGAAGCGGCAGACATGTATGCCTATATGAAGCGGAAGGGTGGGCAGAAACAGGTATATGTGGGTAAATTGGGTGAACCGGCGCGTCTGGTTTATGAAACCGCTGAAGAATTGAGCGGTTTCGCATGGGAACCGCAAGGTCGCTATTTGATTTTGCAAACTGATACCAAGGCGGACGAACCCCAGAACGGGCTCAAAAAACTGGAAAATCCGATGGACCAGTGGCCATACTATCGTAACCGCACGGCATTGAGCAAATTGTGTCTGGCTTCCGGCAGTCGCGTTCCGCTGACCTATGGATATCATTCGGCATCTCTTTTCGATATTTCCTCCGATGGCCGTTATCTGCTTTTCGCCACCGAAGATGCCGTTGATACGATGCGCCAGTATATGTGGCAACATCTTTACCGCATGGATCTGGAAACGCTTTCGATAGAGGAATTGTTCAGTACCTGTTTTCCGGGTAGTGCGTGTTTTTCGCCCGATGGAAAGAAACTGCTTGTAAAGGGGTCGGAGCAGATGTTCAAAGACCCTTCCATTCCCGGGGTATCTGTGCCATGTCAAGATTGTTTTATTCCCAATGATTATCAAACGGAGGCTTTTATCTTCGATATTGAAAGCAAGAAGACCGAATGGATTACCGAGAAGTTCGGACCTTCCGTGCAGCAGGCAAAATGGGGGCCTGACGGCAACTATATTTATCTGTATGCCGATGAACACGACTTCGTAAACCTCTATGCCTATAAGACGGCAACAAAAACCTTTACCCGTATTCCGGCACAGACCGATGTGGTGAACGGATTTGATGTTTGTTCAAATGCCTTGTTATATACGGGCAGCAGTATAGACAAACCTTATCGTGCCTATCTGATAAAGGGAAGTGCAGGAAAAAACGAATTTGCGGCCAAGGGGAAAGCGGCGCTTTGCGTGGCAGACCCGCAAGGTGATGAATTGAAGGCGGTACGCATAGGCGGACACCGCGATTGGTTCTATCTCAACACCGCAGGCGATACGATAGAGGCGGTGTATTATCTGCCGCCTGATTTTGATGAGAACAAGCGTTATCCGTGTATCGTTTATTATTATTCGGGAACCACGCCCACCCCACGTGCGCTTTCGATGCGTTATCCCAAAAGCGTATGGGCATCCAACGGCTATGTGGTATTGGTGGTGCAGCCTTCGGGTGCCATCGGCTACAATCGCGGTTTTTCGGCGGCGCATGTCAATAATTGGGGCATTACCGTGGCGGAAGAAATCATTGCGGGTGTGCGTCGTTTCTGTAGCGAACATTCCTTTGTGGATTCTACAAAGTTAGGCTGTATCGGGGCTTCCTACGGAGGATTCATGACCCAGTTGCTGGTTACGCGCACCGATTTGTTCGCCGCCGCCATTTCCCATGCCGGTATCAGTTCCATTTCTTCGTATTGGGGGGAAGGTTATTGGGGTTATCTGTATGGATCCTCGGCCAACGCTTTTTCTTTTCCGTGGAACCGTCGGGATATCTTTGTGGATCAAAGCCCGCTGTTCAATGCAGACAAGGTGCATACGCCGCTCTTACTGTTGCACGGCACTTCGGACGTGAACGTGCCTATCGGCGAAAGCTATCAGATGTATAAAGCCTTGCGTGTGTTGGGCAGACCTGTGGCGATGGTAACGGTGGCCGGTGAGGATCACGGCATTGTGGATTACGCCAAGCGTACCGACTGGGAAAAGACCATTCTCGCGTGGTTTGAGAAATATCTCAAAAACCGTCCGCAGTGGTGGGAATCCCTTTATCCGGACAAAAAGATGTAGGCTATGAAAGTATATACCAAAAGCGGCGATAAGGGAACAACCTCCCTTATAGGTGGCCGTAGGGTAAGCAAGGCGGATGGGCAGGTGGATATCTACGGTAGTATAGACGAACTCAATTCATGGTTGGGGCTATTGGTTTCATATCGCAAGGTATTGGACAAAGAGGATAGGGATTTTATAGAGAACATACAGCGCAACCTCTTTAAGATAGGCGGTTTTTACTCTTTCGACTTTGAAAGCGGCAAAAGTTTTCCCTATGATTTTATAGGGGAAAAAGATGTGTGTGTGTTGGAAGAAGCCATAGACCGTATGGATGAAAGATTGCCCGAATTGAACGATTTTGTATTGCCCGGCGGCTTGCGGGCAGCTGCACAGACGCATGTGGCGCGTACCGTTTGCAGGCGTTGTGAGCGGATGATGGTGGGTTTTACACAGGTTCCCTCAGGCGAGAGAGAACGTGAGCGTTTGGCCCTGCGCTACGTGAACAGATTGTCGGATTACCTGTTTGTATTGGCGCGGTATGAGAACTTCAGCGCCGGTGGGCAGGAAGATTGATTTTTTTATTCCGGTATGAAAGCCTTCTATAAAAAAGAGGAAGGCAAAGCATTTGCTTTGCCTTCCTCTTTGGGTTAATCTGAATTCCGATGCTTCAGAAGCGGTAGATTTGGCTTGGAATGGCTTCTTCCTCTTTCATGAAATCACTTTTGGAAGAAAAGAGCAGGTGCCGGAATTCGGTTTTCTTCTTTTTGCCTTTTTGCAAGATGGCGCGATACCCTTTTTCGCGGACTCCCGTTTGATAATAGAGTTCTTTCAAGGCAAATCCCGGTGCGAGTGTGTCAAGGGCGGCTTTTATCTTGACCGGCGCGTAGTTGAGTGGAATCTTGGTCTCACTGCAGAACCATGCGTTGTTGCGATAGATAACTTTCTTGGCATCGCCATCTACAGTAAAAGTACCGGTAATATAGGTATCCTTGTCATCTTCGAATTGCAGCCATGACACTACCGCTGTACCGGAATTATTGGCACGGAAATGGTTGATTACCTGATCGGGCGGAAGTTCCAGCTTGATGGGTTCGGTCTGTGCCTTCACCTGAAGGAGGGCAAGCATCGAAAGGCATGCGGTCCAGAAAAATTTTGTTTTCATAATTATCTGTTTTATTTCTTGTTTTCAACTGACTTTTTATAGACATGTCGTTCTCGCCATCGGTATCCATGATCCCGTTCCGCCCGATTCCCGTTATGGCATAGCCGGAACGAACCTGGCTTTTGCCAATGAGAATGAAAGGTTTGAATTCTTCCGGTATCTTGCTGCCGATTCAGACAATATATAACTCGGCAAAGGTACGCAAAGTAATAGATTTTTGCGGGTATCTTTGATAAATGCTTACCTTCGCGAGGTAAAACCGTACGATATCATGAACCGTCTTGTTTTTTTGGGAACAGGCACTTCGCAGGGCGTACCTTTGATAGGCTGCCGGTGTCCG